>JBGSSK010000191.1:0-1656 GCA_041737095.1 Parvularculaceae bacterium | reverse complement strand
GCGGCGAGCCTCGCCAATGCGCGCCTCGCCGCGGCGGCCGGGGTTCCGCACATCATCGGGACGACCGGTTTCAACATCGCGGAAGAGGCGGAGATCGCCGCGCTCGCGCGCAAGATCGCAATCGTCAAATCCGGCAACATGTCGCTCGGCGTCAATCTGCTCGCCGGTCTCGTTCGTCAGGCGGCGGCGCGGCTTGGCCCGGACTTCGACATCGAGATCATCGAAGCGCATCACCGCGCAAAAATCGATGCGCCGTCGGGGACTGCGCTGTTGCTCGGACGCGCCGCCGCCGACGGGCGGAACATCGATTTCGATGCCGCCGCTATCCGCACGCGCGACGGCTTCGTCGGCGCGCGCCCGGAAGGCGCGATCGGTTTCGCCGTCATCAGAGGCGGCGGCGTCATCGGCGATCATGAGGTGATGTTCGCGTCTCGCGAGGAAGTCGTCTCGCTGTCGCACCGGGCGATTGATCGCAGCCTGTTCGCCAAGGGCGCTGTCGCCGCCGCGAAATGGGCGGCCTCAAAGCCGCCGGGGCTCTATTCGATGGCCGAAGTTCTCGGATTTCCGGGCTGATCTTCAATCCTCGTTTACCACGCTCGCCCGCCAATCCTTAACCACGCCCATGCGATCTTCAACCGGCGAAGAGGAGCGCGGCGCATGCGGTCGGAATTGTTCGGGGCGGTCGCCTGCATTTGCGCGACGGTTGTTGCGGTCAAGCATTTCGAGACCCGCGAGACGGCGGCGGCTGGCCCGCACGAGGAAATTCTCGCGAGCGCCGCGCCGGCGTCGCAGCCCAAAGCCTTCCAGCGCTCCTATTACGCCAACGAAGTGCGTCTTCCGGCCGGCGAAAATCATCAGTATTTCGTCACCGCTGCGGTAAATCGCCGACCGGCGTCTTTCCTTGTCGACACCGGCGCGAGCTACGTCGCCTTGCGCGAATCCGACGCGCGCGCCGCCAACATTTACGTGTCGTGGGCGGACTATCAGCATCCTGTCAGGACGGCCAATGGCGAGACCAAAGCCGCTCTCATCGATATCGAAATGATCGAAATCGACGGCATCCGCGTCGAGAATGTGCGCGCTTTCATCCTCCCGGACGCGCAATTGTCGATGAACCTCCTCGGCATGAGCTTTTTGTCGAAGCTCGACAGCGTCGAACAGAAAAACGGCGAACTCGTTCTCAAGGGCTGAAGACGTCGGGTCTTGACCTTGGCGCGCCGGCGGGCTTCCATGAACAGATGCAGAACGTTGTTCAGGCTGCGCGCCTTCAACCAGAAGCCTTCGCCGCCCGGCCGGAAGTCACCGCCGGCCTGACGCGCGGCGTCTCCCGGCTATTCCGGGAGCTCGGCCTTGCGCCGATGGCGGAGTTCAGGTTGCCGAACGGGCGCCGCGCCGACATGGCGGGCTTGTGCCCCAAGGGGCGGCTCATCATCGCCGAGATCAAGTCCTGCGAAGCCGACTTCACGGCTGACGAAAAATGGGAGGATTATCTCGGCTTCTGCGACGAGTTCTATTTTGCGGTGAACACCGACTTCCCGCGCTCGCTATTGCCTTCGGCGGTGGGCCTGATCATCGCCGACGGTTACGGCGGCGCGGTCATTCGCCCGTCAGTCGAGCGCGCGATGGCGCCGGCGCGGCGCAAGGCGATCACCCTGC
>JBGSSK010000174.1:0-9864 GCA_041737095.1 Parvularculaceae bacterium | reverse complement strand
GCCCATGCGCAGCGCTGGCATCTTGGCGCCGCCTGCGGGCCGACGTTGACGGCGACCGTCGAAAGCTGGCGCGGGCATGCGCCGGCGCTGTTTCCGACGCCGCATCCGTCCTGGCGCAACAACACATGGCTGAAAAGGAACCCCTGGTTCGAGCGCGAGCTGATCCCGGCGCTCCGCTCGGCCGTCGCAGCGACGGTCGCCTAGATTATATTCGGGAAAGGTTGTTGCGCGGCTGGCCGATACGGACTGAGATGCGGAGGCGATTCCTTGCAAAGGCGGACCCCCATCACGAAGGCCGAAACCGGCATCACGACCCGAAAGGCGACGCCGGCTGACCTCGACGCGCTCGAGCGGATCGAGGCGCTCTCCTTTACGGCTGACCGGTTTTCGCGGCGAACCCTGCGGCGTCTTTTGTCGAGCGCCAGCGCCGAGATTATCATCGCGAAGATTGGCGGGCGCGTTGTCGGGCAGGCGATCCTGCTGCGACGGCGGGGAACGAAGGTCATGCGGCTCTATTCGATCGCGGTCGATCCGGCCGCGCGCGGGCGCGGCGCGGCCGAACGGCTGCTTGAGGAGGCGACCAGGGCGGCGGAAGCCGCCGGCGTCGACTTCCTGCGGCTTGAGCTTCGTCCTTCCAACGCCGCGGCGATGCGTCTATATGAACGCGCCGGATTTGCCGTTTTCGGGCGAAAGCCCGCCTATTACGCGGACGGCGAAGACGCGATCCGGATGGAGCGGCGCATTCCAGCCGATTGCGGAACGACACGAGCGCGGAGGCTTGAACGGAGATAGATGAGCGACTGGCTCATACTCGTCGAATACACGAGCGATCTTGCGCAGCACGAGACGCCGCACAAGGTTATGCGCATACGGGATTATCTGACGACGCCCAATCTTTTCACGGGGCGCCGTCCCAACATCATAAATCTCGCGCGCAGCTATTCCTATCAGAGCGAAGGCTATTACGCGTCGCTGCTCGCCGAGGCGCGCCGCCACCGGGTAGCGCCGACCGTGCAGGCGATGGTCGAGCTGCGCCAGAAATCGCTCTACGCGCACACCGTCCCGGAACTCGAAGCGGCGATGCAGCGCGATGTCGAGGCGGGCGCGGCGCCGGTTGACAGGATGCTTGTCGCCTTCACGACGACCCAGCCGCGCGGCTATGAGCGCTTCGCCAAGCTGCTCTTCGACTGGTTCCGCGCGCCGGTCATCGAAGTCGAGATCGCCGGCGGCGCCAAGCCGAAGATTCAATCGTTGCGGATCATTTCTCCGCACAAACTCAAAGGCGAGGAGCGACGGTTCTTCCTCGCCGCGCTCGACCAGCATACGAGCCGCCGCTGGACTGCGCCGAAGACGAAAACCGCGGCCAAATGGTCGCTCGCCGTCCTCATCGATCCGAAAGAGGAGGAAGGGCCGTCATCGGCCGCCTCGATCAAGCGTCTCGCCGCCGTCGCCGACAAGATGGGCGTCGAGGTTGAGCCGATCTATCCGAACGAACTTGCAAGCCTTGCCGAATTCGACGCGCTGTTCATCCGCGCGACGACCGCGATCGACAATTTCACCTATCGCTTCGCACGCCGCGCCGAACAGGAAGGGATGCCGGTCATCGACGACACCGAATCGATGATTCGCTGCACCAACAAGGTCTACCTGAAAGAGCTGCTCGACAATGCGCGCATCCCGGCGCCGAAAACAGAGATCGTCGACGACAAGGCGAATTTCGCTGACGTATTGGCGCGCCTCGGATCGCCGGTCGTCCTCAAGGCGCCCGACGGATCGTTCTCGCGATCGGTCCACAAGGTCGCGACGCTTGAGGAATTCCAGTCGACTGCGAAAAAGCTCTTCGACGACACCGCGCTGATCCTCGCGCAGGAATATATGCCGACGCAGTTCGACTGGCGCGTCGGCGTCCTCGGCGGCGAACCGCTTTACGCCTGCCGCTACAAAATGGCGCGCGGCCACTGGCAGATCGCCAAGCACCAGCCGGACGGCGGCATATCCTTCGGCGGCACCGAGACGATCCCGGTCGAGAAGGCACCGGCGAAAGTGATCGACATTGCGGTCAAATGCGCACGTCTCATCGGAGATGGGCTATACGGAATCGATCTGAAAGAAAACGAGAATGGCGTCTTCGTCATCGAGATCAACGACAATCCAAATCTCGATCACGATTATGAAGGCGAAGTCCTGAAAGATGAGCTGTGGCGCCGGCTCATCAACTGGTTCGCGGCGCGCCTGGAAAAAAGAATGGGCGGCGCGATCGCCGCCCAGGCGGCGCCGGCGCAACCCTTGTTGACGAAAAGCGGATAAGGCGCTCTTCCGCCATCGGTCGGTTCTCGGGCGCCAATCGACAAAGGCGCCGCCAAATGCGAGCCTTGCTGCGGGGTTTCTGCAAAAGCAGAGGGCGCTAATGATCCATCGCAGGGGTTTTTTCAGCGGCGCGGGCGCGTTCGGCCTCGCGGCGGCTGGCGGCGTCGCAAGGGCGCAGGGCGCCATAACCGGGAAGGCGAGCCTCGCCGTACGAAACACGACCGTCTACACGAGCGACGCTGCGACGCCGAAAGCGCAATCGATTGCGGTCCTCGGCGATCGCATCATCGCGGTCGGCTCCGATAGCGACATCGACGGGCTCGTCGGCGCCCAGACGACGATCATCGACGGCCGCGGGCAATTTGTCTTTCCCGGATTCATCGATGCGCATTCGCATCCGGCGTCGATCCAGGAGGTCTACGGCGTCATCGTCGATTTCCGCACGATCGGGGAAATCAAAGAGGCGATGCGGGCGAAAGCGGCAGCGACGCCGCCCGGCGTCTGGGTTGAAGGGTTCATGTATGACGACAAGAAGCTCGAGGGCGGCAAGGCGATCACGCGCTTTGACCTCGATGATGCGGTTCCCGATCATCCGGCGATCGTTCGCCATCGCGGCGGACATACCGGCGTCGTAAACTCGAAAGCGCTCGAGATCGCCGGCGTCACCGATGCGACGCCGGACCCTGAGGGCGGCGCTTTCTACCGCGATGGCGGCGTCATGAACGGCCGCGTCGCGGAAAAGGCGATATATATATTCGACGCCGTCGGCGACAGGACGGCTGTCACACGCGCGATGCAGCAGGAAGGCGTGAAGCGCATTTCAAAGCGCATGGCCGCCGCCGGCGTCACCTCGGTCACCAACGCCTTTGGCGAGCTTGACGAACTCATCGCCTATCAGGATGCGCGCGCGGCCGGCGAGATGCATTTTCGCATGTGTTTCATGCCCGGCGGCCGCTCGCCGGCGTTTTCCGGGCTGAAGGCCGCCGGGGTCAGGACCGGGTTCGGCGATGAATGGCTTCGCATCGGCGCCGTCAAATATTCGGCGGACGGATCGGCCTCGGAGCGCACGATGCGCATGTCGACGCCGTTCAAGGGACGGCCGGACGATTTCGGCATTCTCACCATGAACGAAGAAGAATTACTCGCCGCGGTCAATGACGCGCGCGACGCCGGATTTCAAATCGGCATCCATGCCAATGGCGACGTAACGATCGGCATGGTTCTCGACGCCTATGAAAAAGTCCTGACGAATAAGCCGCTCGCCGATCCGCGCTACCGGATCGAGCATTGCACGCTGGTCACCGAAAAATTGCTGAAGCGCATCAGGAAAGTCGGCGCGATACCGACGCCGTTTTACACTTATGCCCATTATCACGGCGACAAATGGGGCGAATATGGCGAGAAGAAACTCGAACGCATGTTCGCGCACCGATCGTTTCTCGATCACGGCATCATGGTCGCGCCGGCGTCGGATTATCCGCCGGGGCCGTTCGAGCCGCTGATGGCGATTCAGTCGATGGCGACGCGCAAGGATCTTTCCGGCAAGACATGGGGTCCCTCGCAGAAAATCTCCGTCGGCGAGGCGGTGCGCGTTTGCACAGTGCACGGCGCCTACGCATCATTCGAGGAGAATCTCAAAGGATCGATTTCGCCCGGAAAGCTCGCCGATTTCGTGATGCTGGCGCGTGACCCGTTCGTCGAGCCGGCGGACGCGATAAAGACGATACCCGTCACACGGACGGTGATCGGCGGAAAGGCCGCGCACGTCGCCTGACCGGCGCCGGCGCATTGATGTATGATCTTGATCCCGCTATGTCGGCGAGACCTCAAGGAGCTGTCATGCGCATCGACGCGATTTCAATTGGTAGGAACCCGCCGGATGACATCAACGTCATCATCGAAGTGCCGCATGGCGGCCAGCCGATCAAATACGAGATGGACAAGGCGGCGGGTGCGCTCGTCGTCGACCGATTTCTCTATACGGCGATGTCCTATCCCGGCAATTACGGCTTTGTGCCGCACACGCTCTCGCAAGACGGCGATCCGATCGATGTGCTCGTCTGCAATACGCGTCCGCTCGTTCCGGGCTGCGTTATCAATGTGAGGCCCATCGGCGTCATGCTGATGGAGGACAATTCCGGGCTCGATGAGAAGATCCTCGCTGTGCCGAGCCCGCATTTGACGCAGCGCTGGACTGCGGTGAAAGAATTCACCGACCTTCCGGATATCACGCTGAAGCAGATCGAGCACTTTTTCGAGCACTACAAGGATCTCGAACCCGGGAAATGGGTCAAGATCGGCGGCTGGCAGGATGCGACGACCGCCCGTCGCATGATCGTTGAAGCGATCGAGCGGGCTAGGAAAAACTAGCGCTTCCGGCCGCCTTGCGCCGCCCCATGGCGTCGCGCACGGCTTTCGACGATTGGCGCGGGCTGGAAAAGCGCATGGACGCCCTTGCATCCGGAAGCGGCGACATCACCGGTGTCGGTCACGCGGCTGGACACAGGGCTCGGGTCCGCCCGCGATTGTTGGCCGGTAATGCTCTGGCCGGCGCATCGACCGCGTCGGCTGATCATTCGAAATCGCCCTGAAGAGCTCGCGCGGGCAAACCTCAATCTGCTGCAGCGCGCCGCTGAGGCCGGGCGTCGCGCAAATCCGGATTGACGATCGCGTCCGCTTTTTCCAACTGAATGGAAACCGCCACTGATAGTCGTCGTGGGTCTCGATGCTGTAGGTCCCGGCGGGCTGCGCGCCGAAAACGCCGCGCAGGGTGAACGGGGAATCAAACGTTATGCGTGAAAAGACGACAGGCGTTCTCATATTGTGAGGTCCCTGGCAGGCCACGAGCGAAGGGCGGCGGGCGACGCCGCGCCGCCCTTGCGCTGATGGAATGGCTTACGCCTTTTTGGCGGCGACAGGTTCCGCCGTCTTGACGGCGACTTCCGGGCCGACCTTCGCGGTCAGGTCATGGTCGGCGGCCTTCACGACGCTATCCTGAGCTGGCTTGTCGACAGTCGCGCTTTTGGAAATCGTTCCGTTCGCTGAATTTTTATTTTCACTTTTCATATTAAATATTCCTTAAATACAGCAGTAGTTCTGCACCCTACATGTGTGCATTGATTGTATATAGTACAATGAATTTTCTCGATAAATAAAATAAAGACGGCGCCCGAAAGAGAGCGCTTGACTTGCTTGTTTCCGGCGCGGCGCTTTTGCCGCTCATCGGCGCCACGCGCAGGGAGCGCGTTTCACTCCCAATAATATTTCGCCCGCTTTTTCGCGCCGGTGATGACCTCGTTCATCGTCGCGGCGTCATAGAGCCGCCCGTTCAGCATCACTTGCGCGATGTTGTCGGTATTTGCGATGTCGTCGAGCGGATTGGCGTCGAGGATGACGAGGTCGGCGAGTTTTCCTTCCTCAATCGTGCCGATGTCCTTGATGTAGCCGAGCGCCGTCGCCGGCGTCACTGTCGCGGTTTTGAGGGCCTCTAGGGGCGTCATGCCGCCGCGGACGAACGACCAGATTTCCCAGTGCGAGCCGAGGCCTTCTTCCTGGCCATGCGCGCCGATCGACACCATGACGCCGCGATCGGCGAGCTTCTTCGCCTCGCGCGCCGAATATTGATCGACGAAATCCTCGTCCGGCGCCTTGGTGCGGCGGACATTGGCCGGCTCAAGGATATGCCGCGGCACGTGCTTCGACAGGATCGGATGCGTCCAGACATCGGTCGCATAGCGCCAGTAGGGATCGCCGGCAAGTCCGCCATAAGTGACGACGAGCGTCGGCGTATAGGCTGCATTCGTTCGCGAGAAGAACTGCAGCACGTCTTCGTAAAGCACGTTCTGCGGGATGTTGTGCTCGAGCGTCGAATTGCCGTCGGCGATCAGCGTCATGTCCATTGTGAAAAGCGACCCGCCTTCGGCGACGACCGTCATGTTTTCGGCCTTCGCGGCGGCGGCGACTTGCTGGCGCTGCTCGCGGCGCGGCTGGTTGTAGTTCTTGATCGAGCGCGCGCCCTGCGCTTTCAGGCGCCGGACATGGGCGAGCGCATCGTCATAGGAGTCGATTTCGGAGAAGAAACCGGGAGCCTTGGCGCCGTAAACGACATCGCCGGTCGAGAAGATGCGGGAGCCAAGGAGCTTTCCTGCGCGCTGCAGGTCGGCGGCGGCGAAGACTTCGGTCGCATCGTTCGACGGATCGTGAATCGTCGTGACGCCGAGCGCCAGATGCGCGATCGCCGACCAGTTTTGCTCGGGGATGATGCCGTCTTCGCCCTGCGGCCCGTGCGCGTGGGCGTCGATGAAGCCGGGCGTCACGGTCTTGCCGACGGCGTCGATGATTCGCGCGCCGGCGGGATAAACGGTCTCGCCCGCGCCGGCGCCGACGATGCGGTTGCCGCGAATGATGATATGTCCGTTTTCGATGACGCCGCCGTCAGCCCCCGCCATGGTGATGATCCGCGCGTTGCGGATGACGGTGACGCCGGCGGGCTTGTCCGCCGGCGCTGTCACCGAGAGATCGGCGCCGGCTTTCGGCGGGTCGAATTTTTTCGGTTCTTTCTCATCGGGCTTCGCGGGCGCCGCCGGGATCATTTCTTCGAGCAGAGCCGAATACAGCGTCGGCCCGAGCGTCCAGCTGAGCCTTCCGGGACCGGCCCACGCCAGATAGGCCGATCCACCGTCGCTCGCCCGGACGACCGGTGTCGCCGTTGCGCTCTTGCCAGCGCCGATCTCCTGCGGACCAGGCGTCATCGGCATCACGTAAGCCGCCCAGTTTTCCCGGAAGGCAAGATGTTCGCCGTCGGGCGACACCTGATAGTCGGTGAGAAGATCGCCAGTCGCATGAACGCGCCGCGCGCCGCCCAAGAGATCGACGCTGACTAGTTTCGTCTGGTTGTCCTCGCGCACCTGCATGAAGACGCGGTCATTGTCCGCGCCGAAATGCGGGTTGGCGCCATCATCGCTGATTTTCATGATTGCGCCGCCGGACGCGCTGACGCGGTAGACGCCCGGCGCTTCTGCGTAGAGGCCGGAGAGCAGCGCGCCGCTGGCGCCCTTTTCGAAGACAATCGTCCGCCCGTCGGGCGACAGGCGCGGCCGCCGATAGACGCCTGGCGTCGCGGTGACCGCCGATCCGGTTCCGCCGCCCGCCGACGTCACGCGAATGGTTCCAAGGCCGTTGTCCGTCCACGACACATAAACGACGCGCTTGCCGTCGGGCGAAAAGGACGGGAAGATCTCGCGCCCGAAGTCCGAGCCCGTCAGCCGCTTCGGCGTCCCGTTTGGCAGCGATTTGACATACAGCTTGCCGAGCGATTCAAAAACTCCGTTTCGCCCGTCTGGCGACACCGTCGCAAAGCGCGGCATCGTTGTCTTGACGACGTCAGGCGCAACCTCAATCGCCGGACGCGGCGCATCTATGACATCGCGGTCGTCGGCGACGCGGAACGGGATTTCAGCAGCGGCGCCGCCGATCGTCACGCGGCGGATCTTGCCGCCTGACCAGAACACAAGGGACTTTGAATCCGGCGTCCAGTCCATCGCCGGATAGGCGCCGTGAACCGCCCAGGTCTCCTGCATGTCGAGATCGAGATCGTCATGGATCTTTTTCTGCGCACCGCTCGCAAGATCGACCAGATAGAGTTTCGATTTCTCGCGCTCTCGTTTGATGAAGGCGAGCCATTGGCCATCGGGCGAGGGCGTCGGCCGAACCGCGCCGCCGGCGCCGCCGATGATGCGCGTCGTCTCGCCCGTCGCGATATCGAACCTGTCGATTGCGAAGACTTCGCCATTGGCGTCCTGCGCGTAGATGAACGTGTCGCCCGGCGTCGTATTGCGCGAGAAATAGATCGACTGGCCGCCCCCCTTTGCATCACTTGGCGCAAAAACCGGCTCGCCGAGTTCCTTCTGGTAGGTTTCGCTCGGCCGCTTGACGAGCTTGACGCCGTCGCCGCCGCCAAGGTGATACATCCAGATCTCGCCGGTCCCCAGCGACCGGCTGGTGGTGAAATGCTTGCGACCGATGAGATAGCGCCCGTCAGGGCTCCAGTCGGGCGAGTTGACGAGACGGAATTTTTCGTTCGTCACCTGCCGCTTGTCGGACCCGTCGCGGTTCATGACCCACAGATTGTCGCCGCCGCCGCGATCGGACGTGAAGGCGATCTTCGAACCGTCCGGGGAAAAGCGCGGCTGCATTTCGAACGGCAGGCCTTCGGCGATTCGAGTCGGCGCGCCGCCGGCGATCGGCATCGTGTAAATATCGCCGAGAAGGTCGAAGGCGATCGTTCGTCCGTCGGGGCTGACATCGACATTCATCCAGGTGCCTTCATCGACGTCGATCTTGATCTTGCGCATGTCGGCGGTCGGTGCGGCGACGTCCCATTTTTTCGCTTCGGCGTCCGCGCCTTCCGCAGCGAAGGCGGGCGAAAGGCATGTCGCGCATGCGACGCCGGCCAGTAAACGGTTCTTCATGATCAAGACCCCTCTTTGACAGCGGCGATCATAAAGACGCCGCCTTGCGCATCAAGAACCGGCGCCAGTTGATTGACTTGGCGGCGGCCCCATCCTACCCCCATGCGCCTTTTCGAATGGATCGGCCCCCGTGGATATGTCGGCTGCGATGAACGGAGCGCGAGGCGCGGCGTGGCGAAAGGAATTCGCTGCGCTGATGGCGCTTGGCGTCCCGATGGCCGCCACCCAGATCGTGCAGTTCTCGGTGATGACCGTCGATGTGCTGATGATCGGCCGCCTCGGCCCGGAGCCGCTCGCCGCGTCATCGCTAGGCGTCGTCATTTATTTCGCCGCCTGGCTCGTCGGCTTCGGCCCGGCGATGGCGGTCTCGCCGCTGGTCAGCCAGGCGCTCGGCGCCAATGAGAGCGATCATGACGACGTGCGGATTTCCGTCCGGATGTCGCTGTGGGCGATCGGCGCGATGACGCCGGCGATGTTTCTCGGCTTTGCGTTCGCCGAACAGATCTCGCTGACGCTCGGACAGCCGGCGAAACTTGCGGCGCTTGCCGGTCCCTATGTGCTGGCGCTCGGGCCTGGCTGGGCGTTCGCGATGGGCGTCATTGTCCTCCGGAATTTTCTGGCGGCGATCGGCGAGACGCGCGCGCCGCTGCTGATCGTCATTGCAACGACGCTGCTCAACGCCTTTCTCAACTGGCTGCTCATTTACGGGAATTGGGGTTTTCCGCGGCTCGAACTCGTCGGCGCCGGGATCGCCTCGTCAATCGTCAACGCCGGCGGGTTCGCCGCTCTGGTCTATTTCATCCGAACTGACCGACGTGCGAAGGCGTTTCATCTCTTCCGGGATTTCACCGCGCCGCATTGGGCGCGTCTGCGCGAGATCGGGCGTCTCGGCTGGCCGATTGCGGTCACGATCGCGTTCGAGGGAATGCTATTCAACGCCTGCGTCTTCGTGATGGGCCGCATCGGCGTCAACGAAGTCGCCGCCTATCAGGTGGCGCTCAATCTCGCGTCGATCGCCTTCATGGCGCCGCTCGGCCTGTCGATGGCCGGCAGCGTCCGGGTCGGCCTCGCCGCCGGCGCCGGCGAC
>JBGSSK010000125.1:0-4567 GCA_041737095.1 Parvularculaceae bacterium | reverse complement strand
CGACAGCGCCGCCAGCATCAGGCGCGATGCGCGCGGCGCTTCGTTCAGCGGCGGTGTGGGCGGGCGCATGGGTGGCGCCGATCATCGCGTCGATTGCGTTTCTCGGACCCGACCATGTGATCAGCCGGATCGGCTTGTTTTTTTCGAAGCTCGCGCTGGTGACCTTCGGCGGCGCCTACGCCGTCCTCGCTTATTTGCGTCAGCAGGCCGTCGAAATCGAAGGCTGGCTCACCGCCGCGCAGATGATCGACGGGCTCGGACTTGCGGAGACGACGCCCGGGCCTCTCGTGCTGGTCAATCAGTTTGTCGGATTTCTCGGCGGCTGGCAGGCGGAAGGCGGCGGCCTGTTGATCGCTACCAGCGGCGCGCTGATGGCGAGCTGGGCGACATTCGCGCCGTCTTTCGTCTGGATATTCGCCGGCGCGCCGTTTTCAGAGAGGCTGCGCGCCAATCCGCGGGCGGCGGGCGCCTTGCGGGCGATCACCGCGGCGGTGTTCGGCGTCATGACGAACCTCGCCTTATGGTTCGCTGTGCATGTCCTGTTTCGCGAGACGGTGACGGTAACACTCGCCTGGGGTCCGGGAATCACGCTGCCGGTGATTGCCTCGTTCGACATCGCAGCAGCGCTCATCGCCGTCGGCGCCACCGTGGCGCTCATCCGCTATCACGCCAATGCGATAGGCGTCGTTCTTGCCGCGCTTGCGGCGGGCTTTGTCGTGAGTTGGCTGCAGCAATGAATGCTTACGCCTCGACCGCGACACCCTTGTCGGCGAGGAACTGCTTCAGCTCACCGCTCTCGAACATTTCGCGCACGATGTCGCAGCCGCCGACGAATTCGCCCTTCACATAAAGCTGCGGAATGGTCGGCCAGTCGGAATAGTCCTTGATCCCCTGACGGATCGCCGGATCGGCGAGGACGTTTTCCGCGCCGTAATCGACGCCGAGATAATCGAGGATCTGCACGACCGCCGCGGAAAATCCGCATTGCGGAAATTGCGGCGTGCCCTTCATGAACAGCATCACGGGCTTTGCATCGATCTTCGCCTTGATCGCGGCGTTAGCGTCCTGGACAGTCATCGGAACCTCACGGCTTTCGACCTGTAGCTAGGAGCCCGGCCCCGGCCGGTCAAGGGCGAGGGCGATCAAGACCTTGTAAACCGCCGGGTCGAGCCTCGCGCCGGCCGCGCGGATCGACTGGCGCAGATGCTCTGGCTTGGTCGTTGTCGTCATCACGATATCGATCATGGGATTGGCGAGGACGAAGCCGAGCGCCGCATCCGGAGGCGCGAGGTCCGGGAAGGCGCTGATCGCCGTCCTGACCCGCCGGATCTCGTCATTCCGGTAGCGGCCGCGAAAGGCCCCCCGGGCGATCCGCCAGACGTCCGACATCGAACCCGGCGCGAAAAACCGGGGGTCGAGCCGCCCTTGCGCCAACGGCGCGACGGCGACGGTCAAGACGCCCCGCTGATGCGCTGCGGCAAAAATCTCCTCATGCTGACGATCGATGAGGTTGTAGACGCCCATGATCGCGTCAAACCCCGTTTCTGCAGCATGCCGGAGCGGCGCCCCCTCCCCGCAAACGCCGACCGCGGCCACCCGCCCTTCTCGCTTCAACGCCTCCAGCGTTGGAAGCGCTGCATCGATCTGGCGCCGCGCCGGACCATGCAGGTAAAGAAGATCGAGCCGGTCGCGGCGCAAGCGGCGCCGGCTCGCCTCGACATCCGCCCGAATCGCCTCGGCGCTGAAATCCTTGACGAGGCGTCGGCCGATGCGGCGCGTGCCGGTCTTGGTGCTGACGAATATGTTTGAAGGCAGCGCTGCGCCAAGACGCGCTTCCGCATCGAAATAAAACGGCGCGGTGTCGAAATGGCGAACGCCGGCGGCGATCGCCGCCTCGATGAGCGCGCGCGCTTTCGCCTCGCTGAACCAGCGCTGGCCGAGCGGGCCCGAAACGCCGAAGCCGAGCCGCAGGGGATCAGCCTCGCTCACGCGGCCGCTCGCTTTCTCCCGCCTGAAACGGAACCGCCGCAATCGGCGACCACGGCCCGCCCACGTAACGCCAGAGCTGGATCCCTTCGGCCGTCGCCGCGAAAGGCGTCAGCGTTGCGGCGATATGATCGAAAAGCGCCGCCGCCTCATGCGGTGCGACCTTGTTCTGGATCGTTACGTGCGGACGGAATTTCTGGCGGTCCTGGGCGATCAGCCACGATGCGAAAGCGTCTGCAAGGTGCGAGCGCAACGCAAGAAGCGCTTCGCTTTCGACCGTGAGCGCGACGCCGCGGCCGAGCTTCATCGGCCCCGAAATCATAACATCGAAAGGCCGCGTCGCCGCAGCGAGCTTTGCAACCTCGGTAAGTATGGTGTTTTCCTCCGTATACGGTAAATTATGGAACAGCGTCAGATGAGCGCTTATATGATTGAGGGTGGGCGGAAAATGCCGTCGCCGCATCGCGTCGAGTAACGCCGCCGAAGCTGCGTCGACCTGCAGCGTCAGAATGATCGGCGCGGCCGGGGATCGATCAGCAATCGTCAATCGACACAGAGCGCCGCGTCGATCCGGCCATCGACGATTTCCGCGTAGCAGCCGAAGGGACTGTCATTCGACTGGCACACGCCCGACGCCTCCTCGCCGGTCACGCCTTCAACGGCGAGGCACTTTCCCTCGCATTCATCAGGGCCGCGACAGGTTTTCCCGGCGTCCTTGTAAGGGGTCACGCAGCGATACATGCCGAGAAGCCCTTCCTGCCGCACCTCGCCGCCGCCGCTTTCGCACGCCGCGCGATCGACAAGCGCAAGCGATTCGGCCTGCATCTCCTCGATCGTCCTGTCGCCGGCGGATGCGCCGCCGCCATCATTCGCATCTGCAACATCGATGTCGTCATCGATCGCCGGCGCGGATTCAGGCGGCGGCGTTTGCGCGGTTTCAACGGGGCGTGAACAGGCGCTGATCACGAGAAGCGCAAGCGAGGCGAGAATGATCCGCATGATAATCTCCATAAGCGGGAAACGGGCCCTCAGCCTAGACGGGTTGCCATGGCCCCGCAATTTTGACAGTTTCTTGTAACAGGGCGGGGTAGTTGTAAAATGCGTGGTTTTCTCTGGGCGGTCGGGGCGGCGCTGCTGGCGACTGCAGGCTGGTTCGTCTGGAATATCGTTCCGGCGTCCGGCGTCTTTGCGCGGCTTGAGCCGAAGCTTGTCGACCAGTGTCGGCGCGTCGAAGTCTTTCCGGGCACGGAGGATGTGACGATCGACACGGCGGGCGGGGTGGCGTTCATTTCGGCGGATGATCGCCGCGCAACCATCGCCGGCGCTCCGGTGCAGGGCGGCATATACGCGCTGCGGCTCGATGGCTCGGACCGCGTGACCAAGGTCTCGCCCGACAGCTTCGGCGAATTCCACCCGCATGGGATCAGCCTCTGGCGCGGCGCGGACGGCCGCAAACGCCTCTTTGCGATCAACCACACCTTGAGGGACGGCGACAAGGTCGAAATCTTCGATGTCGGTTTCGGCGGCGCGCTCCTGCATGTCGATACGATCGCTTTCCCCGAAATGTCCTCGCCGAACGATATTGTCGGCGTCGGGCCGCGCAGTTTTTATGTCACCAATGATCGCGGCTTTGAGAGCGGGCTGATGGCCACGCTCGAGGCGTATCTCGCTCTCCCATTCTCCAGCCTCGCCTATTTCGACGGCCAGTCGGGAATGATCGCGGCGCGCGGCCTCACTTACGCCAACGGCGTCAACATTTCGGCGGACGAAAAATCGGTCTACGTCGCGGAACTTCTCCGCCGCCGGATAAGCGTTTTTGATCGCGAGGCTGACACCGGCCGGCTCAAGAAAACCCGCTCGGTCGCGGTCGACACCAACCCCGACAATATCGAGATCGCGCCCGACGGCGCCTTGTGGGTCGGCGCGCACCCGAAGATCTTCGACTTCCTCAACCACGCGAAAGACGCCGCTGCGATCGCGCCGTCGCATGTCATCCGCGTCAATCCGGAGACTGGTCTTGTCGAGACCATGATGATCGACACGGGCGGCGTCATCAACGGCTCGTCGGTCGCCGCGGTCGCCGACGATATCCTGGTCGTCGGCGCCGTATTTGACGGCCATGTCATGGTCTGTCCGGTCAAATAGGTTTGCGCGCTTGACTTCATGGGGGCCGCTCGCCACAGCGGCGCTATGCAGGATCAACCGACCTCGACGCTGAAAGCGCTCGCCCTCGGGGCGGCGGCGATCGCGATCCTTTGCGCGATGGACGGCGTCATCAAGCATCTTGTCGCCGCCAATGACGTGCTGGTCGTGACGCTTGGGCGCTATGTGTTCGGCGCCGGCTTTGCGCTGCTGATCTGGATGCGGTCGGGACGCCCGACGCTGACCCGCGAAATGTGGAAAGCCCATGCGCTGCGCGGCGTCGTCATCGCGATCGCCGCGGTGCTGTTCTTCTGGTGCCTGTCGGTGCTGCCGCTCGCCGAGTTGATGGTGATCTGCTTCGTCGCGCCGTTGCTGGTGCCGTTCATGGCGCGCGCAGTCCTCGGCGAACGCCTGCGGCCACGCTCGCTGATCGCCGGCG
>JBGSSK010000116.1:0-1707 GCA_041737095.1 Parvularculaceae bacterium | reverse complement strand
TGCCGGCGATGGCGTGGCAGGCGGCAGAGCCGCTCGGGCAATGGACGCTCGTCGGCTGCACCGTCGCTCGGGGCTTCGACTTCAAAGGCTTTGAACTCGCGCCGCCGGATTTCTCGCCGGGGAATCGGGAGCGGCGCTGAGGCGCGGCGGGCGGCGCCTCAATTTAGAAGTTCCATCAGAGTGAGACAGGAAACGCCTGCGGGGCCGCCGTTCGCAATCGGAGTGCTGTCAGGTTGGAATTCGCTGGAAGCGACTAATGCCTAAGGGTCATAGTAGGTCCGACATGGGGGCGGCAAGTGACCAAACCGCCGCCGCGAATGAAAGCGAAATCTGACAATGGACGGTTACGTTACGAAGTTGAATGTTTTGCCCTTTGGGGTCATCAGCGCCCGCTATTCGTTTGTGCCTGGCGCCAAGTGCATGGCGGACAGTTCATTCCCGCTCGGATCAGTGAAGTGGAAGCGGCGCCCGCCCGGAAAGGAAAAGATTGGCTCTGTGATCTTGCCGCCTGCCTCAAGCACCGCCGCAACTGCAGCCTCAAGATCATCCACATGGATAACGGCCAGCGGCCCGTTTGTGGCCTCGCTTTCATCGGCCTGGAGACCGAGATCGACATTCCCTGTCATAGTGCAGGCGTAGGTTGGGCCAAAGGCAGTCATCTCCATGGCGAACGCTCTTTCATAGAATGTTCGAGCCGTCGCGATGTCACGCACAGGCAGTTCGACGAAATTGATCCGCGCCATGACACAGCTCCCTAGTCGGCGATCACGCTACCAACTTTTAGCCTTGTGTGTCAGTTTTTGGCAAACGGCAGTCTTCGGCGATACTCGGCCGGTCGCGGCCAGACACGCAATTGTCCGCTTTCGGCGCGCTCCATCCTTGTCGGCCAATCTTCCGCTCTTGGGATGAAATAGCCGTGCGCATCGAATCTCAAGAACCGCGCTTTCGGCAAATCCGGCGGTGATGGCCACGATCCCCCGACTTGTAGGTTCGATTGCTAACTTCCGCGCCGCGCAGATGCCGGGGACCTGCGCGGACCGCCCGGTTTCACCCTGAAGCAACGCCCCCTCCACCATAGACCGCGGCCGCAAATCACCGCAGCCTTGTTTCTTAACGACCCGTTAACGCCGCCGCGCGCTTAATTGGGGCCATAAGGAAACCGGAAGCCGCGACGCATCATGCCGCTGATCCCCTCTTCGCCGCCGGCGCTCGACGGCAAGTCCGTCCGCGAACTGCAATCGCTCGCGGCCGAGGCCGTCCTTCCAGCCGAGGCGCCGACAAGGCCGGTCCTGTCGCGCGCGGCGCGGCTGCATCTCATCGATCAATTATCGCGGTGGGGCGGATCGGGTCTCGCAATTTTCGCCGGCGCGGCGATTTTCATGGTGATGGTGATCGCCCGCGACATGCCGCTGCGGTCGACGGCCTTCGCCCTGATGATTTTCGCATCGCTTTATCTCTGCCGGCGCTATCGGAAAGAATTCCGGCGCGGCGACCGTATCGCGTCGCGCCCGTTTCGCTGGCGGTCCTACTACGCCGCGACGCTCGCGGTCGTCAGCGCCGCGTTCGGCGCCGGCGCTTTCCTCATCCTCCCCGACGGCGCCGATCCGCAAACAATCATGCAGACGCTGGCGTTGATGGTTGTCGCTGCGTCGATCGCCGCGGCGTTTCACATCGCCCATCGTGCGGCCGCCGCGGCCGCCGCGGGCC
>JBGSSK010000001.1:0-5572 GCA_041737095.1 Parvularculaceae bacterium | reverse complement strand
GTGCGGCCAGTCGAGCGCCTTGCGCGCGGCGGCGACTTCCTCGGCGCCGAGCGGGCCGCCATGCGTCGCGGCGGTCCCCTGTTTTTTCGGCGCGCCCTTGCCGATGATCGTTTTCACGGCGATCAAGGTCGGGCGGTCAGCCGATTGCGCAGCGGCGAGTGCGCGCCTGACGGCATACCTGTTATGACCGTCGACACGCGAAGTCGTCCAGCCGGACGCTTCGAACCGTTTCAGCTGATCGGTTGAGTCCGACAGCGAAACGGCGCCGTCGATGGTGATCGCGTTGTCGTCCCAGAGCACGATGAGCTTGTGGAGCCTGAGATGGCCAGCGAGCGCAATCGCTTCCTGGCTGATCCCTTCCATCAGGCAACCGTCGCCTGCGATCACATAGGTCCTGTGATCGACCAGATCGGCGCCGAACCGCGTCGACAAATGCGATTCGGCGATCGCCATGCCGACGGCGTTGGCGATTCCTTGCCCGAGCGGCCCTGTCGTCGTCTCGACGCCGGGCGCGTGGCCGTATTCCGGATGCCCCGCCGTCTTCGCGCCCAATTGCCGGAAATTCTTCAGATCCTCGATCGTCATCCCCGGATAGCCGAGGAGGTGGAGCAAGGAATAAAGCAACATCGATCCATGGCCGGCCGACAACACAAAACGGTCGCGGTCAGGCCATTCGGGATCGGCGGCGTCGAATTTGAGGAATTCGGCAAAGAGAACGCTTGCCGCATCGGCCATCCCCATCGGCATGCCGGGGTGACCGGACCTGGCTTTTTCCACAGCGTCCATCGACAGAGCGCGGATCGCATTCGCCATGCGAGCGAACATTATGTCGTCCTGTGGAAATGTCGCGCTTCCGGCAGCCATGGCCAAAAATGTCCTCGGGGCCGACGCGGAGGGGAAAGCGGCGCCGGCGCGCGCCCTTGTCGATTGACGCGCGCTACATGCCTTGCGCGCTTTTAACGGTCAAGGGCTGCGGCCCTCACGGATGATGGGTGGACAAAGGGGGCCGACAAAGCTCAGGATTTCTGGCCTCTACCGGAGCCATCAACGATGAGCACGCTCGAAAAATCGGTGCAGCGCCTCGCCGGCGCGCTCGACCATCTGGAAGCAAGTCTTGACGATCGTCTCGGCGATCTCGCCGCGCGAACCGAAACCATGGAGCAGGCGCGGTTGAAGGCCCGCACGGCGAAGACGCAGGCATCCGTAGCGGCCGAGGAACTCGCCGGCGCGATCCGCGATTTGAAATCATTGATCACCGCGGGCGACGCGGCCGGCAAGGAGGGCTGATCAATGGCGCAAGTGGATATCATGGTGAATGACCGCGCCTACAAGGTCACGTGCGACGACGGACAGGAGCAGCGGCTCTTCCGCCTGGCTGGCGATTTCGACCTGCGCGTGCGCGCGTTGTCGAAAGATCTCGGCCAGATCGGCGATGCGCGGCTGATGCTGCTGGCGGCGCTGACGGTCTGCGACGAGCTTGCCGAGGCGCGCAAGGAAATCGCGGCGAACGCCGACGCCGACGAAGCGCTCGACGCGGCGACGATCGGCGGCGCGTCGCGGGTCATCACCGCGGCGGCGAAGCGCGTCGAAGATCTGGCGACCCGCCTCGCGGAACCCGCCTGACCCCTCAGAAGACCGTCATGATATCTTTCAGCGCTTTCTTCTTGAGCGCATGCAGGGGAATGGGCGCGTCTTGCGCCGGTCGACCGACGACGACCAGCAAAAAGGGTTTCTCGCTCGAGGGCCGCCCGAGTTTTTCTGAGAGGAATGTCATCGGGTTCGGCGTGTGTGTCAGCGTCGCAAGCCCGGCATGATGCAGCGATGCGAGCAGCAGGCCACAGGCGATGCCGACGCTTTCGTTGATGTAGTAGTTCTTGAAATTCTGGCCCGGCTCGACGCCGCCGCGTTTCTGCGCGAAGACGGCGATCAGCCACGGTGCGATTTCGAGGAACGGCTTGTTCGGATCGGTGCCGAGCGGCGCCAGCGCCTCAAGCCATTCGTCGCCAGCGCGGCCGGCGTAAAACGCCCTTTCCTCCTGCTCGGCGGCGGCGCGGATTTCCGACTTCAGCCCGGCGTCGCCGACAACCGCGAAATGCCAAGGCTGGTGGTTGGCGCCGGACGGCGCGCGGCCCGCCGACGCGATGCAGTTCTCGATCACGTCGAGCGGGATCGGATCGGGGCGATAATCGCGGACCGTATGGCGACGGCTGATGTCATTGAAGAACGCCCGCGAGCGGGCGCGCATGTCATCGACCGTCCGTTCGCTGAAATCGCCAAGAGCGGAAAGCGTCGTCGCTGGAAAGTCGTTCATTCAGTATCCGCAAACAGCCGGCCCGGATCAGCGATTGGCCTGTAAAGACGCGACCCGCCGGGCGTCTGCGAGCCGTCCTTGCCGACATAGACGACATCGATCGCGATTTCATCCGCGCCGAACCTGACTTTCGAGAGAACCGAACCGATCGTTTCATGCCCCTCGACCTTCTCATCCGTGACGAGGCCGCCATCGACGAACGCCGCATCGCCGGTAGTGTGAAAACCGGCGGTGGTGAAATAATGGAAGACGTATTTTTTGGCGGCTTCATCAAAGAAATAGATCGTACGACCGCCATAATCCTTGCCTTGAAGACGATGCGTCGATTGCAGCGCGCGGCCGTTGAGGATCAATTCGTAGGTTGCGACATCGACGAATTTCTCGCCGTTTCCGTCGGTCCATTCGCCGCGGAAAGCCTTGCCGGAAAACGGCGCGAAGACCGCCATGGGCTCATAGGCAGGCGCTGCGGCCCCGCCAGCCGCGGGTTTTTCACCCGCCGCCGCCGATGAAATCGCAACCACCGCCGCCGCGACCAGGCCGATAGGAAACCGCTTCATGGAACCCTCCCTCATATATGTAATCTTTTAGTTACATATTTGTCGAAGTCAAGTGATCAACGTCGCCCGAAAAGCCGCTCGATATCCGCGAGTTTCAACTCGACATAGGTCGGCCGGCCGTGATTGCACTGGCCGGAATACGGCGTCGCCTCCATCTGGCGGAGGAGCGCGTTCATTTCCTCGGCGGCAAGCCGCCGCCCGGCCCTGACCGAGCCGCGGCAGGCCAGCGAACCCGAGACCGCCTCAAGCCGCTCCTTGAGCGCGAGGCCCTCGCCGATTTCGGCGAGGTCATCGGCCAGTCGCCGGATGATCGCTGAAACGTCCGCCTGACCGATCAGCGCGGGAACCTCGCGCACGATGATCGCATCATCGCCGAACTGCTCGAGCACAAGGCCAAGCTCGGCGAATTCGGCGGCGCGCGCCGCGATCCGCGCAACTTCGCCGGGATCAAGCTCGACGATTTCCGGAATGAGAAGACCCTGCCGCGTGACGCCGCCCGCCTCCAGGGCGCGCTTCATCCCTTCATAGACAAGGCGTTCATGCGCGGCGTGCTGGTCGACAATGACGAGGCCGTCGTCGGTCTGCGCGACGATATAGGTTTCATGAATTTGAGCGCGCGCCGCACCCAAAGGAAACGCACTGCGCGCATCCTCGCCTTGCGCCTCGTCCGACGCCTCGGCGCGCGCCGAGGGTGTTGTAGCAATTAGCGGATCTTCGTAGTCGCGCGGCCGGTCATGAAGGCCGGCGAAATCGCGCGCGCCGGACCCGATCATATTGGGCCGGAACGGATTGGGCCGGGCGGTCGACGATCCGCCGAATGAAGCCTGCATGCGCCCGAGCGCAAACGCGCTCGCCGTGGTCGCGGCGCGATGCCCCGCCGCCGCCAGAGCATGACGCAAAGCGCCGACAATCAGACCACGGACGCTTGCAGCGTCACGAAACCGCACTTCCGTTTTCGCCGGGTGAACATTGACGTCGACGAGCGCCGGATCGATCGACACGAAAAGCGCCACCGCCGGGTGCCGGTCGCGGGCGAGGAAATCGGCGTAGGCGCCGCGGACGGCGCCGACAATCAGCTTGTCGCGGACCGGCCGCCCGTTGACGAAAAGGAATTGTTTGTCGGGAAGCCCGCGATTGAACGTCGGCAGGCCGGCGAACCCGTCGAGGCGAACATTGTCCCGTTCGGCGGTAACAGCGACGGCGTTGTCCTCGAACTCCCGTCCCATGACCGCGCCGAGCCGCGCGAGCCGACGCCGGCCGCTGTCGGCGCCATCGTCGCCAGCAGGATAAGCGAAAACTCGCTTGCCGTCCGCGACAATTGAAAAGCCTATTTCAGGATGCGCCATCGCAAGCCGCCGCAGCGCATCGGCCGACGCCATCAATTCCGACCGGTCGGATTTCAGGAATTTCAGCCGCGCCGGCGTTGCATAAAATAGGTCGCGCACGGTGATGCGGGTTCCTGATCCGTTGAACGAGGCGGGGCGCGGGCCGTCCAGGGTTCCGCCGTGTACGGATAACATAGCGCCGCTCGCGTCGCCGATGCGGCGCGTCACGATATCGAGCCGCGCCACCGCGCCGATCGACGGTAGCGCTTCGCCGCGAAAACCGAGCGTTTCGATATTCATCAGGTCGAAGGCGCCGTCGGCGCCTGGGGCGAGTTTAGATGTCGCATGGCGTTCCACCGCGAGAAGAAGATCTTCCGGGCCCATGCCGGCGCCGTCATCCTCGACCGCGATTTCGCTCTTGCCGCCGCTCTTCACGGCGACCGTTACCTGACGCGCGCCGGCGTCGATCGAATTCTCGACAAGCTCCTTGACGACCGCCGCCGGTCGCTCGATGACTTCGCCCGCCGCGATGCGATTGACCGCGTCCGTCGGCAGTCGGCGGATGATCGGCGACGGGCGTAAGGAGGCTGCTCGATTCGTCATCGCGTCATCTTCCCGAAGCGGCCGGCGGGCGCAAGCCGCAACCGGTCACCGGGACTTGTCGAGGCTCCATTCGCGGGTCGGGATATAGACGCCCGGCGTGTAATCGATGAGCGAAAACCCGCTTTCGGCGGGGCCAAGCGGATCCTTGCGGCCATTGGCGCGAATGATCTCGCCTGAATAAACGCAGCGGGCGTGCGCGTCTTCCCGGACGCCCGAGCGCAGCGGCAACGCCCGGCAGTCGAGCGACGTCAGACGAATCTCCTTCGGCTGTTCGGCCGGGTCGCACGGCTCGGCGCCCGCGACCTCGCGGCAGGTGAATTCATCAAGGAGAATTTCCGCGACGGTTTCTTTCTTCGGGGTCTTGTCGACGACTGTCAGCGACGTGCAGCCGAGGGCGATGAAACCGGTCGACGCTATCGCGAAAACCGCGCGCATCTGCTCAATAAACTCCCGGCAGAGAAAGAGCATCGCTGTTCTTGATCGTCACTTTCGCCCCCTCGCCGGTGGCGTTCTCGATCGCCTTGACGCGCTCGGCATGCCAAGCGGCGGCGTCATCGACGCGCAGCGGGGCCGCGCTGTCGTCAACTTTCCCGTCGACGAATTTCCAGAACATCAGCTGATTGGCGAAGCTGCGGTCCTTTTCGGCGCGGCCGCCGTTTTCAGCGTTGAGGAGGACGCGAATATTCGGATCGGCGACGGTCGCGCCGGCCTGCCGCAACAGGAGTTGTTCGCCGCCGGTCGGCGCCGCCGCGCTGGTGTCGCCGAGCAGGACCTGC
>JBGSSK010000434.1:0-2554 GCA_041737095.1 Parvularculaceae bacterium | reverse complement strand
AGCCGGCGCGCCGGCGTACCTTCCGCATAGGCGCCTTCAAGGCGGGCTTTCAGGATCTGCGCGGCGCCGAGGCCGTCCGGCGCAAGGCTGCGGTCCTCTTCCGCATCAAGCGCGAAGGCGAGCGGCCCGGAGGCGAAGTCGATGAGGTCGAGCTTGTCTTCCTGATTGTCGGGAATGAAATCATTGAGGTAGCGGACGCCGCCGACGGTCTCGATCGCCCTGGCGGCTTCGGCGGTCGTTTCCGCTTCCGCTTCGCTCGCTGCGATTTTCGTCAATCGGTACGGGATCGTGTTCCTATCGTCGAAGAGGAGGTTGAAGCCGACCACGGACGGCGCGGCGGGATCGCGCAGGCTCATCGGATCGGCGTCGAAGCGCGCCTTGGGTGCGACAAAGAGCGCTGCGACGCCGAGTGCGATCGTCGCCACGGCGATCGGCGTCGACAGCCGTTCAAGAAGGCTCGGCTTTCCGCCATTCGATTTCCTGAACTTGCGTCCCTCGCCGCCGAAGGCGCCGAGCGCCGCCGGCACGAAAGTGACCGACACGAAAAGCGCGATCACAACGCCGACGCCGGCGATGATTCCGAGTTGCGCAATGCCGTCGAACGCTGTCGGGATGAAAGCGAAGAAGCCGAGCATCGTCGTGAAAGCCGCCAGCGCCAGCGCCGGCCCGACCTCATGCACCGAGCCCTTGAGCGCCGCCGGCACCGTTTCATTCTCGCCGCGCCGCTCCTGGAAATGCAGGAGCAGGTGGATCGCGAAATCGAGCCCCAGGCCGACCAGCAGCACCGTGAAGGCGATCGAGACGAGATTGAGCTCCCCGATCGCCGCCGCCGCAAACGCTGCCGTCAGGATGATCGTGATGATCAGCGAGGAGAGCGTCAGCGCCGCAAAAAACACCGAGCGATAGCAGAGCAGCAACAGGGCGCCGACCGCGAGGATCGAGATCAGGAATGAAATCTCGATGCCGCTGGTGACGGCCGAAAGCTCATCGGCGCGCAGCGCCGGATCGCCGGTGACGAAGGTCTCGACCCTGCCGCCGAATGATTGCTCCAGCTCGGCGATCTCGGTCCGCAGCGCGACCAGCGCCGGCTTGGCCGGCTGCAGGCGCGTGAAGTCGAGCGTCGGCGACATGTAAACCATGCGGACATGGCTCGCTGCGGGATCCTCGCCGCCGGAGAGCGCCCCCATCCACGAGAACGGCCGCGTCTCGCCGCCGGCGCTCGCCTCGATGACATCGGCGAGTTCGTCATAGATGCCGGCAAGCGTTTCCCGTCCGAGATCCGATCGTTCGGCGAGCGCGTCATTGTCGGCGAGCGTCGCGAATAGCCGGCCCGCCGTCGGCGCTTTCACCAGCGTCTCGATGAGGCCGGAGGCTTTCGACATCTGCGTCAGGCGCGTCTCAAGCTCGTCGGTCTCAAGATACAACAATCCGTTGTCGCGAAAAAACGGTTCGGCCGATGGCGCGAAGACGCTCGAAAAAACTTGCGGCTTTAAAATGCTGCGCGCGCGCAACGCCCCGGCGAATGCGTCGGCCTCGTCCAATGTCGGCGCCCGGACGATAATGGCGATATCATTCTTGACTTCCGGAAACGCTTCGCGCAACTCGCGCGCGCGCACCTGGAAATCGAGCGACTGGTCGAGCATCGCGCTGGTGTCTGTGTTAACCGTGAGCGTCCTTGCGGCGTAAAGGCCGGCGGCGGCGGTGGCGATCGCAATGGCGATGACCAGCGCAAGGCCGGTGCGGCGCGAACGATCCGTCCAGCCTTGGAGCAGGTTTTCAATCAGGGTCAGCATGCGGGAACAACTAACGGCGGTTTGCGACGGGCGAATTCAGGATGCGGGCGAGAACTATAGGAATGTTTGATTTCCCGGGGCAATGGCGGCCGCCGCCCGCCAGACCCGCTTGCGGGCGCTTGCGCCTGCGGCTAGAGCTTGGCGCAATGCCCGTAATGACTGATATTTCAAAGGATTTGGCGTTTCTCGACGGCAAGCGCGCCGAGATGACCGCGCTTCTCCGCGAGTGGTGCGCCATTAACACAGGCAGCCTCAATCTTGAAGGTCTTGCCGAGATGCGTCGCCGTCTCGCTGACGCGTTCGCGGCGCTCGGCGCCGATGTCGAGACAATTCCTTCAGCGCTGCAAACGCTGGTGACGGCGAATGGCGAGACCGTGGAACGCCGGCTCGGCGATTGCCTTCGCATCGTCAAGCGCCCGCAGGCGCCGGTGCGCGTGCTTTTCGCCGGGCACATGGATACGGTGTTTCCTGTCGATCATCCGTTCCAGAAAGAACGGATGATCGACGCCGATACGATGAACGCGCCCGGCGCGGCCGACATGAAGGGCGGCATCCTCGTTCTTCTTTATGCATTGCTGGCGGTTGAACGCTCGCGTTTCGCTGAGCGCATCGGCTACGAAGTCATCTTGAACGCCGATGAGGAAATCGGCTCGCCGGGGTCGGCGGCGTTCCTCAAGGACGCGGCGTCGCGCGCACAGTTCGCCTGCGTCTATGAGCCGGCGATGCCGGACGGCGCGCTCGCCGGCGCGCGGAAAGGCAGC
>JBGSSK010000407.1:0-1790 GCA_041737095.1 Parvularculaceae bacterium | reverse complement strand
TCCGCGGCGCCCGCCGCCGCCGGCTTCTCGCCGCCGCACCCGGAGAGCGTGAGAGCCCCGGTCATCGCGATGGTTGACAGCCCGGTCAGCAATTTAATTCGGCGCGCCATCGAATTGTTCCCCTGCGAATTCGAAGGCATCATAAGGCGCGCCTCGACCACCTGCAATCGCGACTTATTCGCATATTGGACCCTCATGCTGCTGCAAATCGCCGATGTCGTCGACAAGGCGCGGACCAAAGCGATCCGCGACGCAAGCGCCGCCGCAGGGTTCTGGACGGACGGGCGCGCGACCGCCGCTGGGCGCGCGCGTGAAGCGAAGAACAATCAGCAGGCGCTCATCGACGGACCGGCGAAGGGCGTGCTCGAACTCCTCTCCCGCGTCATTCTTTCAAACGAGGTCGTCGTCAACGCGGCGGCGCCGGCGGCGCTCGTCCGCATCATGCTGAACCGCTACGGCGAAGGCATGGAATACGGGGCGCATATCGACGCCCCTTACATCGACGGCGTTCGGACCGATCTTTCGTTCACGCTTTTTCTCAGCGATCCTGAAACCTATGAAGGCGGCGCACTCGCGATCGACCATGCGGGCGCCGAAGACATCATCAAACCGCCCGCCGGAACATTGGTGATATATCCCGCATCGACCGTGCACCGGGTCCTGGGCGTCTCGAAAGGCGAGCGCATCGCTTGTGTCGGCTGGATCAAGAGCCGCATCAGGAGCCCGGAAGATCGCGCAATCCTGTTTGAACTCGCCCGCATCGACGCCGATCTTCGTGCGGTCGGGACGAAAGGAGACATTCGCGAACGGCTCGTCAATCTGCGCAATAATCTCTTGCGGCGATGGGGCGATTGAGCCGGGCTGCGGATATGTCGAAACGGTCGGGTCCTGCGCGTCTTTCTGCCCGAGGCGGGTTCGCCGCCAAACCAAGGAGACAACTATGAAAGCGATGATCCTCGCCTTCGAAGCGCCCGGCGATTTCGCACGGCGCGCCGACAAGGCTCAATTCAAGGCCTATATGGATGGATGGTACGCGTTCGGCGGCTCACTGGAGAAGGCCGGCATCCTTCGCAATGGCGCGCCTTTGATGGGACCGGAGACCGCGACAAAGGTTTCAGTTCGCGACGGCCGGCGCACCGTCGAAGACGGCCCCTTCAGCGATTCGAAGGAACAGCTTGGCGGCTTTTTCCTTATCGAAGTCGCCTCGCTGGATGAGGCGGCGCAATGGGCGAAGCAATGCCCGGCAGCGAAAGACGGCCGCATCGATGTCCGCGTCGTTCCCGATTACGGACAGGGAGACTGATCATGAGATACATGTTTCTGCTCTATGAAAATGAAGACGCCTTTCATGCGCTCAGCGAGGATGAGCAGAGGAAGATCGTCAGCGAGCATATGACGTTTTCAGACGCGCTCAGAAAGGCCGGCGCGATGCTGCATGGCGCGCCGCTTGACCATTCGCGCGACGCCCGCCGCATCCGCAGCGATCATGTCGAGGATGGTCCGTTCACGGATTCGAAGGAGCAGCTCGGCGGCTATTACATGATTGAAGCGAAAGACCTTGACGCGGCGCTTTCCTGGGCGGCGCGCTGTCCGACGGCTTCGACCGGAAAGGTCGAGATCCGGCCGGTCTGGAACATGGGAGGATGAGCGATGCGCGCCGCATCGCGGAAGAGGCGGCGCGGCACTCGTATGGCCGGCTGGTCGCTTATCTCGCGACGCGGACGCGCGACATCGCGGCTGCAGAGGACGCGCTCGGCGAGGCGTTCGCCGCCGCGCTGAAACACTGGCCG
>JBGSSK010000394.1:0-11638 GCA_041737095.1 Parvularculaceae bacterium | reverse complement strand
GGCCGGCGCTGCGCCCGGCCCCGTCGCCTATGGGCGCGGCGGCGACCAGGCGACGGTCACGGACGCCAATGTCGTTCTCGGCAATCTCCCGGAATCGCTGATCGGCGGCGCGATGAAGCTCGATCGCGACGGCGCAATGCGCGCCGTCCGCAAGATCGCCGACGAAATCGGCGTCGGGCTCTATGAGGCGGCGCAAGGCATCATCGACATCGCCAACGAAAACATGTTCGGCGCGCTGCGGATGATTTCAGTGCAGCAAGGCTATGACCCGCGCGAATTCGCATTGATGGGTTTCGGCGGCGCAGGACCGATGCACGCCAATGCGGTCGGCAAGCTGATGGGTTCCTACCCCGTGATCATTCCGAACTCGCCGGGCGTCCTCTGCGCAATGGGCGATGCGACAACGCGCATGCGAACCGAAGTCGCCCGGTCGTTTTCGAAGCGGCGTTCGCAGACCAGTGACGACGAGATCGCTGCAACGCTGTCTGCGATGGCGGCGGCCGCACGCGACCAGCTGGCGGCCGAGGGAGAAGCCGAGCGCGATATTTCCGTCCGCTTCGAAATCGACATGCGGTATTTCGGCCAGGCGTTCGAAGTGCCGATGGCGGTCGCCT
This sequence comes from Parvularculaceae bacterium, assembly GCA_041737095.1. Classification (GTDB taxonomy): domain Bacteria; phylum Pseudomonadota; class Alphaproteobacteria; order Caulobacterales; family Parvularculaceae; genus Amphiplicatus. The sequence continues at coordinate 11,024 of JBGSSK010000394.1, read as the reverse complement.
TGGATCATTTCTCCCGCGGCGGCGGTCTCGCGAGTCTGACCGAGGCCTTCGACGCCGAGCACCGCCGGCTCTTCACCTTCAACATGGAAAATGAGCCGGAGTTGGTCAATCTGAGGACCGTCGCGCTTGGAAGCGAGCTCAGGCTGCCAAGCGCCGAAATCGACAAAGGCGACGGCGACCCGAAGCGCGCAAAGATGCGCGATCACGAAATATGGATCGGCGGCGGCGCGACGCAAGCCGTCATCTATGATCGCGCAAGGCTGCGCGCCGGCGATTGCATCAAGGGTGCGGCGATCGTCATCGAAATGGACTCGACGAGTCTAATTCATCCGGCGTTTGACGCCAATGTAGACGCATTCGGCAACATCCTCATTACGCCCCATTAGGAACTCGCCATGCCTGCTGAAATCATCGAAACGAATTCAATGTCGCTTAAAAGAGTGGAGATTGATCCGGTCACGCTTGACCTCATTGAGAACGCCCTGCGCAATGCACGGACGGAAATGGATGCGACGCTGTTTCGCACCGCGATGTCGCCGGGCATTCGCGAGCAAGGCGACGCCTTTCCGATGATCGCCGACGCCAAGGGACGCATGATCGTCGGCCAGTTCGGCTCGTTCCTCGCCGGCTTCCTAAAGGCCTATGACGGCGCAATCGAAGATGGCGACGTCATCTTGCTGAACGACCCCTATTCCTGCGAGGGCGCGATCAGCCACACCAGCGACCAGCTCGTTATCATGCCGGTCTTCCGCAATGGACGGCTCGTCGCGTGGGGCGCGATGTTCGGCCACATGACCGATATAGGCGGCAAAGTTCCGGGATCGTTGCCGACCGATGCGCGGTCGATCTATGAGGAAGGAATGCGGCTGCCGCCCGTCAAATTGTACCGCAAGGGCGAACTGCAGCGGGATATTCTAAACATCGCCTGCTCGCAGTCGCGCATGCCGGAATGGTATCGCGCCGATCTTCACGCGATCGTCGCTGCTTGCCGGATGGCCGGGCGTCGCGTCGACGAGCTTTGCGACCGCTTCGGCGATGATGTTTATTATTCCGCAACCGAGGAATTGCTGGCGCGCAATCACCGGGCGATGAAGCACCTCATCACCACGATGATCGCTGAGGAGCCAGTAACGTTTGAGGACTATATCTGCGACGACGGGCTCGGCGCCGGGCCCTTCAAGATAAAATGCACGATGCGCCGCGAAGGCGAAATGGTCATCCTTGATTTCGCGGGAACGGATCCGCAGTCGGAATCCTCGATCAATTTCTACCTCAACGAAAACATGCTGAAGATGTTCTTCGGCATCTACATGATTATGGTGTTCGACCCGCAGATTCTCTTCAATGACGGGTTCTACGATCTTGTCGACGTGCGAATTCCCGAGGGATCGCTGCTGAAACCCAAATTTCCCGCCGCCCTCTCCTGCCGCACGCATGCGCTGGGCCGCATTTTCGACGTGCTTGGCGGCCTCCTCGGCCAGAAGACGCCGCAATTTCTCAATGCCGCCGGTTTCTCGTCGAGCCCGCATCTCATGTATTCCGGCGTCGGCGGCGACGGCCGATGGTTCCAGCTGTTCCAGATTGGCTTTGGCGGGATTCCGGGGCGTCCGCTCGGCGACGGGCCGGACGGCCATTCGCTCTGGCCGGGCTTTACAAATGTCCCGAACGAGTTTCTCGAAAGGTATTTCCCGCTGATGATCGAGCGCTATGAATCGACGCCCGATTCCGGCGGCGCCGGACTTCATCGCGGCGGCAACGGCATCCACATGACCTATCAGTTCCTTGAAGCGGGGACGATTTCGATCCATGACGACCGCTGGTTCATCCCGCCATGGGGCGTCAATGGAGGCGCGCCGGGAGATAGGTCACGCAAGATCATCGAGCGGCGGAACGGATCGAAGGAAACGATCGGTGCGAAGGTCGATAACATTCACGTCGACAAGGGCGATCGCCTTCATTTCATCACATGGGGCGGCGGCGGCTGGGGCGATCCGCTGGCGCGGGATCCGGAAATCGTCGCGCGAGAGGTTCGTCGCGGCCTCGTCAGTCCCGGCGGCGCGCGCGCCTATGGCGTCGTCGTCTCGTCTTCGGGCGCACTCGACGCAGCGGCGACGGAAAAGCTTCGCGCCGACCTGCGCACAGGGCGCGATAAGCTGCCGCTCTTCGATTACGGGCCCGCAATCGAGAGATTGCGCGAACGCTGCGTGACTGAAACCGGCCTTGCGGCGCCCGTTCAGCCGTCGTGGACCTGATGGAGGCGAAATGCCCGATGCCGCAGAATGACACCTCATCAAATTCGGCGACCGACCAACGCTGCGGTCCGTTGACCGATGTTCGCGTCATTGAGCTCGGCCAGTTGATCGCCGGTCCCTATTGCGGCCAATTGCTCGCCGATTTCGGCGCCGACGTCATCAAGGTCGAACCGCCCGGCAAGGGCGACCCGATGCGAGAATGGGGCCGCGGCGAGTATCCGCTCTGGTGGACGATCTGCGCACGCAACAAGCGATGCGTAACAGCAGACCTGCGCGCGCCCGAAGGGCAGGACATCGTCCGGCGCCTCGTTCGCGAAGCCGATATCCTGATCGAGAATTTCCGCCCCGGCACCATGGAGAAATGGGGACTCGGCTATGAGGCGCTGAAGGCGATAAACCCGCGGATCATCATGGTGCGGGTGTCGGGCTATGGCCAGACGGGCCCCTATTCGCCGCGCGCCGGCTATGCTTCAGTCGGCGAGGCGATGGGCGGCATGCGCTACCTGTCCGGCTATCCGGATAGGCCCTCCTCGCGCACCGGCCTGTCGATCGGCGACTCGCTGGCGGCGACTTTCGCCTGCGTCGGCGCGCTTGCCGCGCTGCATGAGCGCGACAAGACCGGCGAGGGACAGATCGTCGATTCGGCGATCTACGAAGCAGTTCTCAACATCATGGAAGCGACAATTCCGGAATATGTCGTCTCTAATTATATCCGTACGCGGTCGGGATCGAAATTACCGAATGTCGCGCCATCGAATGTCTATGAATGCACGGACGGAGAATACCTGATCGCGGCGAACCAGGACACGGTGTTTCGCCGTCTGTGCGACGCGATCGAGATGCCGGAGCTCGCAGAGGACGAACGCTTTGCAACGCATACGGCGCGCGGCGCCAATCAGGATCTGCTCGATTCGATCATCGGCGAATGGGCGAGCAGGCGCACGATGGATGAAATCGAGGCACTGATGGTCAAGGCCGCAGTTCCAGCGGGCAAGATCTATCGGGCGCCGGAAATGCTCGCCGATCCGCATTTCGCCGCACGCGAAGCTATCATTGATGTCCCGCATCCAAAATGGAAATCGCTCAAGATGCAGAATGTTTTCCCGAAGCTGTCGCGTACGCCGGGCAAGGTCCGCTGGGTCGGCCCGGAATACGGCGCGCACACGGAAGAGGTCTATCGCGATACGCTCGGCATGAGCGACGAGGAGATCGCAGACCTGAAGGCGCGCGGAATCATTTAGCGGTTCAAGCCATTAGCTGACGCGACGCTTGACCGCGCCGATGAGCGCGGCGGCGTTGTCGCGCAATTCGCGCTTTAGCAATTTGCCGCTGGCGTTGCGCGGCAATTCATCCACCATCGTGACGCCGCGCGGGGCCTTGTAGTCCGACAACTCGCGGCGGCAGGCATTGAGGATATCTGAAGGGTTAGGCGGCTTGCCGCTGGCCGGCACGACGAAAGCGTGCAGCCTTTCGCCCCATTCATCATCCGGCAGCCCGACGACCGCGACGTCGCTGACACCAGGCTGGCGACCGATCACCGCCTCGATTTCGACCGGATAGATGTTGACGCCGCCGGAGACGATCATGTCCTTCCTTCGACCGCAAATCGTGATGAATCCTTCTTCGTCGGCCGTTGCAAGATCCTGAACGCTGATCCAACCATCGCGAATGGCGCGCGCCGTCTCACCCGGCTGATTGAGATAGCCGTTGAAGGTGTAGGGCGCCCGGCTGAAGAGTTCGCCGATCTCACCCGGCGTCGCACACGTTCCATCATCGCGGCGGATCTCGACTTCGGTGTGAATAAACGCCGGTCCGACGCTGCCGCTTTTCCTCAGAATATCGGCCGGACGGATATTGGTGACGATGCCGGCCTCGGTCGATCCGTAGGTTTCGTGCAACAAGCCATCGCCGAACGCCTCGACCGCCCTTTCCTTCAGCGGCTGACTGAGCGCAGCGGCGTTCGAAATAATCGACTTCAACCGGCAAAGCGTACGCAGGTTCGACGTGACGCGCGGCGGCGCGGAAAATAGACGGCTGAAATGCGTCGGCACCATGAAGACGCCAGTGATGTCGCCTTCCTTCAGACGGTCCGCGACTTTTTCCGGATCGGCGCTGTTGAGGAGAACGCAAGTCCCGCCAAATGATAATGCAGCGCCCGTGAAAGCAAATCCGGCCCCATGACAAAGCGGCGTCAGCGCAAGGAATCGGTCGTCGTCGCCGAAACACCGATATTCGAGCGCCATCGCGAGAAAGGTCAGTGCGCGGCTTCGATGAGAAAGCAGAACGCCCTTGGGCGCGCCAGTCGTGCCGGAAGTGTAGCAGAGGGAAAAACTCGCTGCGTCATTGAGCGGCGGCAGGCTGAACGCATCAGATGCGCGCTGCAGCGCATTTTCGAATTCTTCTGCGATGAGGATCGTCCTGACGCCATAGTCTCGCGCAACGTCGCCGAGTTCTTCCAGCGACGGATCGACGAGCGCCAGTTTCGGCGCGCAATCGGCAAGAATGGGCTTCAGCTCTTCCGGCGACAGTCTCGGATTGAGCGTTGCGACGATGATCCCGACATCTGACAGCCCGGCGACGATTTCAACATATTCGGGCCGGTTCGGCGCGATGAGCGCAACGACGTCGCCGGCCTTCAGCCGCCAGGACGAAATCGCCATGTTGGCGAGCCGGTTCATCTGGCGGACGAGGTCATAGTAGCGATAGACCGTGCTTCCAAAAACCAGCGCGGGATGATCTGGCCGGCGTGCGGCGGCCGCCCGGATGCCGAGACTAAGCCGCAAAGTCGCGCCGCCCGTCGAGCGAGCGAGATCATCCTGCAAGGCGCGCCTCCAATTGCCTGAAGACGCGTAGCGCGTTGCCCCGCATGACGAGGTCGTAGGATTGCGGACGAAGATTGTGCGCTTTCATCTCGCCAACCCCACGCCGCGGGTCGATAACCGGCCAGTCGGTTCCGAACAGCACCTTCTCGGCGCCATAGCTGTTCATGTAATGGATGATTGACGCCGGCAAATGGCGCGGCGCATAGGCGTCAACGCCAATGAACACATTCTCGTGCTTCCATGCCATGGCGATCATCTCATCCGCCCAAGGCGTGCCGACATGGATGCCGATGATTCTCAATTCCGGGAAATCGATGGCGACTTGGTCGAGGAGGATCGGCCGCGCGACTGACGGCAAGCGAATGTCCCTCTGATATACGAGATTCTGCCCGACCTGCATCATGATCGGGATGTCAAGTTCGCAGCATTTGGCATAGATCGGATACCACTGCGCCGCATCGGGCGGCAAACGAAACCAGTGCGGATAAGAATGCGCGCCGATGAAGCCGAGTTCCTTCACCGCGTATTCGAGGTCGCGAAGCTGCTGCATTCCGATCGACGGATCGACGCCGGCAAGGCCCGAAAACCGCGACGGCGCCGCCGAGCAATAAGCCGCGACCTGCTCATAAGGTATTGATATCGAGCCCGTCATGCGGCGATCGCCGGCGCGCACCGCAATCAGGAGCGAATGATCGACGCCCGCCTCATCCATAATCGAGGCGTATCGGTCCATCGAAACGCCGCTGCGCATGTCGTCTGGCATGCGAACCTGGTCCATGAATCGTTCGTCGAACCCCGTCTGCCGATTTTCGATCTCTCGTGCGGTGAAGGGATTGCAGACGATATCTATCGCCCTTGTATCATACATCGTCGCATTCCCCTGTCATCATCAGTACGGAGAACTTGCCGATGTCGAGCCGCAGCGGGATCGCTTCATCCTGATAGGTCGGGTCATGCCAGAAACCGAGGGCCGCCTCGCGCGTCGGCCAGCGGCTGATGGCGAAGATCGCTTCGCTCCAGTCGCCGCTCAACACCTCGACGTTTCCGCCGAGTTCGAAAACGATGTAATAACTGCGATGTGCCTTCATCATCGGCAGGATGATGTCGCGATATTTGTCCATGCGGCCCTGATCGCTCGCAGATCCCTCGATCAGCAACAGGGTCGGCGGCTGCGTCGGTCCGGGGTCGGTGTTGCGCCGCGTTGGCACGAAGTCCATGGTCGACGGAAAGCCCTCCGCCGGGACCGCGCGCGCGGCGAGCGCAAGCGGCGGGCAGGGTTTTTCAAGGTCGCCCGCAACAATCCGATCCGCCCAAGCGCGCTTTGCTTCCTCCATCGATGGAAACAACGCGATCCATGTATGGAGCGGCTGCGAGCCCGGCTCGAGCGCAACGATCTCGTGCATCAAGGATGCAGCGGAGATGACTCCGCCGCAAGCATTGTTCGCTGCAAGGAATCTTTTAAACGCGGCCGCCGGCGCTGTCGTGCGAACGATAAGGTAAGTCGGATCGGCCATCACCGCCCTGCTGCGAAGTCGGCGAGGAGTCGATTGAAACGTTCGGGCGACTCATAAAATGGCGAATGACCGCTATCGTCAAATCGCTCAAGGCGAGATCCCTTGATCTGCGTCTTTATCCATGCGCCGATCTCGCTCGGGATCGGAATATTGTTCATGCGTCCATAGACAAGCAGTGTTGGCAAATCGATAGTGCGAAGATCGGCGCGATAGTCGGCGGCGATCATGTCCTCGACATATTCGATCGCTGCGGCGGTCGGTGTCAGCCACGCCTGATGCTGCATGCGCGCCATTTCTTCGGAGGAAGGCGGTGTTCCGAAAGCGCCGGCGAGAAATCCAGTCAGCGGCTCGCGGCCCTGCCGGCATGCGGCGACAAAACCGGCGGCCGCTTCCGCCGGAAAATCGCCGAAAGTCGGATGCTCCCATCCTGGCGCATTCGTGAGCCGAACCTGCGCCTCGATGATCGCCAGCCTCGCAAGCCGGTTATCGCCGAATTGACGACGATATTCCAGCATGACCATGGCGCCGAAAGCGACGCCAGCGAGCGTAACATCCCGCACATCGAGGGCGTCGAGCGCTTCTTTCAGATCTTCGGCGCATTTCCTGATGGTGTGACCGCCTAGCGGTTTTCCCGACTGCCCGTGGCTTCGATGGTCAATCGCGATTACGCGGCATTCCTTTGCAAGCGCGTCGAAATTCTTCCCCCAGAAGCCATCGGCTGTCAGCATCAGTCCTTGCAGCAGCACAAGGACCGGACCGCCGCCGGCTTGCCGGCAGTAAATCGGCGTTCCATCCTTGAGCTGCACAATCGTCATGGTGCGATTTCCGGACCTTTAGTATTTGAAGCCTAACGTCACGCCGTAGGTGCGCGGCGGCGCGACGAAGCCTTGCGGGACAGCAGCGGTAGTGCTGACGCCCGATTCGAAGAGATTCGAGAAATACTCCTCGTCGAACAAATTGCGCGCCCACCCCCTGACGCTCCAGCGTCCATCGTCGCTCGAAACGCCAATGCTTGCATTGAAGACATTGAAGGCGTCCTGGGCAATGGTGGGGCGATTGAAGACCGAGAAGAACTGATCGCCTGTGTGCTGCCATTCAACGCGCGCGAAGCCTTCGAGATTAGACCCGAAATCATGCGTGTACATCGCCGCAAGATTAACCTGGATTTCCGGCGCGCGCGGCAACTTGTTCCCGGCGAGATTAGGCGTGCCGGGGCAATTGGCAGTATCGATCGGCCGCGTCAGGTCGCGCGTGTCGTTTGTGCAGAATTCGTCGAACTCTGTGTTGAGATAGGCGAAATTGCCGTCAATCTGGAAATTGTCGGTCAGGAGCGCCTTGAAGTCAGCCTCAATTCCCCAGACCGTCGACGAACCAGCGTTCGTCGTCTGCGTTGCAAGGCTGGTGACCTGGCTCAACTGCTGATCGCGGTAGTCGTAATAGAAAGCTGACGTGTTGAGTTCAAAGCGATTGTCGAACAACCTCGACTTCGTACCGATCTCGTAGGACCAGATGAATTCCTCGTTGAACGAATTCAAGGGATTATCAAGAAGGCTGAATCCTCCCGATTTGAAGCCGCGCGTCACCGACGCATAAAGCATCGTTGACTCGGTCGCCTGGTAATCAATGACAAAGCGCGGCGTCAGCGCATTGAAGTCGGCGCTCTGATCATAGGATACGAGCACGGAATTGGCGAGCGGGCCCGGCGCCGCCGCCGATGCAAAAGCAAAGTCAAGCGTCGCGTCCTTCTGTTCGTCCGAATAGCGAAGGCCGGCGGTCAGCGTGACCGCGCCGAATGAGTATTTTCCTTCGGCGAATACCCCGAACGCATCGGTCTTGTTAGTTCCGTCATAGACGATGGTCGCATTGCCGAACGCCGGTCCGAGCGGAATGGCGTAGACGCCGTCCGAATCCTCCGTCAGGAAAAACCCGCCGACAATCCACTGGAACGGACCGTCGCCATTCGAGGCGATCTGGAGATCCTGCGTGAAATTGTCAGAGCGGTCTTTCTGGAAATAGACGACGAGGAAATCCGACAGTCCGTCGCCGTCATTGATCCAGTCGAATTTGGTGTCTCGATAAGCGCTTGTCGATGTTACCGTGAAACCGTCTGCCTCCCAGGTCAGGCGCGCCGTGCCGCCTGTCTGGTCCTGCCGGTTCGCCTGCCCGACAACGAGATCGGTGACGCCCGGCGTCACGGTTTCATACCCTTGTGAAACCGTCCTGAGGTCGCGCGGATAGACGCTTGACGGCGACTGCCATGGCAAGGTCGCATCGGTGTACCAGAACGCCGGCGGATTTGAATCATCGCGGTAGATGTCGCCGATCAGCTCCAAGGTCACGTTGGAGGCAAGGTCGATGTCGAGACGACCGCGCAATGCCCAGAGATCCTTTGTATCGAGCTCGTCAAGGCCCCTTGATTCGAGGCCGGGGAAAATATTTTGCGTGAACCCGTCGCGCTTCGAATAGAGACCCGCAATGCGCGCCCTGACGCCATCGGCGATCGGCCCGGAAACCGCGCCTTCAGCTCTGATCGCGTCGTAATTGCCATAGGTGAAGTTGCCGCGGACTTCGAACTCCTCGGTTGGCGCATTCGACAGGACATTGATCACGCCGCCGACGGCGTTGCGGCCATAAAGGGTTCCCTGCGGTCCGCGCAGCACTTCGATGCGATCAATATCGAAAAAGTCAAAAATGGCCGTCGACGTCCGCGCCATATAGGCGCCGTCATTATAAACGGCGACGCCCGGATCGCCGCCGACGGTGAAGTTTTCCGTGCCGACGCCCCGGATAACCGCCTTGCCGACGACATCACGCTGAACATTGAGACCCGGCACCGAATAGGACAAAGCTTCGGTGTCATAAATGCTCGACCGCTCGAGCGTGTCGCCGGTTACGGCGGAAATCGAAATCGGCGTATCCTGCAGCGTACCCTCGCGCCGTTCCGCCGTCACCGTTATTTCGTCGAGCCCCTGACGCGTTTCCTGCGCCAGCGCCGGAAAAGCCGCAGCGGACGCCATCAATCCAGCAAACAGTCTCTTCATGGTCAGCCCTTTTCTCATTTACCCCTCCCTTGCGGCCGAGCGCCGCGCCGTCACGTGTTGATTTCAGCAATCGGATGGCCGACCGGCAGCGTTTGACCGGCTTCTTCGAGTATTGTGATGACGCCCTCGAATGGGCTTTCGACCTCGATCGTCGTCTTCTCCGTCTCGATGTCGTAAAGATGATCGCCGACGCCGACCTTGTCTCCGGACGCAATCTTCCACGCGACGATCGTTCCTTCGCGCATCGAGACCGCGCCTTTCGGAATCTTTAAGGTCATCCTGGCCATCAGCGTCCGCTTTCCTCACCCTTCAACGTCTTGCGAACCGCTTCCTTCACTCGATCGGCGTTGGGGAAATGCAACGCCTCAAGGCCCTGATTGAAAGGGATCGGCGTATAGCGCGCGCCGACGCGCGCGACCGGCGCTTTCAGTTCGGCGAACAACTCCTCGTGGATCTTCGAGGAGAGCTCCGCGCCAAAGCCGCAAAACTCGACGGCCGGATGCATAATGACAGCGCGGCCGGTCTTTCGAACGGAATTCAGCACCATGTTGAGGTCGAGGGGGACGATCGAGCGAAGATCGATGATCTCGGCGGAAACGCCCGCCTTTGCGAGGTCGGCGGCGGCGGCGAATACTTCCTGCATGCCCCAGCTGTAGCTGATCAGCGTCACGTCGCTTCCAACCTGCCTGATCGCCGCCTTGCCGATCGGCACGCGATAGTCGCCGTCTCCATAATCGCCCGGAACAAAGAAACACCGCATCGCTTCAATCGAAATGCAGGGGTCGGGGTCATGGATGCAGGAGAGAAGCAGGCCCTTGGCGTCGAAGGCATTGGACGGCGCCACGACTTTCAGCCCCGGAATATGCGCAAACCAGCTTTCGAGGCTTTGCGAGTGCTGCGCGCCGAAACTGCCAACATTGCCGGCCGTCAGCATCCGGATGGTGATCGGCACGCTGGTGCGCCCGCCGGACATGTAACGCAGCTTTGCAGCGTGATTGGCGATCTGGTCCATGCAAACCATCGCAAAATCGCACACCATGATCTCGGCGACCGGCTTCATGCCGGCGAGCGACGCGCCGATTGCAGCGCCGACGATCGCCTGCTCCGATATCGGCGTGCCGCGGACGCGATCATTTCCGTAAGTCGTCGAAAGGCCGGCGGTCGCTTTCACGATGCCGCCCGCGGGATCCATAATGTCCTCGCCGAGAAGGAATACTGATTTGTCGGTCTGCAGAGCCGTCGCCAATGCGTCATTGATCGCCTGGCCGAACGTTCCCTTTTTCATCGCCACGGGCGCCGGCTCGGCGGCGGTGACGCCGCCGCGGCCCGGTCCCTCCGGAAGCAGCAGCGGATCGGCGAAAATCTCGGTGTAAAGCGCCGCCGGCGCCGGCGGCG
>JBGSSK010000381.1:0-2984 GCA_041737095.1 Parvularculaceae bacterium | reverse complement strand
CCCAGGCGCCGAGCTGCGCTCCGCGCGCCCGCGTCGCGAAATAGGCGTCCGCCTCTGCGTCGCCGACGCGCTCGACCGGCCCTCGAAACCGCACCGCGCGGCGGATCGATTTCCAGTGGAACGAGAGCGCGGCCTTCGGATTGGCGGCGAGCTCGCGCCCCTTGGCGCTTTCCAGATTGGTGAAAAACGACAGGCCGCGCGCGTCGATCTCCTTCAACAAGACCATTCGCACATTCGGCAGGCCGTCCGCGTCGACGGTCGCCAGCGCCATCGCGTTGGCGTCGTTCGGTTCTTTCCTCTTGGCGAGTTCGAACCACTCGATGAAGAGCGTCAACGGGTCCTCTTGGGTGAAGACCTCGCCCTGGTCCTCATCGACGCGATAGGCTTCGGCGGAAGGGCTCGGCGGGATGACGGATTTTCGGCTCATTGGCGGTCCATTGGCAGGTCAGGCGTTTTCCAATCGGCGACGGATCGTTCTATAGGATGCGCCGCGGGATTCATAATCAGCCAAAGGCGGCGACGGGCCGATGTCTCATAACAGTTTCGGGCATTTGTTTCGGGTGACGACATGGGGCGAGAGTCACGGGCCGGCGATCGGCTGCGTCGTCGACGGCTGCCCGCCCGGCATCGTCCTGACCGCCGCTGAAATCCAGGCGGCGCTTGACCAGAGGAAGCCTGGAACCTCGAAATTCGTCACGCAGCGGCGCGAGCCCGACGCGGTGAAAATTCTATCGGGCGTCTTCGAGGACGACCGGACCGACGGCCCGCGGACGACAGGCGCGCCGATCAGCCTACTCATCGACAATGTCGACCAGCGCTCGAAGGACTATTCCGACATTCGCGACAAATACCGGCCGGGCCACGCCGATATCACTTATGACGAAAAATACGGCTTTCGCGATTATCGCGGCGGCGGTCGGTCGTCGGCGCGCGAGACCGCGTGTCGTGTCGCCGCCGGTGCGATCGCGCAGAAGGTTCTCGACCAGATGTATGGCGGCGTCGTCATTCGCGGTGCGCTGGTGCAGATGGGCGGCGTTGCGATCGATCGCGCCCGCTTCGACTGGGAGGAGACGCGGCGCAACCCGTTCTGGGCGCCGGACCCCGTCGCTGCGGAAGAATTCGAAGCGGCGCTGGAAAAAGCGCGCAAGGCCGGCTCCTCACTCGGCGCAATCGTCGAGATCGTCGCGTCAGGCGCGCCGGCCGGCCTCGGGGCGCCGGTATACGGCAAGCTCGACGCGGACCTTGCAAGCGCGATGATGTCGATCAATGCGGTCAAAGCGGTCGAGATCGGCGCCGGGATGAAGGCCGCCGAGCTGACGGGCGAGGAAAACGCCGACGAGATCCGCATAAAGCGGAAAAAGCCGCATTTCCTGTCGAACCATGCAGGCGGCATTCTCGGCGGCATATCAACCGGCCAGGACATCGTCGTCCGCTTCGCGGTGAAGCCGACCTCGTCGATCCTGTCGCCGCGTCGCACGATCACCAGCAAGGGCGAGGAAACCGAAATCGTCACCAAGGGCCGCCATGATCCGTGCGTCGGCATCCGCGCAACGCCGGTCGGCGTCGCGATGATGGCGTGCGTGCTCGCCGATCACGCGCTGCGCCATCGCGGCCAATGCGGATAGAGAGGGTCTGAGATGAAAAAAATCGCCGCCGTCATCGGCGCCGTCATGGCGATTTTCGTCCTTGCATTTGCGCTGTTGCGGACGCCCGACACCGATCGCGACGAAATGATCGCCAAATATGGCGGCGCATCGCCGATGTTCGCGGACGGGGCGGGCGGGCTCAAGGTTCACTGGCGCGACGAGGGGTGCCGCGACTGTCCGGCGATCATTATGCTGCATGGGACGTCGTCCAGCCTCCACGCTTTCGAGCCGCTGGTAGAGCGCCTCGGCGGCGAGTTCCGGATCATCACCTATGACCAGCCCGGATATGGCCTCACCGGCCCTCATCCGCGCGACGATTATTCGGCCGCCGGGATGTTCGAGGCGCTGAACGCCGTCGCCAATGCCGCGAAACTCGATCATTTCTATCTCGGCGGCAATTCGATGGGCGGCTGGGTCTCCTGGCGCTACGCTCTCGCCTATCCTGAGCGCGTCAACGGCCTTATTCTCCTCAACGCGTCGGGCGTTCCCTTGCGCGCCGGGGAAACCCCGCCGCCGCTCAATCTCGGATTTCGTCTTGCGCGCATTAAACTACTGCGCCCGCTGCTCAGCCACATCACGCCGCGCAGCCTCATCGAGAAATCCGTCTACGACACGATTGAAGTTGACAACATCATCACGCCGCAGATGATCGACCGCTATTGGGAATTGCTCCGCTTCCCGGGCAATCGCCGCGCCATGGTTTTCAGCATGCTGACCGACCGCGAACCGCAGGTCGCCGATAGGCTCGGCGAGATCACCGAGCCGACGCTTATTATCTGGGGCAAGCAAGATCGGCTGATCTATGCATCGGCCGCCGAGACGTTCAAGGAAAGAATTCCGCAGGCGGAGGCGCTGATCCTCGACGGAGTCGGGCATTTGCCGATGGAGGAAGCGCCTGACGCGACGGCGAACGCGATCAGGCGTTTTCTCGAAGCGCAGACGCCGCCGACCGTCGACCGGCTGCAACTCGAACAGACGCCCTGACGACGGCGGCCATCAGGCCTTGCGGAAGACGCCGACGAGTTCGACATGCGGCGCGAACAGGAACTGATCGACTGTCGTGACCTTTTCAAGCCCATAGCCGCCGGACCTGAGGACCGACGCGTCGCGCGCAAAGGTCGATGGATTGCACGATATCGCGACAATGAGCGGAACGCTGCTCGCTGCGATTTGCTCGGCTTGTGCGGCGGCGCCGGCGCGCGGCGGATCGAAGATGATGGCGTCGAAACTTTTCAGCTCTTTCGCGCTGAGCGGCCGCTCGAAAAGATCGCGGCGTTCGGCCCTCACCGGATTGAGACCGCCCGCCGTCGCCTGCGCGGCGCCGGCGGCCTTGCCGAG
>JBGSSK010000379.1:0-5259 GCA_041737095.1 Parvularculaceae bacterium | reverse complement strand
GTCGGCAAGGCGATCGTCGCCGCCGTCGGCAAGGCGACCGGCGGCGCGCTCAGGGCCTGAACGCGACCCGCCGCCCGCTTGTTGCAGAACCCCGGACGAGCGGCTAAACACCCCCCGTCCACGCCGATCGGACAAGCCGCTTTAGCTCAGCTGGTAGAGCACATCATTCGTAATGATGGGGTCAGGTGTTCGAGTCACCTAAGCGGCACCATAATCTACGGAAATCATTGAGAAATATCAGCCGGAGGCTGGATTTGCCTTAAGCGAGTTTCAAGGCGCTGCCAATCAGAACAATTCGGCGGCGGATCGCTCGTTTTGTGACATTCAGATCTTTGACGGCTTGGCGAGCGCAATATGTCAGCAAGTCTGGCGACGATGGCTGGATCTGGGGACTGTTGACAGGGCGATTGATCCGTTAGCGGATCGACGCGATGTGCGGCAATCTCGCGTGGCTGTCGGCGGCTTTATCCTATCCGGCGGCGCCGCGGCGCGGGTTTTTCGGTTTTCAAATGCGCTGATTGCGGCGGCGAAAAACGAATATTCACTCAATCAACCCGCGATTGGCTCGGAGCGCGCTGAATAGCCGGTCCAGATCTTCATTGTTATTGTAAAAATGCGGCGATATCCGAAGGTTGCCGTCACGATCTGAGACGGTAATCCCCGCTGCATCGAGACGCCGCACGAGTTCAGGCGCATTGCGGCATCGAATCGCCATCATTGGCCCGCGCCGGGAGGGATCGGCCGTGCTCGCCAGCGACCAGCCTTCCGCCGCGGCCCGCTGCGCGATTTCAGAGCTGAGGGCGGCGATACGACGCCAGATGGCGGCGGCGCCGGCTTGCGCCAGCACCTCAACACCCGCTGCTGCGGCGTGCAGGCCGCAAACATTCGGGGTGCCGCTTTCAAACCGCCGCGCCGATTGCGACGGGCGATGCTCGTAGATGTTCATGGCGCCGATATTATCCTGCGCAAACCACCCAGTGAAGACCGGCGACAGCGTCGAATGCTCGGCGTCGCGAACATACATATAGCCGACGCCCGCTGTGCCGATGAGGTATTTGAGGCATCCCCCGACGAGGAAATCGGCGCCGAGCGATCGAATATCAAGCGGAACCGCGCCGACAGCCTGATATCCGTCGACCATCACCAGCGCTCCACGCTCATGGGCAAGGCGAACGATGGGCGCAAGATCGAGCAGGGCGCCGTTACGATAGCAAACAAGGGGCGCAGAGACGATCAGCGTGCGATCATCGATCAGCCGCTCGACCTCGGTGAGATCGATGCCGGCTCCTGTTTCATCGGCGCACGCTCGCGCGATTTCCGCGCCGCGACGCTGCTGCGAGAGGAATATCTGCGAGGTCGTCGGGAAATCGAGGTCAGTGACTACGACGCGATTGCGCCGGCCGCTGAAATCGAGCGCGGACGCCAGACTATTGACGGATTCGCTGACTGATCCGGTTACCGCCATTTCCCCGGTCGAGCAGCCGACGAGACGCGCCAGCAGGCCGCGAAGCGTTTCAAGTCGTCCGACCCAATCCTCCCAGTCGGATCCCTTGGTCATGCGCCGTTCGACATAAGCGTCGATCGCCTCTTTGACATCGACCGACATCGCGCCGTACGAGCAGGAGTTCAAATACGTCCGCGTTCGGAATATGGGAAACCTGGCGCGAAGAGAATCAAGTGCGGCCGTCATATGTGTCTCCTTAACCGGCTCGCGTCACCGCGTCATAAATCGCCGCGCCAAGAACAGCGAGCAGCAGCGTCGGAATGCCAAAGCGCAGCCACATGAACAGCAAATTCTGCGAGAAAGTCGGCGAGGCGCCCCAAGACAACTGTCGAAATACCTCCAAGCGGCCAAGCCGCCATACGGCGCCGACGATCGCGAGAAGTCCGCCGAAGATCGTAAAGCCGGAGCCGAAAATAAGATCCATTGGCCCGATGAGGTCAGGCCTGAACGCAGGAAAGCCGATCAACGCCGAAATCGCCACACCGGAAACAATGAGCAGCCGCCGCTTTCCAATTCGCTCGCCGATCGGCTCCTCCATCAGGCTGACATTGATAACCTGAAACGATGCAATGACGGACAGAAACGCGACGAGCGAAAGGCCTGCGAGAAGCAGGCTGCCGAAAACCCTGCCGCCTTCCATCACCGTGAAAAGCTTCGGCATCGTGCCGAAAAGCAGTCCCGGCCCGCTGCTCATCTCCATTGAAAAAACCAGGATAGTCGGAACGATAAACAGCGACGCGAGCAGAGAAGCGGCCGTGTCGCCGAACGCGGTTCCTGCCGCGGCTGACTGCAGCCGCGTATCGTCGCGCAAAAACTTGCCGTAGACCATGACGTAGGCCGCCCCAAGGCCCGCTGAAAAATAACACTGGCCGAGCGCTGCGAATACTTCACGAACGCCGATCCTGGAAAAATCCGGTCGAAGGAATTCGCCGACCGCCGCAATTGCGCCGGGCTGGCGCATCGCCGCGTAAATGAGATACAAGCATATCATAAAGAAAAACGGCACGAAGATGTTGCTTACGCGCTCAATGCCGTTAATCAGCCCACGGTCGATCACGAAGATCGCCGCCCATGCGACTGCAATCGCGATCAGCCATGCTGGAATCGGAGCTTGAAGGGCGCTTGCGTAGTCCGACAGCCGCTCAGTCGCAAATCCTTGAGCGATCGAGACATAGGCGCTGTAGAACACATTTCCGACGATTAGGATGTAGTATGACGCCGCCATCACGATGCCGCCGACAAGCAAGTAGCCTGCAATGCGGCCCGGCCACCCGAAGGATTTCGTCAATACCGTGATCGTCGCGCCCCGATGGGCGCGCGCGAGCGCCAATTCCGCAGTCAGCGCCGGCACTGCGACGATCAGCATAAAGACGAGATAAAGCAGCAGGAAAGCGCTGCCGCCATAAGCGCCCATCATGTATGGAAAGCGCCACACATTGCCGAGACCGATCGCCACGCCGGCGAGGGTCATGACGGTCGACAGGAGATTGGTGAATTGTGGGGCTCCGGCCTCGGCCGCTCGCCCTCCCGCTTTTTTCATAGAAAGGCGTCGCCCCTTTTCCCTTGTCGAACCTCGGTCGCAGTTCAGTAATTGACCGCCGGACTTCCCGCCGGATAAAAAGCGCCCATCACCCTCATCCCGCCGGGAGACACGCATTCGAGCGAATGGAGCTGCTTGCGTGGAAGGAAAATGATGTCTCCAGGCGCAACGGCGGCGCGGGCGTTTTCCGTCCACATGTATCCCTCGCCAGAAAGCACCATGATTGCTTCCTCATAGAGATGATGGTGCGCGGCGGCGCGTGATCGCGGAATCTCTCCAATGAATTGCGTGACCTCTTTCGACCCGGTCTCCTGGCCGATCAGCACCTGATAAAATCGGTCGGCCATTGGCTCGCGCTTTGACGGGTCGACGCCGAAAACGCGCTCCGGCGAGGTGGAATCGAAATCCGTCGGCATCGCTTCCAGCCATTCAGGGCCATCCGCTTGCGGACAAACGGTCATCAGCAATCTGGCGCGCGACCGGCCGCGATTTTCCAGCTGGACGGCTTCTCCGGCGAAGACGAATGCGCTGTCTTCCGCAGCAAGCTCGAACCGTCGTCCGGAAATCGTCAGACGCAGGCCTCCCGACACGGCAAAGAGAACTGCGTCGCTTTCGACGAAGCGGAATACATCGGAAGCGCCGTTGTCAAGTTCAATCACATATTGCGAAAGGAAGCGCGCGCCGGCGCCTGCGCCGATCGCTTCGGCGAGAAGCATGACGCCGCGCCGTTCGAACGCCGCGCCGTCGACTGTGCAGACGTAGCAGCCGCCGTCGAGCCGCGACATGAGGACGCCCCGGCCTGCTCTCGGCGTAACGGCGATCGATGCCGACGCCGCAATATCTTCGGCGCTTGCCTCCTCATAAGTGTCGGACAGCGCGTTGTGAGAACCGTCGCAATAGGGCGCGCGCTTCGTTCGCTTGCAGGCGCAAAGGAGCGCATCGCCGTCGGCTTCAGCGATGAAGCGGAGCGGTTCGACGCCGCTCCCCGCATGAGATCCATCACAATACGGCTGATGCGCGCTGCGGCCGCAGACGCACCAATTGTAGGCCCGGCCTGCGCGTAATTTGACCAGGCAAGGCTTTCGGGCGGCGGCTATCGGGGCATTCATGCGGAAATGATCTCACGATTCCGGGAGCGTCGGCGATATTCTTTCAAAAGCACCATGGCGCTGTATAGTCGCCTTTTTAGGGCCATCGCCCTATTGCGGAGCGCGCGGCCTCCTCGCCGCATCAGGCGGCGTACATGGCCTCGAAAGAGACTCTGGCGATTATTGTCGGAACGGCGATTGACTTGTTCAACGCCCACGGCAGCGCAGCGGTGTCCGGCAACCGGATCGCTGAGGCCTGCGGCATATCCAAGGGGCACTTGCATTATCATTTTCGCACCAAGGTCGAAGTCGTACGCGCCATTTTCGCACGCATGGTCGAGGAAATGAATGCCGGATGGTATGAAGACCACCTCGAACCGTCGATCCGCCATCTCGCCGAAATGTTCGCCCGGCAAGTTCTTTTCATCTGTAATTACCGCTTCTTCTATCGCGAGCTTGCTGCGTTGCTTCGCGACGACCCGCTCTTGATGGCGCGATATCGCGAAAACCGTCTTCGACGCTCGCGTTCGCTGGAGCAGTTCCTCGCCGCAGTGGAACGCCAGGGCGCGCTGGATTTCGGCGGCGACGCGCGGGTGATCGCGACCTTGGTCGAAACGCGGTGGATCATCTCCGAAAACTGGCTCAACGCGCAGGAGTTCCTCGGCAGGGAGATCAACGCCGATTGCATTCTTTCCGGTTATGATCTCATGCTTGGCCTGTTGCGACCATATTTTGTCAGCGCCGAAAGCGACATCGCTGCAAACTCGCGCGAGGCGATTTCCGCCTATCTTGACGCCAATTCGACAGTCTTTTCAAAGGCCAGTTGATCGCCCTACCGATCCGGCACGCCGCCTGCAATGATTTCAGAAAGCGCTTGTCGCCCGATATTGCCGCCGCTGACAACGCACGCGATATGACGCGCCTCGATTTTTCCTGAAAGAGCCGCCGCGACCGACACGGCGCCCGCGCCTTCCGCGACGATATGCGCCTCGAAGGCGAGGCGCCGGACAGCGTTTGCGATTTCAGCCGATGAAACGACGACGGCCTCATCGACGCAATCCCGGAGGAGCGGCCACATTGACGGCAAGACGGCCGGCGCGCCGATGCCGCTGACGAAAGACGGCTGC
>JBGSSK010000355.1:0-2492 GCA_041737095.1 Parvularculaceae bacterium | reverse complement strand
CGCCGCCGCCGCGCCGATTGACCGCGCAGCGGCGCGATTCTACGCCTTGAGCCGGCCAATGCGCCGCCGGGCGACCGCGTCACAGGAGAGATGGATGATGCGCGCGATCCTATTGCCGGCGATGGCGCTGCTCCTCGCCGCTTGCGCGGCGAACGAGGCGGACGATGATTGCTGCGAGGCGACGATCATCGCCGAAGTGCCGGATGGCGCGCCGGCGGTCTTTCTCGCCGACGACCTTGAGGCGCTTGGTCCATGGCGCGCCGACGGGATGCGGATGGAGGGCGACAGGCGCGAGCGGGTCGCCCGCCTTCGGGCGCCGGCGGGAACGGACCTTCAATACAAGTTCACGCTCGGCGCCTGGGACCGCGAAGCGCTCGGGCCCACCGGCATGGCGATGCCGAATTTCCGCCTGCGGATCGATCGCGACGTCGAGGTGAGGCACGAGATCGCCGACTTCAAGAAGGATGCAGCGACATACATCGCCGACTGGCGCGGTTCGGGCGCTCTCGGGACGCTCGTCTACTGGACCGATGTCGGCTCGGCGTTCCTCGACGAGAAACGCCATGTCGAAGTATGGCTGCCGCCCGGATACGACGAGAACCCGGAGAAGCGCTACAAGGTCCTTTACATGTCCGACGGGCAGAACCTGTTCGATCCGCGCATCGCCAATACCGGGACCGACTGGGGCGTCGACGAGGCGATTATGGCGCTCGCCGAAGAGGGCGCGATCGATCCGCCGATCGTCGTCGGCGTCTGGTCGTCCTCCCGGCGCGGCGAGGAATATTCGCCCTGGCACAAGGCGCCCGACTATGCGCGGTTCCTGACAGAGGAACTCGCGCCGCGCATCAACAAGGAATTCCGTACGCTGACGGGACCGCGAAACACCAGCCACATGGGCTCGTCGATAGGCGGCCTGCTGTCATTCCACCTCGTCATGCGACGTCCCGACGCGTTCGGCGCCTGCGGCTGCGTCTCGACGCATTTTCCGCTCCCCGAGGCGATCGTGGCCCAATATTTCCCGAATGTCGCACCGGCTGACAATCCCGATCCGACGCCCTACATCGTGCGCGATATCGAGAAAGGGCTCGACATCCCGCCGGGCGGATGGCTTTCGACTATGGAACGCGAGGGCTCGACGCCGATTACGGGCCGACCCATGACGCGGTGCGCGACTGGCTGATCGCCAGGAAACGCGTCGACGGGCGCGACTACCTGATCCGCGAATATGAAGGGGCCGATCACAACGAGGCGTCGTGGCGCGCAAGGATCAAGGACCAATTGCTTTTTCTCTACGACGAACCGGCGCGGGATTAGCGCGCCGGGCGCAAAAGCGGAAACCGGTTTTGCGCGAAAAGGCGCGCTGGAATAATGCGTTGATCATCGGGCGCGATTCAAGAATCGCATCCGATGATCTAGCCGCTCGCGGCCGGAGCCGCGGCGGTTGACGCCGCGCGGCGGCGGGCGATACCAGATTGCGTTGCAAGCAGACGGGTCGAGCGGGCGGGGCGTTGATGGCGGACAGGCGAATATTTTGCGCGGCGGCGTTCGCCCTCGTGTTTGCAGCGCCCGCGGCGGCCGAAGAGATCGCGCCGCCGACCATGCTGACGCCGCCGACCGCGGCGCGCCTTGCAACCTCACCCGGCGCTGACGCCTATCTCCTGAACATCTTCGAAAAGACGATCGACCGCGCCTATGCGACCGGCGATTTCGTCGGGCTGTCGATCGCGGTCGTCCGCGGCGGCCAGACGCGCTACATGAAAAGCTGGGGCGTTGTCGAAATCGGCGGCGCGCCGGTGACGCACGGAACGTTGTTCCGCCTCGCCTCGCTGTCGAAGGGGTTTGCGTCGAGCCTCGCCGGCCTGGCGATGACCGAGGGGCTTTTGTCGCCGGAAGACAAGGCGACGCGCTTCGCCCCGACGCTGCAACTCGCCGGCGGCGCGGAAGCAGGCCTTGAACTCGGCCATCTCCTCAGCCACCAGACCGGCCTGCCGCCGAACGCCTATGACAACCTTCTCGAAGCCGACACGCCGGTCGCCGACATCTATCCGAAATACAGGGGCGTCAAGCTGATTTGCCCGGTCGGTCAGTGCTATTCCTACCAGAACATCGCCTATGACATCGTCGGCGCGGCGATTTCATCCGTTTACGGAGAGCCTTACGGCGCGGCGCTCGAACGCCGCCTTTTCGCGCCGCTCGGCATGACGACCGCATCGGTCGACGAGGCGGGGCTCGTGGCCGGCGGCGACTGGGCGCGCCCTTATGTCCGCAAGCGCCTGTCGAAGACCGAGGAGATTTACGAGCCGTGGCGCGCGGTCGAGGTGAAACCCGCTTATTACCGCGTGCCGGCGGCGGGCGGCGTCAACGCCTCGATCCTCGATATGGCGGAATGGCTGAAGGCGCAGATGGGCAAGAGGCCGGATGTCCTGTCGGCGGCGGCGCTCGATCTCATCCACGCGCCGCGCGTCGTGTCGCCGGCCGAGAGCGCGCGCATG
>JBGSSK010000332.1:0-1897 GCA_041737095.1 Parvularculaceae bacterium | reverse complement strand
CGCCGGCGGCGCTGAGCAGCGCAGCGGACCCCGCTTCGTCGCCGGCAAGCCCCATCGGCGCGAGATAGGCGCCGACAAGATGCGTCTTCAGCGCTTCATCGTCGAAATAATCATCGAGCGCTTCGTTCGCAGACAGATAAGATCCAGGATGCAGCCCCATTCCCGCCCCGTCGACGCCGGCCGGACGCATTTCCTCGACGAAGCCGCGCCACAGATTGTCAAGCGCCGGATCGCGCGCGGCGAGGCGGCGGCCGGTCTCGGCCGCATCCTCTGTTGTCGACAGCGGCGGCGCGCCGTCGGCGAGATAGGAGGCGACGCAGGGCCAGTCGACGAACCGCAAATCATGCTGGTGAAGGTCAAGAAGGCGCCAGACGAAATTCGGCGGTTCAGGAACAACGCCTTCAGGCGGCGTCTCGGCGCCTGTCGGGACGATGATCACTGAGGCCCCGGACTTCGCCGCGCACGCCGCCGCCGCAAAGCCCGCCGCGTCAGCGCCGATGACAATCAGATCAAGTGTCGCGCGCGACGCCATCAGACTGTCTTACCTTTTAATCCGGCGACGACCGTTTCATAAACGACGCGCACGGATTTTTCGAGCGCAACGAGGCACGCCTCGGCGTCTTTTATCGTGCGGGCGCCGAGGATGGCCGACATCGACCGGCGCATATCGGCTCCGGCGGCCCCCGGCGCGAAGACGCCGCCGGCGGCGGCGCGGCTCAACTGATGGATCGCATCATAAACGCGCGACGCATTGCGCAGAATTTGCGCCTCCTCCTTCGTCAGGGCGTTCGCCCGCTCGAATGCGCCTATCATGTCGGCATCGTCCGGTTTCGCTTCAGGATGGGTCAGCAGGAGATACTGAATCGTGAAATCGATCTCGACAAATCCGCCGATGGCCGTCTTTAAGTCCCAGGGACTGAGGGCGGGCTTTGCTCCCTTGAGCCTTTCGCGCATGTCGTCGACTTCATGCGCTGTCGCCGCCGCGTCGCGCGGGCGCGCGATGATCGCGTCGATTTCGTCGCTGACGCGACGGCCGAGCGCGGCGCCGCCGGCGATCACCCGCGCCTTGGTCAGCGCCATCGCTTCAAACGTCCAGGCGCTCTTCGCGTAATAATGATGGAAGGCGGAAAACCGGACCGCGGCGGGACCCTTGGAGCCCGAAGGGCGCAGCTTGGTGTCGACTTCGTAGAGCGCCGCCTCCTCCGTCGGCATTGTCACCGCGGAAAGATAGCGCCGGACGACGCGCGAATAATAAGTGACCGCATCGATCGGCGCGCTGCCGGACTCTTCCGCCGCGTCGTAAATGAACATCAGATCGACATCGGAAGCTGCCGTCAGCTGGCGCGCGCCGAGCCGCCCGAGCGCAACGACGACGATTTCGCCGGGCGCCGGCCCCTGAAGGCGCTCGGTCTCGGCGATGACGCGATCGAGCAGTGCGGCGAGCGCCGCTTCCGCGACGAGCGTGAAGCGCGCGGCGGCGTCTTCCGGCATGATGAGATCGACGATCAATTGCGCTGAAATCGAAAAATTTTCTTCGGACGCCCAGCGCCTCACCGCGTTGATCGCGCCTTCGTAGGAATCGGCCGCCGCGAACCGCACAGCCAGTTTGCGGTCGAGCGCCGCGCGCGTCGGCGTCTCATCCGGCCAGCTGCTTTCGATCAGCGCTTCGGCGAGATAGGCGCGCCGCGAGACCTCGCGCGCCAGATACGGCGACACCGTCATGATGCGGACGAGCCGGTCGAAGACATCCGGC
Organism: Parvularculaceae bacterium; assembly: GCA_041737095.1. Lineage (GTDB taxonomy): Bacteria > Pseudomonadota > Alphaproteobacteria > Caulobacterales > Parvularculaceae > Amphiplicatus. The sequence goes on along the minus strand of JBGSSK010000332.1, from coordinate 144 downwards.
CGATTGATGAACAACGAGAAGATCTGCACACCCGCCGGAAGGCCGCGCAGGAAACCGTCGAAGGCGTTGAACGCCTCGTCGGGCGACGCGGCGCGCGACAGCGCCTTGATCAACTGCGGCGTCGCCTTTGCGAGGAGCCCGCGC
>JBGSSK010000278.1:0-3462 GCA_041737095.1 Parvularculaceae bacterium | reverse complement strand
TCGGCGCTGGCGTGACGCGCTGGCGTGAAGGCGACGCCGTCTGTGCGCTATTGACCGGCGGCGGGTATGCCGAGTTTGCGATCGCCGATCAGGGGTCATGCTTGCCGGCGCCCGACGGTCTGCCGCTCGCCGCGGCGGCGGGACTGCCGGAGACCATCTTCACCGTCTGGGCGAATGTTTTCGACGACGCAGGCCTTGAGGCCGGCGAGACGCTTCTGGTCCACGGCGGAACAAGCGGAATCGGCGTCATGGCGATCGCGCTGGCGAAAGCCTTCGGCGCAAAGGTGTTCGCGACCGCCTCGAGTGCGGAAAAACTGTCCGCGATACGCAAACTCGGCGCGGACGCGGCGTTCAATTACGCGACCGATGCTTGGGAAGCGGAGGCGCAAAAGCTCGGCGGCGCCGATGTCGTCCTCGACATGGCGGGCGGCGATTTCGTCGCGCGCAATCTCGAAGCCCTCAATTTCAAAGGCCGCCATGTGTCGATCGCGTTCCTGCGCGGGGCCAGCGCCGAAATCAATATTTTCGCCGTCATGCGCAAGCAGCTGCGCCTCTCCGGCTCGACGATGAAGGCCCGCAGCTTCGCTGAGAAGGCGATGCTCGCCACGACGATCGAGGCGCGAGTCTGGCCGCTGATCGCCTCGGGCGCCTTGAAACCCGTCATCGACACGATTTTCCCACTCGCCGAGGCCGCCAAGGCCCACCAGCGGATGGAGGCCGGCGCCCATTTGGGCAAAATCCTCCTCCGGATCAGCGATTAGACGCTTGGCCGCGGCGATCAATCGTCCTATATACCCGGCCTAATGCGCCGTTAGCGCATCGCTTCCCCTAAAAAATCGAGGGTTAGCGCGGCTCCCGCCGGAAGCGGGGCGCCGGAGAGAAAGCCATTTTGGAGACGGATCCCATGTCTGACAAACCGCTCATGCCGCTCGCAACCGCCGTCTGGCTGATCGAAAACACTTCGCTGACTTTCGACCAGATCGCGGATTTCTGCGTTCTTCATCCGCTGCAGGTCAAAGGGATCGCGGATGGCGACGTTGCGGCCGGCGTCCGCGGCATCAATCCGATCACCAACAGCCAGTTGACGCGCGAGCAAGTCGACAAGGCGGAAGCCGATGCCGATTACCGCATGAAGCTCCTCCGCGCGAAGACGATCGTCGCTGACAAGCCTCGCAAAGGACCCCGATACACGCCTGTCTCTAAAAGACAGAACCGCCCCGACGCAATCCTCTGGATGGTCAGGAATCATCCCGAAGCCTCGGACGCGCAGATCGCCAAGCTGCTCGGCACTACCAAGACGACGATTCAGTCAGTGCGCGACCGCACGCACTGGAACTCGCAAAACATCACGCCGCAAGACCCGGTCGGGCTCGGCCTTTGCAGCCAGGTCGATCTCGACAATCTGGTCCGGAAAGCGGCGGCCCGTCAAGCAAAGCTGCATCCGACCATCAACGCCGGGCCGACCCTGAAGCCGGCTTCAGAGACGATTGCGCCTAAGGCCGAAGAATTCGCGGAAGAGCGCGAAAAGCCGGTTGATCTCGACAAGGTGTTCGCCAATCTTGGCGGCGGCAAGGCGCAAGCAACGGAAGATTCGGATGATGACGGCGACTACCGCATCCGATAGACTGAAGCTGATCATCGGCGCCGGTCGACGATCTCAGGCGCTCTCTCAGGATTTTTTTTCCGCGTAATCGGCCGCGCCGCTTTTGACGAGGCGGCCGCCATCGACGAATAGTGTGTGCCCGGTGATGTAGGCGGCCGCCGGCGAAGCCAGAAAGAACGCTGCTTCAGCGACGTCCTCGGGATCGCCGACACGATTGAGCGGCACCGTGCTCCGCGCGGACTTCATGTCGAAATCCTTCATGAAATTGCTCTTGATCGCGCCGAAGCCGACCGCGTTCACCCGGACGCCATAGGGCGACATCGCAAGCGCCGCTGATTTCGTCAGCTGGTGAAGTCCGCCTTGAGTGATGGCGAAAGCGACGCGATCGGGCGACGCCGTCACCGCCTCGACCGACATCAGATTGACGATGACGCCGTCGGAGAGTTCCTCATCGGATTTCTCCAGCTGCTTGACGAATTGCCTGCATGTCGCCTGATTGAGCAGAAACGCGCCGCGCAGATTTGCGTCGATCATCCGGTCAAAATCCTCGTCGGAAAGCTCAAGGAAGTTCTTGCTCTCGACAAGCATCGACGCATTGACGAGCGCATCGACGCGGCCGTTCGTTTCAAGAGCCTCGGCGATGACATTGTGAACATCGAGGCGTTTCGCGATGTTAGCCGCAACGTAAACCGCTTCGCTTTTTGAATTCAGTTCCTCGACGAGACCTTTCAGGACGTCTTCATCGTCGTCTGCGAGAATGAGCTTGTCGTTATTTGCGGCGAAGCGCCGAACGCAGGCGGCGCCGATCGACGACGCAGCTCCGGTGATGATGATCGATCTTCCCGCCATTCATGTGTCCTACGCGCCGTTCAAAAAAATAAGCGCCTCCCGGTTAGGAAGGCGCCCGCACTGTGCTCGGCTTCCGGATCTAGCCTGAGTTGCCGCCGCCCTGTCGAAGTCGTTCTATCTGGTCTTTAATCCGCAATTTGAGGCGCTTCAGCTCGTGCAATCGAATGTCATCGGGGTGGGGGTGCTTCATTTCCGACGTCAGCAGACTTTCCAGTTCTTCGTGTCGCTGACTGAGTGACTGCAAGTGTGCTTTTAGCGCCATAATTCTAACCTCCTTGGTTAGGCTGCAGAACCGGAACTAGATCACTTCGCGGCGCATTTGTCGACCGAAACCGGCGCCGACGCGCGTTAACTATTGGGCTTTGCAGCGACGCACGAAACCGGTTAAAACCTCGACGCCAACTGCTTGAGTTAATTTGTGAATTCACCCCTGCGCGTCATCGTCGCTTTAACCGGTGCTTCCGGCGCGGTTTACGGCAAACGCTGCCTCGAGGCGCTGAGAGACTCCGGCGTCGAGACGCATCTTGTCGTCAGCAAAGCCGCCGAGTTGACGCTTGCCTATGAGCTCAGTCTCAAGTCCGCCGATCTTGAGCCGCTCGCTTTTGCGCGGTACGCCGCCGGCGATATCGGCGCGCCGATCTCTTCAGGCTCTTTCATGACCGCCGGCATGATAATCGCACCCTGCTCGGTCAAGACGATGTCCGAGATTGCGACCGGCGTCACCACGAACTTGATAAGCCGCGCCGCCGATGTCGTCCTCAAGGAGCGCCGCCGGCTCGTGCTGATGGTGCGTGAAACGCCGCTTCATCTCGGGCATTTGCGGACAATGACGACGCTCGCCGAAATGGGCGCGATCATCGCGCCCCCGCTGCCGTCCTTTTACATCGAACCGAAATCCGTCGACGACCTCATCGACCAGTCAGTGGCGCGCGCGCTCGATCTCTTCGGCGTCGACAGCGCGCTGGCCAAGCGCTGGGGCGAAGACCTCGCCAAGGGCGCGCGGCCGTGAC
>JBGSSK010000223.1:0-2818 GCA_041737095.1 Parvularculaceae bacterium | reverse complement strand
CCAGCACACATTCGAGCCAGCGCTCGGGGCGCCGCCGCAACGTCTGGCCGGTCACCCGCTCGCGGCCCAGGCGAACCCGGTCGGCGATGTACACGAACGCATCCGCCGCATGCTCACGGAAGGAACAACCGACACGGTCGGCGCGCCGAGGATGACGCCGTCGGCGCTCGTTCAGCCAGCTGTTGCGACGGCGCCGGCCGCATCGCGCGGCGCGCAGCGAAATCCCTTCCGGGAGGCCGCCGAAGAACTCCAGCGGACGTCCGTCGCTGCGCTCGACCTCCTGAAATCATTGGCGCCGAGACCCGAGGAGCCGAGCGTTCACATTGAAGAACAGCCGGCGCGGCCCGCTCGCACCGCGCATGGCGACCTTTTTGATGACGAAGAAGACGGCGAGCTCGAAATCCCGTCTTTCCTTCGCAAGAAGAAAGTCAGCTAGTCGAATACGGCGCTGCGCAAATATCTGTCGTCGAATGGTGCAGGCGGACTGCATGGTCGCCCGCAATAAGCGGCAACAATGCTTTATTTGAGATCGCGACCTTGCTGCCGCATCTTCGCGGTTGCAAAAATATTGCTGTCAATCAAGGCGATAAATGCCAGTCGCGTCGCAAACAACTATCGCGCAAAAAATCAGGCTTGCCGGCGTCGGGCTTCATTCAGGCGTCGAGTGCCATGTGACTATCAATCCCGCGCACGCCGGAAGCGGCGTCAGCTTTTGCAGGAATTCCGGCGCGATCATTCCTGCCGCTTTCGGATCGATTGTCGAGACGCAACGTTGCACGCGGCTTGGCGCGAAGAACGGCGACACGATCGATACGGTCGAGCATGTCATGGCCGCATTCGCAATCGCCTCGATCGACAATGCGTTTGTCGAGATCGACGGCCCGGAGATGCCGATACTCGATGGCAGCGCACTGCCCTATGTTGTGGCGATCCGCCAAGCCGGCGTTTCCGTTCTGGATGCGCGGCGACAGGCGTTACGCATCGTTGCGCCGATCGAAGTTCACGACGGCGCCCGCATGATCCGCGCCGAACCATGCGAGCAGCGCCAGATCGAAGTTGCGATTGACTTCGAGGATCGCGCAATCGGCGCCCAGGCGCTGAAGCTCGATCTTGATCGGGAGGCCGATCTCTTGCGGCTGCAATCCGCGCGGACGTTCTGCCGGCTTTCGGAGGTGGAGGCGATGCGGGACAGGGGACTGAGTCTCGGCGGGTCGCTGGCGAACGCGATTGTTGTCGATGGCGATCGGATCATAAATCCCGAGGGTCTTCGCGATCCGGCCGAATTCGCACTTCACAAGGCGCTCGATCTTGTCGGCGACCTGCGCCTCGCCGGCGCGCCGATTATCGGCCGAATTGTCGCGCGCCGCCCGGGCCATGACCTGAACGCCCGTTTCCTCGCAAGGCTATTGGCCCAAGGTGAATTCGAGCCAGCCGGGTCCGGCGCGATCCTCGCCGATCCTGTGATGATCTGAGCAAAGGTGCATTTTTCCAGCCTCCGCCAACGGCTTGACTCGATCGCCTCGGACGGCGGCCGATTTCCCGGCGTCGGCGGTTTCCCTGCGCAGCAAAACTGCGTAGAGGAATGGCGAGTGGTCGCAAAACCGTCGACCGGCGGAAAACCGGGGTCGGGGCCGCTTTGGTTCGTCCTTGGTGAGGTGAATTCGATCCCATGATTGTCCATTTCCGAGTGGTCTTTCTGGTGCTTTGCGCCGCCGTTACGCTTGGCGCTTGCGGCTCTTCTTCGAAAAAGAAGGAGAAATTCGCATACGTCGAGCGGCCAGTTGAGGTTCTCTATCAGGACGCATCGCGCGCGATGGAACGCAAGCGATATGATGATGCGATCCAACTGTTCGGCGAAGTCGAACGACAGCATCCTTATTCGGCATGGGCTCGCCGGGCGATCCTGATGAAGGCGTTCGCGCAATATCGGCAAAATGACTATGATGACGCCGTCGCGACGCTCGACCAGTTTATCTCCCTTCATCCCGGCAACAAGGATGCTCCCTACGCCTATTACCTTCGATCGATGTGTTTCTACGAGCGGATTCGCGATGTCGGTCGCGATCAGGACTTTACGAACAATGCCGTTCAGGCGCTGAACGACGTTGTTCGCCGGTATCCGCAGACCGAGTACGCCCGCGACGCACGGCTAAAGCTGGACCTCACTTTCGATCACCTCGCCGGCAAGGAAATGTATATCGGCCGTTACTATCTGAAATACGGCAAGCATATTGCGGCCATTAACCGGTTCAAAACCGTCATCGATAATTACCAGACGACAAGCCACGCTGAGGAAGCCTTATACCGGCTTGTTGAAGCCTATTTGCAGATCGGCGTCATTGAAGAGGCGCGGGCGGCCGCCGCTGTCCTCGGCGCCAATTATCCGGGTTCGGCGTGGTATGAAGGCGCCTATGGCTTGATGCGCAAGAACGGCCTTCTCGAGCCAGGCTCGAAGCCGAAGCGCTCCGAGAAAGAACTGCGGAAGATTGAGGAACGTCAAAGGAAAAACGAGGACAAGCTGTTGAAGGACTCCGCGCCGGCGACGATCGAGCCGCCGTCCGACGATCCGTTTGACGAATCGATCGATCGACCGACAGAATCGAACGAATAATTCGCGCACTGGCAGAAGGAATGGCGCGGAGATCGCATGTTGACCGCGCTGCACATTCAGGACTTCGTCCTAATCGACCGACTCTCGCTGCCATTGGGGGAGGGGCTGACCGCTCTTACCGGCGAGACTGGCGCAGGGAAGTCTATACTTCTTGAGGCCCTGGGGCTCGCCGCCGGCGGGCGCGCCGGCCGGTCCGCCGTGCGGAGG
>JBGSSK010000185.1:0-3428 GCA_041737095.1 Parvularculaceae bacterium | reverse complement strand
GCCGTTGCTGTTCGGCGCGACGACCGGGCTCGGCTGGGTGGTCGCGAAAAATCTCTATGATCCGGGGGCCGGCGCATGGGAGACCGGCGCGACGCATGTCGTCGAGGGCGCGCTCATCGCCAAGCCTTATCCGATGATCCGGTTCGCCGACGCCGCCGCGCCGTCAGGCGTCCGGACCGTTCTTGTCGTCGCTGAAGGCAAATGCACGAGCGCGCTGAAGCTCGCCGAGATGGACGGGCGGCTTGTCAAGGCCAGCGGCGTCCTCATCGAGCGCCGTGGGCGGCGCATGCTCGAAGTCCCCTTGTCGCTCAACAAGTGGATCGAGCCGATCCTCGCCGACACGCCGGGCATCGTCATCGATCCGCCGACCGAGCCGATCGGCCGGTTCAGCCTCGCCGGCATGATCATGGATTCAAAATGCTTCTTCGGCGTCATGCGGCCGTCGCGCGGCAAGACCCACAAGGCCTGCGCGGCGCTGTGCATTCGCGGCGGCATTCCGCCGTCTTTCTGGGCGCGTGACAAGGATGGACGCGAAAGCGTGCTGCTGATGACCGACGCCGCCGGCGGCCCGCTCGGCGAAGCGATCCTGCCGCTGGTCGCCGACCCCGTTCGCGCCGAAGGCGAAATCGTTCGTGTCGGCGATCTGTTGCAGTTCCGCGCCGACGCCGCCGCCTATCGCCGCGTCTGAACGGTCAGCGCGCGGCCTTACCGGCGCCGCGCGTACGCCACAGCGAATAGAGGATCGACAGCGCGAGGATCGACAGCGTCACGACGAGCGCGCTCACCGGATCGATCTTCTGAAGGCCGTAAGCCTTGTCGAGGCCGAGATCCTTCAGCCCGAAATTCCAGAATATCTTGACGCCGACAAGGATGAGGATCGCCGACAGGCCGATCTTCAGGTACTCGAACCGTTCAACCGCCGCGGCCAGCATGAAATACATCGAGCGCAGGCCGAGGATCGCGAAGATGTTCGACGTGTAGACGATGAACGGATCCTGCGTCACCGCGAAAATCGCCGGCACGGAATCGATCGCGAAAACGATGTCGACGAATTCAATGACGATGAGCGTGAAGAACAGCGGCGTCGCGACGGTTCTCAGCTTGCCTTTGCGGCCATGCGCCACTCTGGTGAAAAAGCGGTCGCTTTCGATCGCGTCGGTCAAAGGGAATATCTTGCGCGCGATCAGCAGCGCCGGATTGCGGCCGATATTCGGCCCCTCGCTCTTCGCCGTGGCCATTTTCCAGCCGGTGAACATCAGCAAGACCGCGAAGATATATAAGACCCAGGTGAACTGCGAGACGATCACGGCGCCGGCGCCGATGAACAGGCCGCGAAAGACGATCGCGCCGAGAATGCCCCAGAACAGAACCCGGTGCTGGTATTCCCGCGGTATGACGAAATAGGCGAAGACGGTCGACATGACGAAGATGTTGTCGAAAGCAAGGCTCGTCTCCAGCACATAACCGGTGAAGAATTGCGCCCCCGCCTCGCGTCCCTGATCGACCCAGACCCAGGCGCCGAAGGCGACGGCGATTGTCGCGAAAAACGCCCACATAAAAAAACTCTTCAGCGCCGACACGGTTTTCGTGCGGCGGTTCATTACCCCGAGATCGAGCCACAGAAGAAAAAGGATGAGCGCCAGGAACGACAGCCACAGCCAGACCTGATGGCCAAGCCATTCCTGAAAAAGGAAATCGACAGCGAGCTGCGGCATATGCCCTCTGGAAAACCTGCGAGGCGCCGCGACCGCGCATTTTTCGCAAAGACGATCCGACATCGCACACGCCGCCGCGTGCGCCAGAGGGGCCCGGACCCGCAATAGATATGGCGAACGCCGCGCATGGACGGAACCGGCGCACGGAATTACATTTCGGACAGGATAGCGCGAGAAACGGAAAGAAGGGCTGAGGCGTTACGCCCTGCCCTCTTTTTCGATTCGTTCGATCAGGGCGTCGATGCTGTTCTGCGCGATGAACGCGGAGAATTCCTCGCGCTTCACCAGCATGATCGAAACGCCGCCGACAATGATGTCGATCGCCTTTTGTTCGCCGGAGCGCAGCTTGCGGATGCGCCAGTCGACATTGATCGGCGCGCCCTGGCTGCGCGCGAACTGGGTGCGGACGATGACGTCGCGGGCGCCCAGCGCCTTGGCGTCGATCACCTCTAGCGGCCGGCCGACGATCTCCGAGAACTGGTCGGCGTAGAGCCGGGTGAGGTAGGGCGGGAAAGCGGCGTCATAGCGGGCGAGCTGCGCCTCCGACATCGACTTCCGGATGTCGCCGATCATGAATTTGCCGATGACGTCGAGGGCGAGGCCCTCGCCGAGAACGGCTTGGAAATCAGCGAGTTGCTCGGCATCGCTCTTGGCCGAAGTGAGCGCCGCGGTCGCTTTGCCGGTGAGGTCCCTGGCGAACCCAATCGCTTCATTGACCGAGGCGCCCGCGTCCTCCGCGGCGGCTGCTGGTTCTGCGGCGGCGACGACGCCGGCCAACGCGAAAGCGGCGAGGCCGGCGAGGGCGGATAGGGTCTTCTTCATGACGGGTCCCTTTGAATGGTGAGGTTCCATAGGCGACAATTACGGCAGGATTTCAGCATGGGTTCGACACAAATCCGTGACGACCTACCCTCGGCTGAGCGTTAACTTTTCTTTCGCGCCGCCGCCAGCCGGAAGGCGACCGGCAGGACGATCAGCGTGCACAGCAATGTAAAGCCGATCGCGATCGACAGGAGTTCGCCCATCGATGCGGTGCCGCGGTGCGACGAGATCATCAGGCTGCCGAACGACGCGATGGTCGTCAGCGCGGAGAATAAAACGGCGCGCGACGTCGACGCGCCATAGATCGTCTCCTCCGCGGAGAGCTGACGGTTGCGCATCACGAGATGGATGCCGCTGTCGATGCCGACACCGAGCAGCAGCGGCAGAACGATGACGTTGGCGTAGTTGAACGGAATATCGAAGACGACGCCCGCCGCGGTCGTCAGGATCGCCGCGAGGCCGACCGGGAACAGCATCAGCAGCACTTCATCGATCCGCCGCAGCAGGGCGAACAGGAAAAGCGCAATCACGCCGAGCGCGATGCCCGCCGCCTGCAGCATGGCGCCCGAAATCGCTTCGCCGGCTTTCTGCGTCTGGATGGCGCCGCCGGTGATGTCGGGAAAGGTCGCTTCGACCGAGGCGACGAAACGCGTCAGCGCGTCGCGGTCGCGCACATCCTCCTTCGGCAGGATATCGATGCGCCAGCGGCCGTCCTCGGTCAGGTAGCGGCGTTTCAGCGTGTCGGGCAGGCTGCCGATATCGACGATGTCGGCGTTGAACTGGCCGCGCAGGCGTTCGACGAGCGCCGGCCAGTAGGCGAAGATGTTCGCTTCGGCCTTCGCCAGCGATGACTCGTCGAGCGCGTCGAGCGCGGCGGCGAGCCGGCGCGCC
>JBGSSK010000184.1:0-4698 GCA_041737095.1 Parvularculaceae bacterium | reverse complement strand
CGACGCGGCGGGCGGCGGCGACAAGGCGCCGTGGATCGCGGCGCGCGATGTCGCGATCTTCACGCTGCTGTACGGCGCGGGCCTGCGCATATCCGAAGCGTTATCGCTCAAGATCAGCGATGCGCCCTTCGGCGAGTCGGTCCGGATCAAAGGCAAAGGGTCGAAGACGCGCCTCGCCCCGGTGCTGCCGGCGGTCCGGGAGGCGATCGACGCCTATCTGTCCTTGCGCCCGCCCGCCAAACAAAAATCCGACCCGCTTTTCCTTTCGGTCCGCGGCAAACCCTTGTCGGCCCGGATCGTCCAGCTCGAAATGAAAAAGCAGGCGCGCGCGCTCGGCCTTGACGACAGCGCCACGCCGCATGCGCTCCGCCACGCCTTCGCGACGCATCTTTTGGCGGCCGGCGGCGATCTGCGTTCGATCCAGGAATTGCTCGGCCACGCATCGGTCGCGGCGACGCAGCGCTACACGAAGATCGAGGTCAAGGACCTTCTCGCCGCCTATAACCGCGCGCATCCGCGCGCCAGCTAATGCACGCCGCGATATTTCCGATTGTATGCGGCGAGATCGCGCTTCAGCTCCGGCAGCAGCATGTAGAGCGCGATGATGTTCGGGATGCACATGCCGAACAGCATCGCGTCGATGAAGTTGATGATCGACGACAGCGAAATCGCCGCGCCTGTCGACAGGACGGCGCACAAGGACAGCTTGAAGACGACGTCGACGGCCTTCGACGGGCCGAAAACATAGGCCGCCGCCTGCGCGCCGTAAAACGCCCAGCTTACGAGGGTCGTAAAGGCAAAGAGGACCGAGGCGACGAGAAGCAGGATCGGAAACCAGCTGAAAGCGCTTGCATAGGCGGCTGACGTGATTTCGATGCCGCGCTCCGGCGGATGGAAAAGGTACGGCTCATAGGCGCCGGTGACGATGACGACAAGCGCGGTGATCGTGCAGACGACGATGGTGTCGATGAAGGGTTCGAGCGAGGCGACGAAACCCTCCGTCATCGGCTCGCTGGTTTTGACCGCGGCATGCGCGATCGCCGAAGAGCCGATGCCGGCTTCGTTCGAATAGGTCGCGCGCTTGATGCCGTTGATGAGCGCGCCGACAAGCCCGCCGCCGGCGGCGTCGAGCCCGAACGCGCTGTTGAAAATCGTCGCGAAGGCGTCCGGGAGTTTTTCAATGTTGAGAAAGATGATGACGAGACCGGCTCCTAGATAGAGAACCGCCATTGAGGGGACGAGAATGCCCGAGACGAAACCGATTCGCTTGATGCCGCCGAGAATGACGATCGCGACCAGCGAGCACATGATGATCCCGAACCAGAGCGGCGCGTCGATTCCGGTCACCGACGAGAATTGCGCGTAGCTCTGGTTGACCTGCAGAAGGCTGATCGACCCGCCCATCGCCATCACGGCGAAATAGATCGCCGCCGCCTTGCCGAGCGTTTTCATGCCGCGGCGCCGAAATACTTCTTCGATATAATACATCGGCCCGCCGATGACCCGTCCGTCCGGCTCGATGCGGCGGTATTTGACCGCAAGGGCGCACTCAGCGAATTTCGACGACATGCCGAGAAATCCGGCAAGGATCATCCAGAAAACTGCGCCCGGCCCCCCAAGCGCTATGGCGACCGGCACCGAGGCGATATTGCCGAGCCCGACAGTTCCCGAAAGCGCCGATGACAGCGCCTGGAAGTGGGAAATCTCGCCATCGTCCCCGGAAAGGTGATGCTTCCGCCGGCCGCTGACCAGCGCCAGCGCGTGGCCGAAGCCGGTCAGGTTGACGAAGCGCAACGACAGCGTGAACACAACCGCGCCGACCATCAGCCAAACAACGACAAGCGGAAGGCTGACGCCAAACAGGTCGACAGAATAAAAGATGACGGCGTTGACCGCGTCGCTCACCGGCTTGACCGCGCTATCGATTGCCTGCGCGAAAGATGCTCCGTCTGCGGTCATGAGGATTTTCCAGTCGCCTTTAGGTTAACGAAGAGACATGCAATTATTACGCGAGGACGCAAGCTCAAAATGCAATTGGAAGTATTGCAGATTGCTATTGCGCGCTTTGCGAACCGAAATAGTGTGAACGTCGACGCGCGGCGCCAAAACCGCGCAGCAAGATTGGCCGCAAGGGGTGGCCAAATGAGGTCGCCGGCATCTCCCCCGCTGGCGGCAAGGGAGCGGCGCCGGTCCTTGACCGGCGTCGCTTTCTTTTTGGGAGTTGATTGATCAGAGCCCGCGCAGCGCCTGCTCGAGATCGGCCTTGAGATCGTCGAAATCTTCGATGCCGACGGAGAGGCGGACGAGCGCATCGTCAACGCCAAGCTCCTTGCGGCGCTCGGGCGGGATCGAGGCGTGGGTCATGACGCCTGGATGCTCGATGAGGCTTTCAACGCCGCCCAGCGATTCGGCGAGCGTGAAGAGTTCAACGCGCTCAAGCATCGTGCGCGCCGCGTCGAGGCCGCCTTTCAGATAAATAGTCAGCATGCCCCCGAATGCGTCCATCTGCCGTTTCGCGACTTCGTGACCTGGATGGCTCTTGAGGCCGGGATAGACAGCGCGCGCGATCGCCGGGTGCGACTGCAACCAATCCGAAAGCGCCGCTGCGCTCGCGCAATGACGCTCCAGCCGCACCGCTAATGTCTTAAGCCCGCGCAGCGCAAGATAGGAATCGAACGGGCCCTGAATGCCGCCGACCGAATTCTGCAGGAATTGCAGTCGCTCCGCGAGGTCCTTGTCATTGACGACAAGAACGCCGCCGATGACGTCGGAATGGCCGGCGAGATATTTCGTCGCGGAATGCATAACGATGTCGGCGCCGAGATCGAGCGGCCGCTGACAATAGGGCGACGCGAACGTGTTGTCGCAACCGACAAGGACGTCGCGCCTTTTCGCGATCGCCGCAATCTTTTCGATATCGACGATCTTCAGCATCGGATTGGTTGGCGTTTCGATCCACACGAGTTTCGTCGCAGGCGTCAGCGCCGCTTCGAAGTCTTCCGTCTTGGCGAGATCGACATAGGAAACGGAAAGCGCCGCGGAAAATTTCCGTACGCGTTCGAACAGACGATAGGTGCCGCCATAGACATCATCCATCGCAACGACATGCGTTCCCGCGGGGAACAGTTCGAGCGCTGTTGAAATCGCCGCCATGCCGGAAGCGAAGGCGAAGGCGCGCGCGCCGTTTTCAAGGTCGGCGATGCAGCGCTCATAGGCGAAGCGCGTCGGGTTGTGGCCGCGCGCATAGACGAAGCCCTTGTGAACGCCGGGACTTTCCTGAGCATAGGTCGAGGTCTGGTAGATCGGTTGCATCACCGCGCCGGTGAGCGGGTCGGGCTCCTGGCCCGCATGAATGACGCGGCTGGAAAAGGCGAGGCGGTTGCGGGTCTTGGCCATGATGAATTCTCGGGCGGGAGTCGGCCTTGGAACAGACCGCGCCTGCGGTGTGACGGGACAGACCGTCCCTATCTCGCGGTTTCGCCGCTCTGTCGAGGTCGGCGTCCGGGTTCGGCTCGGCCGCGGGGTCGGCCGGGGTCAAAATCCCATGCTGCAATGCAGCGAATTACGACGCCTTGATCGCGATCCGTTTCGACCGGGCCTGCGCCTTAGGGGGCTTTGGCAAAGTGAGTTTAAGGACGCCATTGCGGAACCGCGCTTCGACCGCGTCCGGATCGACGGCGAAGGGCAGGCTCATTGACCGGGCGAAGGCGCCACAGCAGCGCTCCGTCACCCTGTATTCGCCGTCCTTAGATTCCTTTCGCTCGACTCTCTTCTCGCCGCTGATGGTCAGGAGGTTATCGGAGATTTCGACTTTTAGATCCTTCTCGTCGACGCCTGGCAATTCGGCGTCCACTTCGATCGCATGATCGGATTCGCGAAGGTCGATGCGCGGCAGGCGCGGGTCGTCGCGATCGCTGCGGAACTCGGTCGAAGGGCCGAACCCGGCGAAGGCGTCATCGAAGAGCCTGTTCATTTCATGTTGAAGCCGGAAAAAGGGATCGCCCGTACAGGCGTCCGTGCGCGCCGGCAGCGCTTCGGTGTTGCGATTGAAAAGCGAAAGCGGTCTGAACATATGCGCAATCTCCTCTGTTATTGGTGAACCAGGAAATACTGCGCCGGGGCAGGCTGATCGGGGCCGATCGGACTTGCCGCCGGCAAATTGGAAATCGGAACGGGCGGCGAATTTTCAAGAGCCGCGAAGGTGTTCCGTCGGCGTCAAGCACGCGCCAAAAAGTCGCGAAAAGCGCCGACCAAGTGCGGCATCGGCGCCGCAGACTGCGGCGATAAAGAGTATTCCGACGAGGAACTTTGAAAATCCCAGAAGGACGCATCAGCGCGTTAACTCATCGAACCAGCGGGACAAAACATGATGCAAGCGCATTTGGTGCGACAGCGCGAAAAATGCGCCTCCCGACACGTCACAATTCTGCAATGAATCTTTCATGTCGCTGTCAAGCTCGGCGTCTAATCGCCCGCTGCTCGGCGCCGCGTGGGGCGTCGCCGAAGACCCGGATTTCAACAGTCGCTCATCCCGCGGGGGTTTCAAACCATGCGCCATACGTCTGCAGTTCTCAAAACCTTGTTCGTCTCGGCTTCAGCGTTCGCTCTTGCAGCGTGCACGCAGGGCGAAAGCATCAACTCGCCGGGCGCTTCGAATCCCGGGACGCCGCCGGGTGGCGGGGGCGGCGGCGGCGGCGG
>JBGSSK010000169.1:0-1514 GCA_041737095.1 Parvularculaceae bacterium | reverse complement strand
GCGATGCGACCGCCAACGCCGGCGCCGCCGCCAGCGCGACGAGCGCGCAGCGAAAGCGTGAATTCCCCGTTATTTCGCGACGCAGCAGCATTTTTCGGCGGCCCGTTCAGGGAACGGCAATCATCCAGTGCTTCAATCCAGCGCCCGATAGTGGGGGGGCTCGATTAACTCAGGATTAAAACGTGAAAAGAGCCCCACTCCCTAAAACCGGCGGCGCCTGCCGCGCGGCGCAGGCCGCTTCAACGAAATCTTCGTTAATTGCTGTCAATCAATCAGGTCGCGCCGGAGCGCTGGCGCCAAGAAGGCTGAAATGAAACAGCGTGTCCTGATCATTGTCGAGAACCTTCCGGTGCCGTTCGATCGCCGCGTCTGGTCCGAGGCGACGACGCTGGCGGAGGCCGGATACGAGGTCAGCGTCATCTCGCCGATGCTGAAAGGCTACATCGCCGAGCATGAAGTCATTGACGGCGTTCATGTCTATCGTCATCCGCTGACCGAGGCAGGCGACTCGCGATTCGGATACCTGCGCGAATATGTCGGCGCCCTTGTCAATCAGCTTCGTCTCGCTTTCAGGATCCGTCGCGAACGCGGCTTCGACGTCATCCACGCCTGCAATCCGCCTGACCTCATTTTCTTCGTGGCGGCGGTGTTCAAACTCCTCTTTGGCGTGCGATTCATTTTCGATCATCACGATCTCTGCCCGGAACTTTTCGAGGCGAAATACGGCCGCAAGGGGGCCATGTATGGCGCGCTGCTGCTGCTTGAGCGCGCCACCTTCGCGCTCGCGGACATTTCGATCGCGACCAACGATTCCTACCGCGAGATTGCGATCGCGCGCGGCCGCATGAGACCGGAGCGAGTGTTCGTCGTCCGCTCGGGGCCCCGCCTCGACCGAATGCGCCAGCAGGCGGCCGACCCGGCGCTGAAGAACGGCAGAAAGCATCTTGTCGGCTATGTCGGCGTCATCGGCCAGCAGGAGGGGCTTGATCTTCTGGTCGGCGCTGTCGCGCATCTCATCGGGCAGTTGCAGCGGACCGACACGCATTTCGCGATCATCGGCGATGGTCCAGAGCGCGCCGCCATTGAGGCGCTGGCGCGATCGAAGGGCGTCGCAGACTATTTCACGTTTTACGGCCGCGTCAGCGATGAGCTGTTTCTCAGCGTTCTCAATACCGCCGATATCTGCGTCAACGCAGACCGGTGCTGCGCGATGAACGACAAATCGACAATGAACAAGGTTCTCGAATACATGGCGCTCGCAAAGCCGATTGTGCAGTTCGATCTGACCGAGGGCCGGCGTTCGGCCGGAGGCGCCTCGCTTTACGCGCGCGCCGACAATGTCGCCGATTTCGCGATGAAGATCGATACGCTCCTCGGCGATCCCCGGCTGCGCGCTGAAATGGGCGTCATCGGCCGCGAGCGCATCATCCGCCAGCTGAGCTGGGCGCATTCCGCGCCGACGCTGCTGCGCGCTTACGCCAAGGCGCTGGAGCCGAAAGCGGCCAAAGCCGGCC
>JBGSSK010000159.1:0-2776 GCA_041737095.1 Parvularculaceae bacterium | reverse complement strand
AGCGACGGAGCCCGGCTGGCGGAATTCCGGAACGCCTTCGAGCGTCACGTCCCCCGCATAGCGACGTTCTTTCGTCGCGCCGAAGGCTTCGCGAATCGACCCGGCGACGACCTGCATCTTCACGGTGTCGTGCACAGAATATGATATGATCAGCACAAAGAACGTAACGAGCAGCGTCATCAGGTCAGCGTAGGTGATCAGCCATGCGCCTGTCAGCCGACGCCGCCCGCGCGCGGTCGGAATGATGCTCATGCGACGGCGCTCGCGAAAGCGCCGCGGGCTTTCTCCGGCAAATAGACGATCAGCATGTCGGTGATGGCGTCGGGCGAGCGACGCTCGGCGACCTGGCAGAGGCCGTCGATCATCAGCGAGAGATTGGTCTCCTGCAGGTCAAGCTTCGACGCAAGCTTGTCGGCGATCGGCAATGCGATCACATAGGCGATGAGCGCGCCATAAAGCGTCGTCAGCAGCGCGATCGCCATCGACGGGCCGATCGTCGAGGGATCGTCCATCGTCGACAACATTTTGACGAGGCCGACGATCGTGCCGATCATTCCGAAGGCGGGCGCCGCCTCGCCGATCGCGCGGAAGATCTTCTCGCCGTCGATCAGTCGCTTGATTTCAAGGTCGCGCTCGCGCGTCATCTGTGCGCGCAATTGATCCGAAGGGAGACCGTCGGCGATCATCTGCTTGCCGCGCGCGAGGAAGGGGTCTGAGACCGGCGCGCGCTCAAGACCCATCGGCCCCTGTCGGCGAGCGATCTGGGCGAGGCTTCTCAATTCCTCGAGGAGATCGCCCGGCGAGCGCGCGTGATCGAAGAACGCCGTCCGCCCGCCGGTGACGACGGCGGCGGCGACATCATCGACCGGAAAGCGCAGGACGGTCGCGGCGGCCGCGCCGCCAACGACGATCAGGAAACTCGGCATGTTGAAAAAGACCGCGACCGCTCCCGACATGACGATCGCCAGGCCGACGACGAACAGCCCGGCGATTATGCCGCCGATGGTGGCGAAATCCATGCGCATGACGAAAGGTCCCTTGATAACGCTCGCAACATAGTCGCTGCGGCGTAAAGATGACCCTTAAGTCTCGCCTAAAATTGAGCGGTCCGGCCGCCGGAGGTTAACGGTCCGTTGACGGATGGATCAGCCCCAGGGCCCTTTTTCGGGGGGCGGCGCGGCCTCCGGCCGGATGGAAGCGCGGATCCGGGGTCCGACGCTGCCCGCCATCGCCATCAGCCGATCAATCCGGTTCTGGGTCGCCGGATGGGTCGAGAAAAGATGGTCGGCGCCGCGGCCGGACAACGGATTTATGATCATCAGCTGGCCGGTCGCCGGGTTCATCTCGGCGGTTTCATTCGGAATGCGCGCCGCGCCCGCCGAGATCTTGGCGAGCGCCGAGGCGAGCGCCTCAGGCCGTCCGGCGATTTCCGCGCCGACGCGGTCCGCCTCATATTCGCGGCCGCGGCTGATCGCCATCTGAACAAGGCCAGCGGCGAGCGGCGCGAGGAACATCATCGCCAGAGAGCCGACAAGGCCGCCGGCGCCGTTGTTGCGGTTGCCGCCGAAGAACATCGCGAAATTGGCGAGCATGGTGATCGCGCCAGCAAGCGTCGCCGTCACCGTCATGGTGAGCGTGTCGCGGTTTTTCACATGCGCGAGTTCATGCGCCATCACCCCGGCGATTTCGTCTTCATTGAGAGCGCGCAACAGCCCGGTCGTCGCCGCGACGGCGGCGTTTTCTGGATTGCGGCCGGTCGCAAAGGCGTTCGGCTGATCGGAATCGATGATGGTGATCGTCGGGCGCGGCAGTCCGGCGCGATCGGCGAGCCGTTCGACAATGTCGACATAGCGCCGGACGGCGCCTGAAGGATGCGTGCGGTCGACCGGTTCGGCCCGGTACATTCTGAGGACCATCTTGTCGGCGTTCCAGTAGGCGAAGAGATTGGAGAGGACTGCGAAGCCGAGCGCCGCCATCATGCCGCCGGCGCCGCCGAGCGCGAGGCCGACGCCGCCGAAAAGGGCGGTCAGCGCCGCCATCAGAACGTAAGTGCGTAAGTGGCTCATTCCTGTCCTGTTCGTCTTGGCCTGTTCGTTTTGGCCTGCTGGAAAAGACCTTCGAGCCCGCTATATGTGGAGGTGACAAGGGCCCTTCAATATGAATGATGTCAAAGCTGATCGGATTGAGGGTGCGGCGCCCGGCGCAAAATTGACGCCGGCGGCGCAGCGGGCGCTTCAGGAAGCGGCGGCCCGCCGCAGGGCTGCGCAATCGGCCGCTAAACCTCACGGCGCGGAGGCCAGCGAACAAGGGGGCCCGCAAGGCCCTGAACCGACCCGTTATGGCGACTGGGAGCGCAAAGGCCGGGCGGTCGATTTCTAGCGCTGCGCCAAGCGGCGACCCGCTTGCCGAACAGACCATGAACTTGCTAGGGCGCAATTCGTGGTTGTGGCGTATTCTTTACTCGTTCCAATGATTGTATTGGTGGCGACCCCGGCAGGCGCGGCGATCGCCGGCCCGGTCGAAGCCGACCTTGAACGGGTCGTCGACGGCGACACCGTGGGCGTCGCGGCGCGGATTTGGATTGACCAGACAGTTTCGGTTTCGGTGCGGCTCGCCGACGTCGACGCGCCGGGGCTGTTCCGGCCGCAATGCCCCCGGGAACGCCCCCAGGCAGCAGACGCCAAAGCATTCGTTGAAGAAAAACCCGGCGGCGGCGCTGTCACCCTCATCGATATCGAGCATTACAAATATGGCGGCCGGGTCGTCGCCCGCGTCC
>JBGSSK010000150.1:0-3594 GCA_041737095.1 Parvularculaceae bacterium | reverse complement strand
GTTCGCGCTGGCGCCGATCGATCAGTCGGCGATCCTGCTTGAGGCGGCCGACCGCGCCCGCGCCCTGTCTGGCGAAGGCTACTCGGTCGCAATTCTCACCGGCGCGGACACCGCCTGCGTCATCGCCGACCGCCGCGCCTGCAGCATCGACGGACCGACCGCAGCGAAGACCGCGAAAGTCGTGTTCGTGCCGCGCATCGATTTCGACGAGGCGACCGCCGCGGCCAAGGGCCGGGCGGAGGTGCTGCTCTACACCGAGTTCAAGATGGTCGAACGGACGCCGCTCTGGGACGTCTGGGTGCGGCGCGGCGTCGTTCTGCCAAGCGGCCTTGTCGCCGCCCTGCAGAAATAACGCATTGAGTTCCGGCTGATTTCAGCCATTTCGTGATCACATATTGCAATGCAGTGTTGTTTCACGCCCACAGCGCCGGAATTTCGCGTCCGTTCCCCCCGTAAACGCTGGATACGCGCGTCGAATCCGTGGTTTGCTGATGGTTAATGCTTCTGAACCTCAGGGAGAAAAACATGAAAAAACATGCGTTAGGACTACTCACCTCGGCAGCGACGCTCGCCCTTATGTCCGGCCCGGCGCTTGCGCAGGACGATGAAATCATTGTTACCGCGACCAAGCGCGCGCAGTCCTTGCAGGACGTGCCGTTCTCGGTGAATGCGCAGACCGAAGACGACATCCAACGAACCGGCACGCAGAACCTTGAGGACCTGTCGCGCAATGTCGCCGGCCTTTCGATTCAGAATCTCGGGCCGGGCCAGAGCCAGGTCGGCCTGCGCGGCGTTTCCGCCGGCCAGATCGTCCGCGACCAGCCGGGCGTCAAGGAGCAGGTCGGCGTCTATCTCGACGAATCGGTGATTTCGCTGTCTCTGTTCACGCCGGATCTCGACTTGTTCGATTTGAATCGCGTTGAGACGCTGCGCGGCCCGCAAGGGACGCTGTTCGGATCGGGATCGATCGGCGGCACCATTCGCTACATCACCAACCAGCCCAATCTCGACGAGTTCGAAGGGCTGGTTGAGGGCAATGTCAATTTCACCAAGGATGGCGGCACCGGCTATCACACGAAGTTCATGCTCAATACGCCGCTCGGCGACAAGGCGGCGTTCCGAATCGCCGGCTACTGGACCGAATATGGCGGCTTTATCGACGCGTTGCGCGAAGGCGGCGGCGTCGACGAGGATGTCAATGACGGCGAGCGCTACGGCTTCCGCGCCGCCTTGCGTTTTGAGCCGACCGAGACGATTTCGATCACGCCGCGCTTCGTTTATCAGGATACGGACGTTAACGGCTTCAACCGCCAGGAAGTGTTCAATCTCTTCGCCAATCCCTTCACGACGACGCGGACGCCGGTGACATTTGCAGAGCACCAGCAATTCCTGCTGCTGGACGAGCAGTTCCGCGACCAGACGACGATCGGCGACCTGACCTTCGAATGGGACATGGGCCCGGTCGCGCTGACTTCGGTCTCCAGCTGGACCCGCCGCGACATCCTGGTCAGTCGCGACGCTTCGGCGTTGACCGGATCGGTGTCGGTCGACCTCGGTTATCCGGATGCGGCGGTGCTGCTCCCGTCCAACCTGAGAGACCGCACCGATCTTGAATCCTTCACCCAGGAAGTTCGCCTCGCTTCCGATTATGAGACGCGGCTGGACTGGCTGGTCGGCTTCTTCATGTCGGACACCCAGCGGAACTATACGCAGCGCCTGCCGACGCCCGGCTATGACGCCTTCACGGACACAGTCCTTGGCGCCGGCACGGCGGCTGCGGTCGCCAATGGGTTCCCGGCGGACTCGCCGTTCAACTCCGACCTGCCCTACGATATCGAGCAGCTCGCGATCTTCGCCGAGACCACGCTCGACGTCACCGATCAGCTGCATTTGACCGCCGGCGCGCGCTATTATGATTTCGAGGAAACGCGCGTCATCACCACTGGCGGTCTCTTCGCCAATGGCGACTCGGGCGTCGTCGATACGACGTCGTCAGACGGTTTCTCGCCGCGCTTCATTCTCAGCTATGACGTCAGCGACGAGTTGACGGTCAATGCGCAGGCGTCGAAAGGCTTCCGCCTCGGCGGCGTCAATGATCCGCTGAACACGCCGATCTGCGACGGCGGCGTGCCGAACGGACCGGACTTCCAGCTCTTCGGCGCTTTCCAGGATTATGAAGACGAGACGCTGTGGAACTATGAAGGCGGCGCCAAGTTCAAGCGCGGGGCCTTCACCGCGAATGTCGCCGGCTTCTACAATGACGTGAAGAACCTGCAGGTGACGGTCGACGCCGGCTCCTGTTCGTCGCGCATTTCGTTCAACGTGCCGGAAGCGCACACGCTCGGCGTCGAATTCGAACTTGGCTACGAACCGGCTGAGGGCTTTGGCCTCTCGCTCGCCGGCACATGGCTTGAATCGGAATTCGACTCGACGCTGCCGAACAATGTCACGGCGGATCCGAACGACGTCATCGGCGGCGTGCGCGATGGCAATCGCCTCGCTTCCGTCCCGCAGTTCCAGATCGCGGCGACGGCGTCTTACAATTTCGCAGTCGCTGGCAATCCGAGCTATTTCGCCGCGACGTTCCAACATGTCGGCAGCCGCTTCACCCAGCCCGGCGATCAGGAAGGCAATCCGGCGAGCTTTGTCTCCAATCTGCCGTTCGGCGGCGCGACCGGCCTTGATGTGACCGTCCTCGATCTTGAACTCCCCGATTATCAGATCCTCAATCTGACGGCAGGAATCGACTTTGAGACGTTCGAACTCCTCGTCTATGCGAACAATCTGCTGGACGAGAATGCGCTGCTCGCCTTCGACCGCGAACGCGGCGGCCGGGCGCGTCTCGGCTTCCATGTCAACCAGCCGCGCACGATCGGCGTGACCGCGCGCTTCCGTTTCTAACTGGCGCACAACAACGACATTCGGCGGCCCGGCGACGGGCCGCCGTTTTTTTTGGCGGCGCTCTCTCTTTGCTCCCCCGCTTGCCAGAGAACTGTCGCGGAGCGACTGAGGGGGCTCTTGAGGCGGGCGGCCACCGTAGAATATTTTTCTCAAACCTCGTCACATTCGGCCGCTTCACTCGTCTATGCGTCGAGACACTTCGGCTCTTTGACAAGTGAAGAATGGCGGCGACCCGGTTTTTTCCCGTAGCTGGCGATCGTCCGGAAAAAGGGGCGCCCTTTCGAGGCTCCCAAGAGGGCGCCTTTTGCGGCTGCGCCCTGCGGAATCCGCCGAAAAAAGAGCAGGCGCCGCTTCTGACAAGGGCGCCCAATCCCGTCATCCCGAAAGTGTCAGCGTCGTGAAATCAGCGGCCGCCCCAGGCGATGAAGTGCGGATTGTCGAAACCGCGTTCCGTCTTGCCGTAGCGCAGCGGCGCCTTGCCGCCGAAGACGAGAACCTCGCCGCCCGCCGCCTCCAGCACAGCCTGTCCGGCGCCGGTATCCCACTCCATGGTGCGGCCAAGACGCGGATAGACGTCGGCGAGCCCCTCGGCGATCAGGCAGAATTTCAACGACGACCCGGCGGCGGCGAAGTCTGCGACGTCCAGCGTCGACAGGAACGCGTCGGTCTCCGGCGACCGATGGCTGCGGCTGG
>JBGSSK010000141.1:0-1507 GCA_041737095.1 Parvularculaceae bacterium | reverse complement strand
CCTCCGCCGTCCCCATCCCGCGTTCCTGTTCGGCCAGGATCGCAATGACCTGTTCTTCCTTGAATCTCGACTTCCTCATCGTCCGTCTCCTTGTGACGGACTCTCCATTCAAATGAGGGACCAAACGGGGCTCACATCACCGCCCATCAGCCGCCAGGAGGTCGGGGCGCCTGTTTCGGCCGCGAGGCTTTCGGCCGTCATCGCCGCGAAAACGAGCGGCGTTGCGTATGCGGCGGCGAGCGCCGACGCGGCGGCGACGGATCCCTTCCGCAGCGTTGTCGTCGAAACGAAAAGCCCAAGCGCGCCAAGGCCGATCGAGGCGCCGCCGATCAGGCTCATCAGCGCGAAATAGATCGGCCGGACCGCTTCGCGCGCCGTTTCGGGGATTGCGGCGGCGTGAAACCACAAGGGCTCCTTGACGTTGGCATAGGTCCAACCGAACCAGACGAAAAATCCGCCGAGGAGAATGAATAGAAAGATGCTCGCCGAACGCGCCAGTTTGCGCATGATCGCTTCCTTCTTGGTCACGCAGTCGTCTACCGAGGGATAGGCCGCCGCCGCGCGCCGGGGAAATGCGCTTTCGTTCTCGGAGCGATGCGCAGCGCGCATCAGCTGGATCGGCGCGCATCGACGCCATGCAGTTTCAGCATTTCCAATCCTCCACGCCTCGCACGATCTTGCGTCAAGTCCGCCGCTTTGCCGCGCGGCCATAAGGAGATCAGCCATGCAAGCGTCAACAACGCCCTTCATCGAAAGAACCGACAGCGCAAAAGCCGCGACAGCCGCAAGGCAATTGCACGGTCGGACCGCCCTCGTCACCGGGTCGACCAGCGGCATCGGCCTCGGCGTCGCCGAAGCCCTGGCCGCGCAAGGCGCCTGCGTTGTCCTCAACGGTTTTGGCGACCGCCGCGAGATCGACATGAACTGCGACCGCATTGCGGCCGCCCATAATGTCTCGGTCGCTTATTCGGACGCCGATCTGTCGACGCCGAAAGCGGTCGTCGAAATGATAGCCTTCGCCGAAGACATGTACGGCGGCGTCGACATTCTCGTGAACAATGCAGGAATCCAGCATGTCGCGCCGGTCGACGATTTCCCTTCGGAGAAATGGGACCAGATACTCGCGATTAATCTCTCCGCAGCCTTTCACGCCATCCGTGCGGCGCTGCCCGGCATGAAGGAACGCGGTTGGGGGCGAATCGTCAACGTCGCCTCCGCGCACGCGCTGGTCGGCTCGCCGTTCAAATCCGCCTATGTCGCGGCGAAGCATGGCGTGCTCGGCCTGACGAAGGTGACCGCACTCGAGACGGCGGAGAGCGCGATCACCTGCAACGCCATTTGCCCCGGTTACGTCTGGACCCCGCTTGTGGAGCGCCAGATCGCCGATCAGGCGAAGGCACATGGCCTGCCGCGTGATCAGGTCATCCGTGACGTCCTACTTGCGCAGCAACCCAACAAGCGGTTCGCGACCGTCGAACAGATCGGCGAACTGGCCGTCTTTCTCTGC
>JBGSSK010000096.1:0-21813 GCA_041737095.1 Parvularculaceae bacterium | reverse complement strand
ACGCCGCGCGCGCGTCCCAACGCCCGCGCGCCAGCGCGGGGGCACGCGGAAGGGATCGTCACCGAACGGCGAAGACGGCGGAATTCGACGAAGGAGAATTCTTGGCGGCTTCGGACGCGACGACTTTAGTCGGCGCGGCTAGAGCCCGGCGCCGCAAGGCGGCCGCCCAAGCGGAGAAAAATGCATGATTTTGAAAGCCCTGCTGCGTTCTACGCGAATCAATATCCTAGAAATTCCGTATGGCGGGCTACTATGTTTGCTGAACTACCCCAAATATCTCTGAATAATTGGCCACACGAAATTTGAACCCGGCGCTGCAACTGGCTAAGGTGCAACTCTAGAGGGATTCGAGGGGTGGTCATGGCTGTGAAACCGGGAAACCCGTGGGTGCGCTTCCTGCGCAGCTATGGGCCGATCCCGACCAACGACAACATGTACGACGAGAGCATTCGGAGGGCGCTAAAACGCTTCAAAATCAGACCGATCGAGCTTCCCGCACCGTTTTTGGCTGAGCTTGTCGAGAATTTTGGCCAGCCCTCGCCGGACAGTTACGTCCTTACAGGCACCGCAGGTGACGGCAAAACATACCATTGCCGAGAAGTATTCGTGCGACTAGGAGGAAGCGAAGATATCTGGAACGAAGGGGCGCCCATCCAACTCTTGCCGCTCAACACCGGTACCGAGATCGTCTTCGTTAAGGACTTGAGCGAGCTGCAGCTCGGAAAAAGCGAAGATTTGCTCGATCAGGCAGCGCGCGACATCGGGTACTCAAGCGCCAAGCGCGTTTATCTGATCGCGGCCAATCACGGCCAATTGCTTGAAAAACTGAAAACCTCGGCGCCGTCGCCCGAGCGCGCCCGGCTCGCCACCGCAGTCGAAGACATGATGGTGACCGAACGCCCGGCCGAGGCGGGCCTTCGCCTTCAACTGCGAGATCTTAGCAGGTCGCCGGTGGCGGATTTAATTGGCGAAGTCGTCTCCGCGGTAACTGGACATGAAGGCTGGACAGCCTGTGAAACGTGTGAACACGCGAGCGCTTCGCTCTGTCCGATCCAAGAGAACCGCAAGCGCCTAGCCGGCGAGAGCGACGCTGGCCTCTTCAAACAAAGACTGACGGAGCTCGTTGAGATCAGCGAGCACAACGGGCATCACTTCCCAATGCGCCAACTCTTGGTGCTGATCACCAACATCTTGTTGGGCCACCCCGCCGCGCGCGATGGGCTAATGAACTGCGCTGATGTCGGCGCCGTCCTCGCCAAGGGCGACATCGATCAAGCCAGTGTCTATTGCAACACATTTGGCGAGAACCTTCGCCGTGGCCGCGCCGAACGCACCGAACCGTTCGTGAAGCTCGCGCTCTTCGGAATCGGTTCAGAAACCAGCAACGCCATCGATAACGTCTTGGTTTACGGCGCCCATGACCCCGAACTCGCGGACACCTACACCGGGCTCATGAAGAGCGACCCCGTCTATGGCGCGACATCAGCCTATACCAAGGCGCAAAGCGACTATCTTGAGGGCCGCGACCCAAGGGCCGAAGACCGTTTCTTGGGGCTTTTGCGTGGGCAACGTCAGCGAATTTTTTTTACTATGCCGCCGAGCTATCTCACGCAGCACTCAGTATGGGACCTTACGGTTTTCAAGTTCGCCGGGGATTTCCTGGAAGTCGTCAGAGCTTTTCGCGAGGGGAAACAACTCCCGCGCGAAAGCCTACCGCTCATGGTGCGCGGCCTCAATCGCGTTTTCTCAGGCATGCTCGTGCAGAACAATGATGAGCTAATCCTCGCGACATCGGGCAGCCACACGCAAACGAAAACGAGCCCGTTGGTGGACGCACTCGTTTCCGTCGCCCGCCGCGGCGGCGAAGAAGTGACGTTGCAAGCCAGCCAGCACGGCGCGTTCATTCTGTCAGTACGCCTGACACGAGACGGTGAGCCCTTGCCGGTGAGGCTGGAGATCACGCCCACGCGATTTGAGTTCCTTTGCCGCGTCGCTGAAGGTGCTCTCCCAAGCAGCTTCTCGCTTGAGTGCCACGAAGATTTTTTGGCGTTCAAGGCACGTCTGCTCAACGCAGCCGCGCGCCGGAAAGCCATCGACGAAGCCGACTCGCCGCCGCCCGCTGAACTCGAACTCAACTTTCTCGATCTGAGTCCAGAAGGCCGGGCATCACAACGCCGCGTGAGCATTCAGGCATGATCGTCAACAACATTTTGCCGCGGCCTGTCGGCCACGAAGACCGCAACGGCCCAGAAATATGGGTTGATGAAGCGATTTGGGGACACCGCCTCCACGATGAACAAACGCCGTGGCTGACCGTATTGGAGTTTTTCTGCGTCCTGCAGGCTGAGCACATGAGTGGACGCGCTTTGATGGAGCCGGTTGTGAACGGGCTTTCTTACAGGCCACAAACGCAGCTGCACTTGAGAAACCTCGTCTTCAACAACCCGCATCTAGCCACTACCCTTGCAGCCAACCTCAATGACGACGCGGCTTGGGCAGATTGGCACGCGCGCATGAAGGCGAGTGCCGGTGGCATCGGCGCTCCGGATTTTTCTTATCTCAAAGATCAGTTCTCCAGCTTCGCCGACTTCGACAAGGTTATCCGCTTCTTGCAAAACTCTGCGATCGAGGGCGCGAGCAACAAGAGGTGGAGCTCAAAGTTCGTCTTCCCGTTCGGCCCGAACTCACTCTTCGAGGACGTCTCTGTGTCGGCGACGGGCGGCGTCAGTGTCGATCGACGGTTCTTTGCTCGCACAGGCGAGCTGCTCTACCTTATGCTTACGCGAAGCGCCGCGGCCGACAAACTCCGAAAAAAGCTTACCGCGGACTTCCTTACTGCCAATCTCCCCCATGACAGGCTCGTCCGCGCGCTACAGAGGAAGACCGAGCACGCGAACAATGAACGCGCGGGCTCGTATTTGCCGCTCGCCACCCATCCATCGTTCGATCGACTAGGCGAAGATTGGCTATCAGTACTGAAACGCCCGATTCCGATTTATGACGCGACGCCTCACCTCGTCATCATTACCGGACTTAACCTCGCGCTCTATCAACTCGAACGCGCGGCTGAGGTTGCTGGCAAGCCACGCCCTACGCTTGTGTGTGAGATCGTCGGCCCGCGCCGATCCGTCGTACGCGATCTTTCTGCGGACTCCTTTGAAGCCAATGTGGCTCTGCCACAGATGGCGATCGAGCGTTACATTCGCGAGTTTTCCGAAACAGTCGAATGGCAGACAGCGCTTCATTCTGAGGAACCTGTCCTCTCCGCGGCCGAGCTCCTCAACAAGAAATTCTCTTGGCCCGAGGACGACGACCTAGAAGACCGCAACTTCGCCACGCCCGGCGAACTCATCACCGAACTCGAACGCAAGGCAGGCGTGCGCCACCGGCAGCATGTGGGCAAGGTACACAATGTATGGAGCCGCGCTATCGGCCTTTCCTCGCGGCGATCGAGCCGCCGTGTACGCTACGCGCCAACGGATCGCCTCTTGAAGGCTCTCGTTGTCTGCTGCGTTGATGAGCGACTTGAGTTCAAACTCTTCCTAGAACTGCTGTTCGACCGCTACGGCATCATCATTGGCGAAGCGCAGGCGAAATCGATCGTCGATAGCGGAGCAGCCGATCAGGAAAGCTTCGCTGACAACGCGCGTAGGCTCGAAGAGAGACTGAGTAGTTTGGGCCTACTTAGGCGCCTTTCCGATTCCTGCGCTTATGTCGAAAATCCCTTTGCGAAAGTTACCTCGTGAACGCCCTCGACCTCATCGGATCAGCAGGGGCCGCGTGCTTGCGCGCTCGCTTAGCGGATACCTCGCCAGAAGACGGTGTCGCTCGCTTTATGCTGCACTATTTGACGGGGCCACAGGTGGCCGCAATCGTGCGCGAGGTTCTGAAACTCCCGAACGCCAACGATATTCAGATCGCAATGCCCCGCGACCTTGTCGCCGGCGAAAACTTACCTGAAAACGTCATAACGGATGAGAAGACGGTCGCGCTTCGCAACGCACCATGCCCCAAACCTGCTCTTCTCTTGGCTAATGTGGACGACGACCAAGGCGCTTCGCTCCAACTCGTCCCGCCCATCGGTGCCAAACAACTTACGGAAGACCCTGATTATTGGGTGAGCGCCGCGAGCCAAGGGCTAGGCCTCAGCAATGAACAGTTGAGTGTGTGGAAGGCGGCTCTTCGGGGCCTGGCGGCGGCTGACGATTGGAGCCTGCACCACACCGCTCAGTTCGTTGAATTGACGCGTGCGGCTATCGCTGACCAGAGCATGCCACTCATGAACGCACTTGGCTGGTCGCTGCCTGGGATAAACCTAGCGCGCGACAGCGGCTACTTCACATTAAAGCCGAAAGATCAAGAATCGCAGACCCGTTGGCGCAAGGCCTTCGAGAAGCTGATCGCTGAACGCAAGCCTCTCCTCAATAAGCAGCGCCCGTCGCGCCAACGTATCGAATTTGAGGAACTGAGAAACCAGTTTGACGGCGTAAAAGACGAAATCGTCCCGGAGGCGCATCCTGCCATTGAAGCGTTCATCGAGGCAGCGCCAGGTTGGAACGCGGAGGCGGCGGCTCTCACGGAATTTGAATGGGAAGCCCATGGGATATTGCAACTCTTTTCAGGCCTGCGCACACGCCCGACCAATTTCGTTCAAGAGACCATCAATTACTTCGAAGACGCCAAGCCGGAACGCCTGAACGAAGCCGAAAAAGCCTATCTGGCGCAAATGCTGGAGCGCCCCTCGCTGAAGGAATCGCGCGAGGACGACCGCGAATTCTACGAGACTCATCGCGACGATCTTGCTGGCGAACGCCCCCTCCGAGCAAAATGGGAGAAATTCGTCTACGGACGGCCAATTGAGTGTAACGACTTTGTCGACGGCCTCATCCAATCGATCGAACGTCTGTTTGGCCAAGCGCCTAGTCTCACGGGCGTGCGCAGCATTGAAATTCGCACCGCGCGGCGAAACAACAACCAATGGCTTGAGCTTAACGCCGATGTCGGCCTCATGTTCGAACTGCGTTACCGCGGCTTACCTGCACTCGTGGGTAATCGCATCAAATGGGACGTGGCACGACTCTTCGAATACGAAGCGCTTCTAAATAGGAAGAAGGCCGGAAAAAAGTACCGAAAGAACACTTCGGTGAGCCGTGCCAGTACACAGATCCGCTTCGATGTGACGCTCCAAGTGGGTGACGAAAAGACGACCGTTCAGTTGATCTGGACTGCCCAGCCCGATGCAATCGGCATGGAGTTGCTTGATGATCTCGATCGGCTCATCAAGCGTCCTTTTGTTCGCAGCGAAGTCGATCGGCTACCGGTCAACCAGAAAGGCGCCCTGCAGTCGGTCTCCCTGTCCGACGTCGGCACGCTGCAAGCCGCGTTTTCACAAGATTCAGGCTCGCTTCTTCCCCGTCTGACCGGCGGAGAAGATCTCGGCCAAGTCTTCGCTCTCTCCCTAAAGGATGCCGTCGAAACGAACCGCGTGAGCAAGGCCGACGCAAGCTTGATCGGCGATGCATGGACGAACTTCTGCGAAAAATACAAGGCGGCGCTCGATGCTTGGCGCAAGGATGGCGCGAGCGAGATTTGGATCGAGCAAGCCGAAGCCTATGGAGCGCTGCTTACCGAATTGACGGGCCGCGCCACGGGAGACCTTAATCGCCGCCACCTGTGGCAACCCGCGCTGGCTTTGGGCTGCGTCAATATTAAAGGCGGCGCCCCGTCTGCGATCGTGGCGCCATGGCATCCGCTGCGACTAGCCGCAACCATCGTGAAGCTCCGCTCATTCGCCGGCCTGCTTGAACATCTCCTTACTGCCACGGATGTGAACTTCGGAGACCGACGCCTATTCTTTGCCGACCTTCGCGCAGAGTTCGCACACGCATTCTATCCAGAGATAGCGGTCGGGTACGCAGGCGCTGAGCCTGTGCTCTTGGCCGAGACCACCACGCTCAACGACTACTCGCTAATGGAACGACCCGTCCGCGACTCGCACGAGGCCAGCACTGATGTCGATCCCAGGGAAGCTGCTGGCCAAATTCGCGACCTCGTCGAGCGTTACCTTGAGCTGCAGCCTCATGAGCGCTCGAATTTAAGCATCATGCTCTATCATTGCGACGCCGCCGGTTTACCGCTCGCCGCAGTAGGTGCGCTATCGTCAATGCAAGACGAGGACGAGGTACACTGCAATGTACTCGTTCGACACCGCGACCGCACTCGTCTGCAACGCGTATACAGCGATCTATTGGAAAGGTCTGACACTGACGCCGACGCAATCGTTGTCAGCGAAACCTCACGCAATTTCATGTCAAAGCTAAGGATCGGTATTTCGCTCGATGGCGCCGCCGGCGTCGTCCCTGGCGCCGACCGCAACGTGGATATTGCTTTTCTGCATGATGTAGTGTCACGCCAAGCCCAAGAAGCCTGGTTTCCCGCCCACAGCACAGACGTCTCGCCTACGTTCAGTGAACACGTGCCTGCGCGTTGGTCGTACCGCCGCGTCACAGCAGAGGACGAACTCAAGGCGACAAGCTTTCTTGCCTGCCCGCGCCAGCCCAGCACAGTCTGGGCATATCTTGACGCGGTCGCGGGAGTGGTGCGTAAACAATCGCCACCGTCGGGCGAGCACTATCTTCCAACGCGACAGATTTCCTTCGAGAACGAGGATCTCAAATCCGCCTTCGACGAAGCTCATGGCCTAGCCGAATGGGTGGCTACCTATGACGACCTATTAGATAAGCGGCAGCTCGCCGCCCAAGGCGTCAAAGTCATTCGCTATCGCAGACAGCGCACCCACGGTCGAAATATGGTGGTGTCGTCGACGTCTGAACTGCGTATCCTGCACGTGCTTGTCCAACAGCGCCTACGCGAACTTAGCCTGGGACTGCCCGACGACCGCCTCGCGACGCTTGCGCGGCGCATGGTTGACGATGCAGCCCTTATCTCCGGCGACATCGTGCTTCGCGCCGCCAAACGCGGCGTCTCGGCAGGTGAGCTGATCGGTCTGGTGTTAAGCCGCGCGCTCGTGCGCGAAGAGTTAGGCGAGAGCGCCACTGTCGCTTGGTTCTTTCTCGACGACTACGCAGCATGGCTCGGACAGCGAGAAGAGGGCTTGGCCGATATCTTAGCCCTCAGCGTCCAAGAGAGCGGTGGCGAGCTTAAACTTCGGGCAATCGTGACGGAAGCCAAGTACGTTGATGAGTCGGGTGCGGTCGAAGCCTCCCGCAAAAGCCGCCAGCAATTGTATCAAACCATGCAGCGCATGGATGATGCCCTTTTCGGCGACCCCGGCCGCCTTGACCGCGACTTGTGGCTTGCGCGTATCGCCGACCTGCTGCTCGACGGTGTTACGGCCGTCGGCCAAACCTCGGCGCTTGAACGCGTCCGGGACGGCATCCGCGCGGGAAATGTAGAGATTGACCTTCGCGGCTACTCACACATTTTCATCTCAGGTCCAACCGACGATACAGCGCAGCCGGGAGAACAGGACATCATTCCCGACATTACTGGCGGCCTACAAGAGACCTTTACGCGCGACAGCGTGCGCCGCGCGGTTCTCGCTTACGACGCGGCACAACCGCTGTCCTCGATTCGTGAGAATCTCGGCGATCACAGACCGTGGACGACGGAAAGCTTCAGGCATCCCGCACCACGAGTGAACTGGACCAAGACGAAGGACAAACCCAAGCCGAAGAATAAAGGCAACAAGGGCTTGGGTACGAGCGCGCCGCCCTCGTACCCGGCCGATGACGCGGGGGCCTCGGCGACGCCTGAATCGCCTCCGCCGCCAAAACCGAGCGCACCGTCTGGTGTGCCCGTTGAGTCGTTCGAAGCCACCACCTCGCCGCCTCCTCCACCTGCGGCGGCGGAAACACCATTCACTACGCTAGTGAAGGGGCGCGCCCGAGCAGCAACCGTGGCATCGGCGGAAGACGAAACTTGGCTTGCAGACACCGCACAGAAATTGCGGAGCGCCCTGCTAGGCTATCAGTTGCAGGCACAGGTGCTGCGTTCGCGGCTGACACCCAACGCCGCGCTGGTAGCGCTTCGCGGCACTGACCGCCTTCGCGTCGAAGACATCGAAGGGCGTCAATCAGCACTTCTGACTACGCATGGCTTAAGGCTCATTTCCGTCACGCCTCTACCAGGTGAGATTGTCGTAGGCATCGAACGCCCCAAACGCCAGATCGTGTCTCTATGGGACCTCTGGGGCAAGCGCGCGCTCAACCGAAACGAAGGCGGCCTCAACACATCGTTCATCCTAGGCCTTCGCGAAATCGACGGCGAGATCCTTTATCTCAATCTCGGCGGGCCTTTCGCAGGCGGCACTCAGCACGAACCCCACACACTTGTCGCCGGCGCAACGGGCAGCGGCAAATCGGTCTTGATTCAAGCCATCATCCTCGACATAGCGGCCACCAATTCGAGCAATCTAGCGCAGATCTATCTCGTAGACCCGAAGGCCGGCGTCGATTACGCGCCGCTTGAGCGCCTACCGCATGTACGCGACGGCGTGATCGTCGAGCGCCAAGCCGCAATAGAGGTGATGGAGCACCTCGTGACTGAGATGGAGCGACGCTATAAGCTCTTCCGCGATCGAGGTGCTCGCGACATCAAATCTTACAACATAAAATCATCGGCAAACGAGCGTCTGCCGATGATTTTCCTAGCACATGACGAATTCGCCGAATGGATGCTCGACGAGCACTACAAGGACGCGGTAACCGCGAATGTGTCGCGTCTCGGCGTTAAGGCGCGAGCGGCGGGCATCCACCTCATCTTTGCTGCCCAACGCCCAGACGCGAACGTCATGCCGGTGCAGCTTCGCGATAATCTTGGCAACCGGCTGATCCTCAGAGTCGCAAGCGTTGGCACTTCGGAAATCGCGCTCGGACAAAAAGGGGCAGAGCGCTTGTTAGGATTGGGGCATCTCGCCGCAAAATTGAGTGGCGAACCAGCCATCGTCTACGCACAAGCGCCCTTCTTATCTGATGAGGACATTGAACGCGTTGTCGATGCAGTTGTCGCGAGCGACTAGACGAGACCCAGTTTCGCGATAGCGGCCGCATCCGGTCCAAGCCAGTTCTGGCTCACGATGCGGCGCGCGAGAAGACCGTCGTCGCGGGCGTACAGTTTGGCCTTGTCGGGATGACCGGGCGGCAGGGATGCCTACGTCCATAAAGCACTTCGCCCGTGCGCTGCCGGCGGTTCACTTTGCTTGCGGAGGACCCGTATCTCGCCGAACAAATGGTTCGACCGCGTCAAACGCACAAGGCGTGCGCGACAATTTGGAACGGTGTCTCTCGGCTTCAGGAGATTCAAGACTGAAAGACATGTTAAGGCCCTGACTTTCTTGCAATCCCGTTAATTTTCCTACGACGCGCCTACGCCGGTTCAGCGGAAGTACGATCTCGAACAGATGATCTGACGATCATGCGTGCGCATCGATTTTTCCAAATCGTATCGCCTTCGCCAGCGCCTCCGCCGCCAAATCAATTTCGTCGGCGGTCGTGAACCGCCCCAAACAAAGCCGAACCGTCCTCCTGATTTCTTCGTCGCTCTTGCCGATGGCGCGGAGCACATGAGATCCGACAATCGCGCCGGCGCTACAGGCGGAAGATCTCGATATCGATAGGACGTTGACGATCCTCGGCAAAAGAATATCCGCGTCAATTTCAGAAAAAGTGACATTGATCGCCCCGCCGATTTGACGTGCGCCGCTGCCATTTAAGCGACAATCCGGATCAGCCTCTGAAATCGAATTCGCCAGTCGATCACGCAGATCGCGAAGTCGACGCTCGTCATCGCGCCATTCCCGAGCAGCGATCTCAATTGCGGCGGCGAGACCGGTAGCGAGAAAGGGGCTTACTGTTCCAGACCTCACCCCCTCCTCCTGTCCGCCGCCATGCAGAATCGGTCGCAAATACGGCCTCAATCGACGCTTGATCAAGAGAGCGCCGACGCCTTTAGGGCCATAACATTTATGCCCCGACACGCTCATGAGATCAGCGTCGACAGCGTCGAAGTCGACGTTCACGCGTCCGACGGCTTGCGAAGCGTCAACATGCAATAACGCGCCATGCCGGCGGCAAAGGCTGGCGATCTCGTCAATGGGTTGGATGACGCCGAGCTCGCTATTGACCCATCCGACCGAAACAATCGCCGAACCTGTCCGTATCGCTTCCTCGAGCGCGCGCAACGGCACGATTCCATCGCGATCGGGAGCAATGACGTTTGTTTCAAACCCTTCACGCGTCAGCGCCGCGACTGTCTCCAGGACGCTCTTATGTTCGATCGCCGTCGTGACAATGCGAAGATTTCCGGGGTCATGTGATTTTGCGAACCCGCGAACGGCCAAATTGTTCGCTTCGGTGGCGCCCGAGCAAAAAACCACTTCCGCTTCCGCGGCGCCAAGCGCGTCCGCGACGCTCCGCCTCGCAACAGAGACAATATTCGCCGCCCTCCAACCATGATGGTGGTCGGACGAATGCGGGTTGCCGAATTCATGCTCCAAAATGGGCGCCATTTGCGCGATCACTCGCGGATCGCAGCGCGTGGACGCTTGGTTATCAAGATAAATCGGAATGGATATGCCGTTATCCATAATCAATACACGCCGCTTTGAATGTTGAAAATATTTATTACTTCAAAATTTGGCCGACATGCCATTAACACTTGAAGAATTATTACCTCCGCTAAAGGCGATCCGAACAACGAAACGACAAAGGTTTGAATTGATTCATAGTCCGAATTGGCGATAAAGTGAAACTGGATAATTCATCCAGCGAGGTAATATGCTCCGAGGCCCATTGGGAGAAGCGGGATTTTCACCGAAATTCAGCGGGCACGAGACCTTCCCGTTCCGCTACGGTTGGCTCCCGAAATATGTCGCCTATGTCCGCACGCAAGGCGATTCATCTAACTCAAACAACAGCTTGTCGGACGCAATGGTTCGGCTGGGCGTGGGCAAGAACATGGTCTCGTCGATGCGGTATTGGGCTCTGGCGACCGGCATTTGCGAGCCCGATTCCGCCAACGGCGTCAAGGTTTCCGAATTGGGCAAATGGCTGCTGGACGATCAGGGCGATCGACGCAAAGGGGGTCTTGACCCCTATCTGGAATATCCGGCGACGATGTGGGTTTTGCATTGGCGTTTGGCGGGCTTGGCGTCGCCCGACTTCGACAAGCGCCGTTCGACGACATGGTTTTGGGCGTTCAATCACTTCTCAGCAACGGCCTTCACGCGCGATTCAATGTTATCCGAATTGGAGGCGCTGAGCCGGGATCAGGGGTGGAGCCTGAAATCCTCGGCGACATTGCGGCGCGACATTGACTGCTTCGTTCGTTGCTATGCGGCAAGCCGCAATGCCCGCGGAGAAATGATCGAAGACACCTTGGAATGCCCGCTTTCCGAATTGAGCCTCATTCGGCCGGCGCCCGGCGGGAGAGCTTTTGAATTCGCGCTAGGTGACAAGCCGAGCTTGCCGGATTCGGTGTTTGCGTTTGCCGTCGCCGAATACGTCGCCTGTCTTAAGTCGGGGGCCGCGGTGTCGCTCGACGCGCTCACCTATGATGTCGGCTCGCCGGGCCGCGTCTTTCGTCTTGGCGAGAACGGGGTCGCCGACCGACTCTCCCGAATCGAAGAGGCGTCGCTCGGCTTGTTCGCCTGGGTCGATACCGCCGGCGTCCGGCAAATTCAGCAAACCGACCAAAGAGTTTCTCCGATAGGCATTTTGAAACAGGCTTACCGCGATCGCGGCGCAAGCCGGCACGCAGCTTAAGGGCCGAAGATGGCATATCTCATTGATACGGTTTCAATTAATCCCAAATTTCGCTCCGCCGTGCGCCTCGATCGAGATTTCGAAACCGCTTCCCTCAACGACTATGTGGTTCACGAGACGGCCTCGCGAATTCTGGAAAGCCTGTTCGACGGCCTTCGGGAACGAGGAAGCCTTTCGGTGACGCTGACCGGCCCTTACGGCAGCGGAAAATCGAGTCTCGCGCTGTTCCTTTCAACTCTCATCGCCGCAGATTCGACCGCACGGAAGGCCGCCGCTGCAAAGCTTTCGAAAAAAGCGGGCGCCGCCATGCGAAGCCTTGTGGGTGCGCGATCTGCAGAATCCTGGTTGGCGGTCCATGTCGTCGGCCGCCGTGCGCCCGCTGCGCAGCTCATACGAATGGCCCTGCGCGAGGCCGTAGAAGCGCGATGGCCGCGGCGGCGAGCGCTGCTTTCCGAGCTTAATGATAAAGCCGATGACGGCTCCGACATTTTGACGACAATCAAGATGGTCGGCGCGGCGCTTCAAAAAGAGTCAGCGGGACTTCTCTTGGTTGTCGACGAAATGGGAAAGACGCTGGAGCACGCCACTCATGCCGGCGGAGACATTCACTTATTCCAAGACCTTGCCGAAACCTTCGCGGACAGCGGGTGTCGAAGCCTGCTTGTGGGAATCCTGCACCAATCCTTTGAGGAATATGCGCGCGCGCTCGGCGGGCGCGCCCGCGACGAATGGGCGAAGATTCAAGGTCGTTTCGAGGATATTCCGTTCTCGCTCTCACTTGATGAAAGCGTTACGCTCATTTCAAACGCGCTGCTGGTCAGAACCGGGGAACGGAATAACAGATCGCAGATCACGCCACTGCTCGCCGCATTCGATACGCCGCGCCTCAAAAACAACACCAGCATTTCGACAGCGCTCGAAGGGTGTTGGCCGCTTCATCCTTTAACCGCCCTTCTGCTCGCTCCGATCTCACGGCGGGGCTTCGGGCAGAACGAAAGAAGCATATTCAGCTTCCTGGCGTCTGGGGATCCGGGCGGATTTATTGACTTCCTGGAGACGACAGAAGCAACCTCCGATGCTGAGTTTTCGCCGGCGCGGCTTTGGGATTATCTCCAACACAATTTTGAGGCCGCCATCCTGTCGTCACGCCAGGACAGCAAAGCTTATTCAGAAGCCGCCGAGGCGGTCGACAGGGCGGCGAAGAAAGGCGACGCGCTGCATGTCGATCTCGCGAAGACGATCGCCTTGCTGGACCTCTTCGGAAAACCGTTTGGTCTCCTGCCGACGGAGTCGGTTTTGGCGGCCGCGTTCAAGAAACACAAGCTGACAGCGATGAAGGCGGCGCTCCGGGACCTAGCGGAATGGTCAATTGCGATCTTTCGATCTTATTCCGGCGCTTGGGGCGTTTACGCCGGGAGCGATATCGATCTGAACGACGCGCTTGATATCGCGCGCGACCAATTATCGACGGACGAAACCGCGATCTTATCCCATGTGCCTGCATTGTCGCCGATCGTTGCGAAGAAGCATTATCATGAGACAGGAACGCTACGATGGTTTGAACGGCTCGTTGTTTCGCCGGTCAACGCTCCAAAATTGCTCGATGCGCATCTTGAACACTCGTCTTGCGCCGGCGTCTTCGTGATTTGCTCCAGTCGCGAGCCGCTCGAACAGAGCGATCGAGAAAAGCTGCTCCAAGAGATTCAGCAAACGGCGTCAAAACATTTTGTTTCATTGATGGTCGGCTTCGACGACGGCCCGCGCAGCA
Source organism: Parvularculaceae bacterium (assembly GCA_041737095.1). GTDB lineage: Bacteria > Pseudomonadota > Alphaproteobacteria > Caulobacterales > Parvularculaceae > Amphiplicatus. The sequence continues at coordinate 8,262 of JBGSSK010000096.1, read as the reverse complement.
TTGCGACGATAGCGCGTGAACTTGCGGCCCTCAACCGATTGAAAATCTCTCTGCCGGCATTGGCGGGAGACGCGGTCGCACGCCGCGAGCTCGCGGCGAGATGCCATGCCGGCGAAAACGACCTGATCAAGATTGTCGATCAGGCTTTCGCCGCTGCGGAATGGCGCGGTGGCGCTTCAACCTATCCTGGCGGCGGCGCGCACGAACTCTCTCGTTTGGCTTCAGATATCTGCCAGGGGCGGTTTAACAGCGCTCCACGCATTTTCAATGAGCTGATCAATCGCGATCGGCCGTCCGCAAACGTCGCAGCCGCGCGGCGCAAACTGATGTATGCGATGCTCTCATCGGCTGACCGCGACTTGTTAGGGATTGAAGGCTTTCCGCCTGAGATGAGCCTCTATCTCAGCCTATTTAAAGACAGCGGCCTTCATTCAAGCCAACATGCGGGTCCAGAAGCGATCTGGGCATTTGCTGCGCCGGCCCAGAATGATCCGCAATTGTTTTCGCCCCTGTATAAGGCCTTGAACAGTTTTCTGCGCGAGCGGCAGAGCGGCGTCAGTCTCGACGAGATCTACGGTTTTATGCGCCGCCCGCCCTTTGGATTGCGGAACGCGTTGGCGCCGATCATTTTGCTGCATTTTTCGATCGTAAATTCAGATCAGATTGCGTTGTACCGGGAAGGGTACTTTACGCCTGACTGGACCGAAGAAGTTATCGACCAGCTCTTGCAGCGGCCGGAATCCCTTTCTCTGCGTTGGTTCGCCGGCGAAACCGTCAATAAGGATTTGCTGCGGAAAATTGCGAACTTCGTTGAATGCGAATTTAAGGAGGCGCCACACGAAACGGCGCTTGATGTGACGAAGCCCCTTGTTCAGTTCGCTCTTCGATTGCCGCCTTTTGTGCGTCGCACCAACTCGCTTTCGGCGACGACGAAGGCCGTTCGGGACGCGTTGGCGAGCGCGGCGGATCCGTTCACGCTGTTATTCGACGCGCTTCCAACGGCGCTCGGTCTGGGTGAGCCCCAGAACAATCACAATTCGAAATCCCAAAGCGACGATTTGGTCGCCCGCCTTGGCGCGGCCGTCGCCGAGCTTGCAAATGCGGAAGCAAAGACCATCGCCTCTCTCAAGAAAAGCATCTTCGGCGCGCTTCGAGCTGGAGCCGGCGACCGCGATGATTTCGAAGAGCTTCGATCCCGCGCCGGGCTTATTCCGACGGATACGGGAGACGAACGCTTGAACGGACTGATTTCCCGGGCCCGCAATGCAGAAGATTCCGATGAGTGGATAAAAGCTGTCGCCAGTCTAGGGGCCGGCAAACCCTATCGAAGCTGGACGGACGCCGACATCGCTGCTGCAAAGATGCAGCTGATCGATTTGGGAAGACGGTTCCAACATGTCGAGTCATTTGTCCTGTCGACCCGCAAGCGCGGCAAAACCGTGAGTTTCGCTTTGACCGTGCAGGACAACAAATCGGGCGTGCCGCAAACGATTTCAAGTTCGCTGACCCTTAACAAAAAATCGCAGGCGGCTGTCGACGCTTCGCTTGAGGCGCTGCGACGCGCTTTCGGTGCGCTTGACCTCGACATAGAGCTCAAGAAAGCAGCCGCCGTCTCGATGCTAATCGAGCTCGAAGAAGAGCAAGCGCGCGCCGACCAACCGGAAAGGGCTATTGCGTGACCATGCCTGAACGACACGTACTAGGCCTTTCTGGCGGCAAGGACAGCGCAGCGCTTGCTGTCTACATGCGAGACCGTCACCCAGAGACACCGGTTGAGTACTTCTTCACGGATACCGGTCAGGAATTGCCTGAAGTTTACGAATATCTCGACCGCTTGGAAGCCTATCTCGGCAAAGAGATTGAGCGGCTTAATCCAAATCGAGACTTCGATTTCTGGTTGCGTGAATATAACAATTTCCTGCCGTCGGCGCAGCAACGATGGTGCACCCGGAAACTGAAATTAGAGCCCTTTGAGGCCTGGATTAAACCCGATCTCGCCAAAGGCGTTTCCGTCACCACTTATGTTGGCATTCGCGCCGATGAAAACCGGGACGGCTATCGGGCGGAAACCACCGGCGTGATTGTTCGTTTTCCCTTTCGGGAGGACGGCGTCGACAAGGCCGGCGTCTTACGCATCTTAAAAGAATCCGGTCTCGGGATTCCGAAATATTATGATTGGCGCTCCCGCAGCGGCTGCACGTTTTGCTTTTTCCAGCAGAAAATCGAATGGGTGCGGCTGCGGGAACACCATCCGGAAGAATTCGAAAAGGCGAAAGCCTATGAAAAAACCGCCAAGGAGCACGGCTCGCCGTTCACCTGGGCCGAGCATGAAACGCTGACCGAACTCGAAGACGCCGGGCGGATGGAGCAAATCAAGGTCGAGCATGCAAAGCGGCTCGAACGATTTCGCCATAAATACCGCCGCGATTTGCGACGGAATCCCTACAAATCAGAAATGTCGGACTGTGAGCTCGACGAACTCCATGATGTTGACGAGGTTTACGGGATTTCGGATGTCGCTGGCTCCTGCGTCATTTGTCATAAATAGAGGCTCCTTCGATGTCAGAGCCGTCCCCTCGAATTGAGATCGAAAGACATAAAACCGCGCTCCATCGCGTCGCGCTATCAAGGCCGATGGCGACGGCTTTGGGCGACGGTCTTGTGACGAAGGACCGGTCGATTTTCGATTACGGCTGCGGGCGCGGCGCCGACATGAAATTACTGGACCGGCGCGGTTACCAGATTGCGGGCTGGGATCCGCATTACTTCCCAAAATCGGAACGCACGGGCGCTGACATAGTCAATTTGGGCTATGTGTTGAATGTCATCGAAGACCCGAAGGAACGGCGGGACGCGTTGACGGCCGCTTTCGGCCTAGCGCGAAAATTGCTGATCGTCGCGGTTCGCGTTGACAACTCGCTGCAGTCTGACACCGAAATGGAAGACGGCGTTGTTACTGCAATTAAGACATTTCAGAAGCTCTTCAGCCAAGCCGAGTTGAAAGACTATGTAAAGTCCGTCCTCAACGTCGAACCGCAGACCGCGAATATCGGCGTCGTCTACCTCTTCAAGGATGATGCGCTCTTCACCGAGTATCTGGCGCGCCGCGCCTACAGCTCGGGCGGCGCGGTTCAACTCGATCTGATCGATGAATTCGCCCGCGATAAAACCGCCAAGCAATTCGTCAAGAAGACTGAGGAGCTCGGTCGATACCCGACGCCGACCGAGTTCGCGAAGTTCGACGCTCTTGTTGATTTCTACGGTTCCGTCGATCGGGTGCAAAAATACGCATCGTTCCATCTCGACCTAAAGCGGCTCGACACTTCGAAGACCAATCGCCGGGACGACGTTTTGACTCTGTTGGCGAGTCTGCGGTTGCGCGGCATGGCGTTTCCGAAAATCGGCGATTTTCCAGATCATGTTCGCGCCGACCTTAAGGCGATGTGGCCAGCCTATGCGGACGCCAAAGCCGACGCGAACGCTTTTCTTTATAGTCTCGGAGACCGCGAGAGCGTCGCAACTGCGATCAAGGCCTTTCCTTACGGCAAAAAACTCCCCGAGGATTTCTACATCCATGCGTCGCTAGAGCATGAGATCCCGGCGATCGTGCGCTTGGTGCTGTTCGCCGCTAAGAACATCGTCGGTTCGGTCGATTATAATGTCCTCAAATTCCGCACAAGCGGTCGCGCCGTTTCTTTCATGCGGTATGACGACTTCGACCAAGCTCCTCACCCGAAGCTCAATTACAGCATCGTCGCCTATTTGCCGAAGGCGGACTATTCCATTCGAAATTATCGCGAGTCTCCAAATCGGCCGATTCTGCACCGCAAGGACGCGCTCGTCTCCGAGAAATATGCGCTTTACGAGCGGTTTCGCGCATTGACGATTCAGGAGGAAGGATATGGGATCCTCGGCTCACCGAACATCGGCTATGAAGACAAATGGCTCGAGGTCCTAAAGCTGAGAAAACTCCGACTAGTCGGACACACTATTCGGCCGAACGCCCCAGATTAACTAACGCCGAGGCCGAGCATTGCGGCGGTCAACTTCCGAATTTTGATTTGCTACCCCGACTTCTCTCTAGACAATGAGAGGATTATATCGGGCATATTCGATGGCGTCTGGCCCTCGCCGTCATCGACAATCGTAAAGCACGGCCGGCCGTTGCCTCTCCCTGCTTGTTGCCTGTGGCGGCAACAGTAATACATCGCGATAGCGATTCCTGATCACTGAGCCTACCGCCAAAGAATCTCGTTCGGGCTTTAGCAATTATCGTCGGCGTATTGGCAGCTTGCGGGCTGCTACCCGCGAGCGACAAGCAACGTAATTGCTCACCCCGGTGCGTCGGATTGACTCGGGGGGCCTGAAGCGGGTGGCGCGCCGTCATCGAGTCTGACTCGATTGGGGTATGAATCCGCCACCCGATCTTGCAGCATTGTCGAGCGCCGAGAAGGACGCGCTGATAATGCAGCTGATCGAGACGGTTGCGGCGTTGACCAAGCGAGTGGGCGAGTTTGAAGCCCGGCTGGGGCTGCCGCCGAAGACGCCGGATAATTCGAGCGTTCCGCCAAGCCATGGCCGCAAGGCGTCCGGGGGCGGGAGCGAGCCGAAAGCGAAGGTCAAGCCGCATCGGGGCGCGCATCGCGCGCTGCATCCCGAACCGACGGCGCGGCGCGATATTCGGACCGGTTCCTGCCCGCATTGCGGCGCGGACGTCAGCCAAGCTCCGCAAAATCCGCGTGACGCCTGACCGTATCGAGATCCCCGCCATAAGGCCCGAGGTGACGCGGGTGACTTGCTTGGCGGCGATTGTCCGTGCTGCGCGGCCAGGTTCAAGGCGCCGGCGTCGGCGGACACGCAGCCGGGATCACCGTTCGGACCGGGCTTGCGTGCCCGCCGTCAGGTTCGCGCGCCGTCGCGACGACTTGAGGTCTCCCACTGCCGCTTGATATACGATTTTGTTTGCGTAAAGCATTAAAAAATGATACTTTTCGCGAATGAACTCTGCGACACGTTTGCATGTCCGGGACTACGTAAACGGCCTAGCGGCGCGCGGTCGAAACACTTTCACGTCTGAAGAGGCTCGCGCGGCCCTTGGTGTTTCGGCTGATGCGGTGAAGCTCGCATTGAACCGGCTTGCGAAGCAGGGGACCGTCGCCTCACCGGCGCGGGGCTTCTACGCCATCGTCCCACCCGAATATCGTGCGCTCGGCTCACTGCCGCCGGAGCAATTCATCCCGGCGCTGATGGAGCGCCTCTGCCTCTCCTATTACGCAGGGCTGCTTTCAGCTGCGCAGTTTCATGGCGCGGCGCATCACCGCCCGCAGGAATTTCAGGTGATGGTTGGCAAATCGCGCCGTCCGATCCGATGCGGACAAGTGCGCGTCGCCTTCATCGTGAACCGGCGCGTCAACGCAACGCCCGTGCAATCCTTCAATACGCCACGCGGCGCGATCCTTGTTTCAACGCCCGAAGCGACGGCGCTTGATCTCGTCGGCTATTACCAACACGCGGGCGGGCTCGATCACATAGCGACAGTGCTCGCCGAACTCGCCGAGAAAATCGATCCCGCCAAGCTGGCGGCGGCGGCGGCGGCGGTGCCTCTGCCGTGGGTTCAAAGGCTTGGCTACCTCCTTGAGCTGACTGACGCTCCCGAGAAAGCGGAAGCCCTTCGCGACTATGTCCGCCGCGAAGCGAAAGAATCGACCTTGCTTCTTCCCGGCGCCTCCGCCGAGGGCAAACGCCGCAAGGATTGGAAGCTGATCGTCAATGCCGACGTAGAGCCGGAGCTGTGATCCCGCGCGACTACATCACCGAATGGCGGGCGGAAGCGCCGTGGGTGCAGGATTTCCAGGTCGAGCAGGACCTCGTGATCTGTCGCGCGCTGGTCGCCATTTTCGCGCATCCGGTATTGGCGAAAACGCTCGCCTTCCGTGGCGGAACCGCGCTCTACAAGCTCCACCTCAAACCGCCAGCCCGATATTCCGAAGATATCGACCTCGTGCAGGTGAACGCAGAGCCGGCGGGGCCGCTCATGGATGCTTTGCACGAAGCGCTCGATGGCTGGCTCGGCAAGCCGCGCTACAAGCAAAGCGAAGGCCGAGTCACCCTGACGTACCGCTTCGACTCCGAAGAGGCGCCGCCGCTGCCGCTCAAACTCAAAGTCGAAATCAACTCGCGCGAACATTTCGCCGTGCACGGATTTAAGAGCATGCGCTTTTCCGTCTCCTCGCGCTGGTTCGCCGGCGCAAGCGATGTCCTCACCTATGAACTCGATGAGTTGCTTGCCACCAAGCTGCGCGCGCTCTACCAACGCCGCAAAGGCCGCGACCTGTTTGACCTCGCTGTCGCTCTCGATGACCCGAATGTCGATCCAGAGCGCGTCGTGGCCGCATTTCAGGAATACATGAAACGCGGGGGACATCGTGTCGGCCGCACGCAGTTCGAAGAGAACCTCGCCGCCAAACTGACCGACCCTCGCTTCACCGCTGATATCGGCCCGCTGCTGGCAACGGACGCCGCGACGGCGATTGCGGGCGGCCTTTTGGGCGGGCCGCTCTTGGGCGGGCCGATACTCCACCGCCAGCCTTCGTGGGATATCGCAGCGGCCGCCGACGCTGTTTCGTCCCGGCTGATCGCGATTCTTCCGGACGAGCCCGATCGTCGATAGCTGCGGCCAGAATTCGCGACCGGACCGGGTTCATCAACCGCAGGACTCTCTGAATAAACGCGGGAGCCACTGGGTTCACATCAGTCTGACTTGCCAATGTAGATGAAATCCCGTCCGGCTGAGTTTGACGATGTTTCCGAATGCGTTGCGGGCGCCGGCGCTTTCAGCCCATCGATATAATCCGCCCACCACTGCATCATCTGGGTCCGTTCGGCCCAATGCTCACCGCGCGTATACGCCCGCCGTACATCGTTGGCCTCCACATGGGCGAGCTGGCGTTCGATAGCGTCGGGGTGCCACTTCCCGCACTCGTTGAGAAGCGTCGCCGCCGTCGCGCGGAAGCCGTGGGGGGTGACCTCCTCCTTGGCGTATCCCATCCGCCGGAGCGCGGCGTTCATGGCGCCGTCGCTCATCGGTTTTTCCAGGGACCGCAGTCCCGGAAAGGTGAGCCGCCCGCCCCCGGTATAGGCTCGGAGTTCGCCGAGGATGCCAATCGCCTGCCGTGATAACGGCGACTTGTGCGGCCGGCGCATTTTCATGCGGCTGGCTGGAATCGTCCAGACGCCTTTTTCAAAGTCAAACTCCGACCATGAGGCCAAGCGCAATTCGCCTGGCCTGGGGAAGAGGAGGGCCATGAGCTGCAAACCCGCGCGCGTCGTTCGAAGTCCCTCGAAGTCGTCGATGGCGCGCAAGAGGCCCCCGAAACCCGTCGGATCGATGATGGCGGCGCGCGGCGAACTTTTCGGCCTGATCAGCGCGTCGCGCAGGGCGATCGTCGGATCGGCGTCGGCGCGGGCGGTCGCGATCGCGTGACGAAAAACACGGCCGATGACGGAGCGCATGCGACGCGCGGACTCATAGTGGCCGCGGTTCTCAAGGATACGCAGGGCGTCGAGCACCATTGGCGCGTTGATTGCCCGGATCGCCTGATCGCCTAACGATATGTTCGCTAGGTCGAGCAGCCATTTTACCTTGCGTAACGTCAGCTCGGCGCGGCCCTCTCGGGTAATCTTGTCGAGATATTCCGCCGCGATGTTTCGAAAGGTCTCGGCCGGCCTTCGGTCTTCTTTCTTCTTCGCGTTGGGGTCGATCCCCTTCAAAAGCAGCCTCTTGGCGGCGTCTCTCGCCTCGCGAGCCTCGGCAAGCGAGACGAGCGGATAGGGACCGATCGCCAGAGCCTTCTGCTTGCCGTCGAACTTGTAGGCGAGGCGCCATTGTCGCGATCCGGCAGGCTGCACCCATAGCTGCAAGCCGCCGCCGTCGGACAGCTTGCGCACCTTCGGACCAGGGGTCGCGTTTCGGCATTGCAGATCGGTCAATCTCATTTCGGTTCCTCTTTTCGGTTCCGCGCAAATTTGTTGGTACGAGCTACCAACCGGATCGTTGGAAATACCAACTATTGTACCAATCAAACCGACTGCTCGGCCATCGCTGCGCTGGTTTGTGGAAGGTTGCTGATCTTTGCGGAGACGCGGAAAAGTTATGTATTTTCAATACATTATGACGGCGCTGAACAAATTTCAGCGCCGATCCGCAAACTTGAAAAGGGAACAAATGGTGCCCAGAAGAGGACTCGAACCTCCACGCCTTGC
>JBGSSK010000072.1:0-5251 GCA_041737095.1 Parvularculaceae bacterium | reverse complement strand
CGCGGCCGCGTCAGCGGCGCTGAGGACGGCGTCATCGACCTTTGGCGCGGCGCCCGGTCCGCCGCAGCCGGCGATGAGGCTGAGGGCGGCGAGGGCGAAAGCCCGGTTCCCGAAATGGCGCATGTCAATTCTCCTTTTTGGCGAACGGCTCTGTCGCACGGCGCGCGCCTCCGGATCAAGCCGCGCAATTCGCCTTCGGCGGCGCCGAAATCCGTCCCTCAAGGGTCGCCTCGGCCCGGTTTTTGGATTAAGAGCCGCGACGACGCGCATCATCGCGCGCGCCGGTATGAGCAATAAAAGGCGTCTCGGGAGGACCCTTCAGCATGAGTTCCACCATCAAGGCGGTGCGCACCGCCCTTTCGGCGTTCGAGGACGCCGCGCCGCAGCGTTTTCGCAACCTCGCCGCCGCGGCTTATTACGAACTCGCGGTCAAGCGCGGGGAAGGCGAAATCGCCGCCGACGGGCCGCTCGTCGTCAGGACCGGCGAACACACCGGCCGCTCGGCGCAGGACAAGTTCACCGTCCGCCGCCCGGAGATCGACCGCAAAATCTGGTGGGAGAATTCGCGACCGATCACGCCGGAGAATTTTGAGGCGCTGCATCGCGACATGCTGGAATACGCCGCCAGCAAGGAGCTTTTCGCGCAGGACCTGCGCGGCGGCGCCGACAAGGACCATCACATCATGGTTCGCGTCATCACCGAACTCGCCTGGCATGCGCTCTTTATCCAGCATTTGCTGATCCGGCCGCCGCTCGCCGAGCGCGGCTTTGTCACCGGCGCGGCGCCGGATTTCACGATCGTCGATCTTCCGGGCTTCCAAGCCGATCCGGCACGCCATGGCTGCCGCACCGGGACAGTAATCGCCGTCGATTTCGTCAAGCGCATGATCCTGATCGGCGGCACTTCCTACGCTGGCGAAATCAAGAAGTCGGTTTTCACCATCCTCAATTTCATCCTGCCGGAAGTCGGCGTCATGCCGATGCACTGCTCGGTCAATGTCGGCGCGGAAGATGATTCTGCGGTTTTCTTCGGACTTTCCGGCACCGGCAAGACGACGCTCTCCGCCGATCCGGACCGGACGCTTGTCGGCGACGATGAACATGGCTGGTCTCCGAACGGCCTCTTCAATTTCGAGGGCGGCTGCTACGCCAAGATGATCCGCCTGTCGCTGGAAGCCGAGCCGGAGATTTATGCGACGACGCGGCGCTTCGGCACCGTCCTTGAAAATGTCGTCATGGACCCGAAGACGCGCGCGCTTGATCTCAACGACGCCTCGCTCGCCGAGAATTCGCGCGGCGCCTATCCGATCCATTATATTCCGAACGCCTCGGCGACCGGGCGCGCGCCGCATCCGAAGAATATCATCATGCTGACCGCCGACGCGTTCGGCGTGTTGCCGCCGATCGCGCGTCTGACGCCGGAACAGGCGATGTATCATTTCCTGTCGGGCTTCACCGCCAAGGTCGCCGGCACCGAGAAGGGCCTCGGCAAGGAGCCGCAGCCGACCTTCTCGACCTGCTTCGGCGCGCCGTTCATGCCGCGCCATCCGTCCGAATACGGAAAATTGCTCGGGGAGCTGATCGAACGGCATGGCGCCGCATGCTGGCTCGTCAACACCGGCTGGACCGGCGGGCCCTATGGCGAGGGCGCGCGAATGCCGATCAAGGCGACGCGGGCGCTGCTCGCCGCTGCGCTCGACGGCTCGCTGAAATCGGCGCCGATGCGACGCGACGCCATTTTCGGCTTCGACGCGCCGATCAGGGTTCCAGGCGTTGACGACCGCATCTTGTACCCGCGCGAGACCTGGCGCGAGCCGGCGCGATATGATGAGCAGGCAGCGCGCCTTGCAAGAATGTTCGTCGAGAATTTCGGCAAGTTCGAAGCCTATGTCTCGGATGGCGTTCGCAACGCCGCGCCGAAGCCGTAACATTCGCCGAAACGCCGGAAGGGCGCCCCTTTCGGCAGCGCGCCTCGTTGTTTTTTCGAGCGCCGCTGCGGGATCCCGCGCGAAAAGGGCGCCTTTTCCGACAACGAAAAGGGCGCCGAATTCGCCATGGCGGGCGATTCGAAGGCGGGCGCCGAATGAGCGAACGCTGGTCATCGATTGAACGCCTGTCTTCACCCGTAGCTTCCTTTCACTGATTGCGGTCCGCGCCGATGCGCGGAAGCAGTCATTGAGGCGCCATTCTAAAGCCGCTCCGCTGCTGTAGGACGGATTGGGGGATAAGTTGGGGGATAAGTTGGACAGGACCCCTTAACATAATGATTTAATTGGCATATTTTTCGCCTCCGCAGCGATTTCCGGTCCGCCTTGCGACCTTCAGTTGATCCTCAGCCTACGGACATTGGCGCGTTCCGGCGTTTCCCGCTAAGGAGAGCGCAACGAGGAGACGCCGCCGCGATGACCAGCCAGATCCCCGAAAAACCGATCGCCCTCATCGGCATGTCGGGTGTCGGCAAGACGCGCATCGCGGCGATGCTCCGGAAGGACGCCGGCTGGTTTCACTACTCGGTCGATTACCGCATCGGCACGCGCTATCTCGGCGAAGCGATCGCCGACGAGTTCAAGCGCGAAGCGATGAAGTCGCCGGTGCTGAAGGAAATGCTGCTTTCAGATTCGATCTATATCTCCTCGAACATCACCTTCGACAATCTCGCGCCCTTGTCGACATGGCTCGGCAAGCCGGGCGATCCGGCGCGCGGCGGAATCCCATTCGACGAATATCTGCGCCGTCAACGCCTCCACCGCGAGGCGGAGATCGCGGCGCTGCTCGACGCGCCCGCTTTCGCGGAGAAAGCGAAATCGATTTACGGCTATCAACATTTCGTCTGCGACGCCGGCGGCTCGATCTGCGAGGTTGTCGATCCCGAAGATGCGAGTGACCCGGTTTTGCAGACGCTCTCCGAGACCTGCCGGATCGTTTACATCGCCGGCGACGAGTCGCACGCCGCGGCGCTGAAGGCGCGCTTCGCAAAATATCCAAAGCCCATGTATTACAATGAAGCGTTCCTGAAGCGTATCTGGGCGGAATATCGCGCCCAAAGAGGCGTTCCCGAAAGCGCGGTCGATCCCGATGATTTCATCCGCTCAGGATTTGCGCAACTGATCGACTGGCGCCGCCCGCGCTACGAGGCGATCGCGAAAAACTGGGGCGTCACGGTCTCGGCGCGCGAGATCGAGAGCGTGACAACTCCGGCGGCGTTTTTCGAGCTTGTCGCACGCGCCTGAACCTTCGTCGTCCTGGACGCAGCGCAGCGCGCAATGACGCGCGGGACGGCCGCTGACAAGGCGACGGGAGCGCCGGCCGTATTTGCTTTCTCAGCTGTCAAATCACCCTAACCTCCGTACCGGGAGAACAGGAGGATCGCCATGCTGCGCGTGTCGAAAATCATTCTGGTGCTGACGGTCGCCGCCTGGGGCGCGCTGGGCGGCGCCGGAAACATCATGGACTGGGAAGGGACGATCGGCGCGGTCGGCGCCGCAACCTCGATGTCGACCTTCGACCCGGTCGCAACGAGCTGGAAGGCCACGACGAATCCGTCGGTGATCCTCGCTGGCGCCTTGTTCATCACGCTGTCGAAATTCGCGTCGGCCGCTTTCTGCACGCATGGCGCGTTTCGGATGTGGGGCGCGCGCAACGCCGACGGCGCCGCATTTCAGGCCGCCAAAAAGACCGCGCTCGCCGGATGCGCGATCGCCATGCTCATGTTGTTCGGCGGATTCATCGTGATCGCCGAAACCTGGTTTGAAATGTGGCGATCCGACTATCTGCGCGACGTGTCGCTGCAGTCCGCCTTTCGCTATGGCGGCATGATCACGCTGATCGCGATGGTCGTAGGCGGATGGGATAACTGAGGTTTACGGCCGCGGCGCGAAACCAAGAGGCCGCCTGAGCACACTTGACCGGCGCCGTCATCCCGCCCCCAGCGTTGCATGCCGCCTCGCATCCGCGATGACGGTTGGGGGCCGATTTCTGGATTGGCGGAAGACGCCAGATTCGGCGCGCCCTCACCAGATCGCCTTGCCCGTCCCCGGCAGGCCGAGATCCTTCCACATCGCATCGACGCGATTCACCACCTCGTCCGACATGGCGATTTTCTCGCCCCATTCCCGTTTCGTCTCGGGCGGCCATTTGTTGGTGGCGTCGAGGCCGATCTTCGAGCCGAGGCCCGATTCAGGCGAAGCGAAATCGAGATAATCGATCGGGGTGTTCTCGATCACCGTTATATCGCGCGCCGGGTCCATGCGGGTCGCAATCGCCCACATGACGTCCTTCCAGTCGCGCGCATTGATGTCGTCATCAACGACGATGATCCATTTCGTGTACATGAACTGGCGCAAATAGCTCCACGCGCCCATCATCACGCGCTTGGCGTGACCTGGATAGGCCTTCCGCATGCTGATGACGGCGATGCGGTAGGAGCACCCTTCGGGCGGCAGCCAGAAATCGGCGATCTCCGGGAATTGCTGCTGCAGCAGCGGGATGAAGACCTCGTTTAGCGCCTCGCCGAGGACCGAGGGCTCGTCCGGCGGACGCCCGGTGAACGTCGAGAGATAAATCGGGTCCTTGCGCATGGTGATCGCCGTCGCGGTGAAGACCGGGAATTTCTCAACCGAATTGTAATAGCCGGTGTGATCTCCATAGGGCCCTTCGTCCGCCATGTCGTCGAGGCTTACATGGCCCTCGATGATGATCTCGGCCTCCGCCGGAACCTTCAGCGGCACTGTCTTGCAGTCGACAAGCTCGGCCTTCCGTCCACGGAGCAATCCGGCGAAATGGTATTCCGACAAGGTGTCCGGAACCGGCGTCACCGCCGCAATAATGATCCCCGGATCGGCGCCGAGGACGATCGCCGCCGGCAATGGATCGCGCCGCTCGCCCTTCCAGCGGCGATGATGCTGCGCGCCGCCGCGATGCGCGAGCCAGCGCATGATCGTCTTGTTCTTCGCCAGCACCTGCATCCGGTAGATGCCGAGATTGAAATCATCCTCGCGCGCGTCGCCCGGGCCTTTGGTGACGACGAGCGGCCAGGTGATGAGCTGCGCCGGCTCGCCCGGCCAGCAGGTCTGGACCGGCAGCATCGACAAGTCGACATCGTCGCCCCTGAGAACGACCTCCTGGCAGGGCGCGGTCCCGAAGGCGCGGACCGAGGGGCGCATCGCCATCACACTTTGCGCGAAGGGCAGCAGCTCAAGCGCATCCTTGAGGCCCGCCGGCGGCTCAGGCTGGCGGAGGAAGGCGAGCGTCC
>JBGSSK010000041.1:0-6438 GCA_041737095.1 Parvularculaceae bacterium | reverse complement strand
GGACGCTGCGCGATGAGCGCGACGACCTTGCGCGGACCATCGAGCGCGAGCGCGCCGAAGCGCGCGGCCTTGAACGTCAGATCGCCGATCTGAAGGACGCCAAGGAGCAGATGCGTCAGGCGTTTTCGGAGAACGCCGGCGCGCTGATGGCGTCGCACAGCGAGACCTTCAAGGCGCAGAACAAGGAGCAGATCGAATTCCTGCTCGCGCCGCTGAAGAACGATATCGACGCCTTCAAGAAATCGCTCGGCGACGCGCATGTCGAAACCTCGAAGCAGCACGGTTCGCTGAAGGAGCAGATCGAGCGGCTGGCGGCGCAGTCGGCGAGCGTTTCTAAGGAAGCGGAGAACCTGACGCGCGCCCTGAAGGGCGACGTTCAGATGCAGGGCGCCTGGGGCGAGATGATCGTCGACACGATCTTGCAGCGCCTCGGTTTCCGGGAAGGCGTCGAATACACGCGCCAGGAAAGTTTTTCTGGCGACGATGGACGCGTCCGGACCGATTACATCGTCAATATTCCGGGCGGCGAGCGGATCATCATCGATTCGAAAGTATCGCTCGTCGATTTTGAAGCGGCGACGAATGCGCCTGAAGCGGCGACGCGCGCATCGCGCCTTTCTGCGCATGCGCGATCCTTGAGGACGCATGTGCGGACATTGTCGTCGAAGGAATATCAGGCGCGCGTCGGAACCAGGCTCGATTATGTGGTCATGTTCGTGCCGATCGAAGCGGCGCTCGGCGCTGCGCTCACCGCGGACGACAAGCTTATTCTCGACGCGCTGGATCTCAAAGTCGCAATCGCGACGCCGACAACGCTGACGACAGTGATGATGACGGTCGCGTCGCTCTGGAAGGTCGAGCGCCAGCATCTGCACGCAGAGGAAATCGCAAGCAGGGCCGGCAAGCTATACGATAAATTCGCGGGTTTTGTCGGCGATGTCGAGAAAATCGGCGAACGCCTTGTGCAGGCCCAAGCGTCATATAACGGCGCTCTCACCAAGCTCACCGGCGCCGGCGGCCTCGTCCGTCAGGCGGAGATGCTCCGCACAATGGGCGCGAAAACCGCCAAATCATTGCCGTCCTCGCTTCGCGATGCGGCCGGTGTCGGCGATGCGGAGCAAGTGCTGGCGCTGGATATGCAGGATGCGGACGATAATGGCGACGACCCGTCGCTGCCGACCGTTCAGTAGCCTCGCCTATTTCTTCCGGAAGGCGTCGAGCTGCAAGACCGCGCCCGAAGGCGGCGGCGCCTTCATTTCGATCGGCGACGGCGCGGGCGAGGGCGCCGGCGCGTCCGACGGCGAATCGAAACGCAGGCCGAACTGGACGCTGGGGTCCGCGAAGCTGGTGACGGCGCTGTAGGGAACGGTGAGGCGCGCCTGCTTTCCCTTGAACCACAAGGTCACCGAAAAGCCGTCGTCGCGCACCTCGAGGTCGTCGAACTGGTGTTGCAGGACGATCGTCATCCGCACCGGATAGGTCGTGACGAGATGCTCCGGTATTTGAACGCCGTCCGCCTGGGTTTCGAACTCGATATAGAAATGATGATCGCCCGGCGCAGCGCCGAGCCCCTCGGTCATCTGCAGGACATCGCGAACGACCTGCTTCAAGGCCCGCTGGGTCAGATAATCGTAATCGATCTCGACGTCGTTCACGCGCAATCCGCTCCGCCCAATTTCGATCAGCCCCTCGAATCGTTAATTATAGACGGAAAAGGCGAAGAGCAACACTCGCCGATTTGCGCCATCGTCGCCCTTGCTGGTGCGGTCGGACCGCACCCGGCCGCGCGCCCGGCCGGAACCCCGCCGAAGCGGCCGCATTGGAGAAAAGGCGCCGGCTCCTGTGGCTTCTGTCGGCGAGCGCCGGCCCCGGTCGGCGGAGTGGACTTTGTTCATGCCTGATAAAGTGGGAGCTTCTGTTGCCAGGTGCTCCCGAACCCCGCCTGACCTTGGAAAGGGTCAGGACTTCAAAGTGAGCAGCTCAGCCGCATTACGCAGCGAGAGCGAACTCTTCCGAGTAGTTGTCATTGGCAACTATCAAGGTTGGTCCAATAACGGAGACCATCCGGGAGAAAGCGTCGTCTTTACACGTCCGTCGAGCCTGTTTCGGCCCCGCCGAAAACCCCGAAAGAGGGGCCTTTGGTGGAGCCGCCGGGTACCGCCCCCGGGTCCGAACCGCTTATTGCACGGGCCGTTTATCGCCATAGCCGGCAAGCCGGCGAAAGAAAGATAAGTTATCGGCAGCGGAATTTAAAGGGCGGAATCCGAAAATTGCGACAACTATGTCAAATGCTTGTAATATTTCGGCTGTAGACGAAACCTGTGCGCCATGAGGGCGCGACGCAATGGGTGCGCTGTGGAGCCGAATGATTTCAGGAAATGGCGAAAGTCGCTGAAATTGTCGCAAAAGGAGGCGGCGCATGCGCTCGGCCTCAAGCGGCGAATGATCCAGTATTACGAAAAGGGCGAACGCGACGGTGAAACAGTCGAGATCCCCCGCGCGGTTCGTCTCGCCTGTTATGCCCTCGTCGAAGGCGTCGAGGATTATCACGGTCCTAATCGCAAGATTCGCCGCCGCGACGATCGTCTGAAAAAAGACAAGGACAAAGACGCGGAAACCGCCGAGGCCGTTCTCGCCGAAGCCGCCGAATAGGCCGCTTCAATTGTCGGGCGAGGTGTCGTCCGGCGCATCATCGGGATTGAGTTGCAAATCCATCGGACCCGGCTGTTCGCCGCGGTCTGGCGCTTGCGCGTCCGCCGGTTCCGCCGCCGGCGCGTCGATCGCCGGCGTTCCGATTTCAGGGTGCTGGTATTCCCAATAGCTTTGCGCGGCGCGCGCGCGATTGACGCCGACGCTGATCGCCGCCGCTTGCGGGTGGCCCGTCGCTTGTTCGATGCGGGCGAGCGCCGCCTCGCCAGAGCGGCCGAGACGGAAACGCAAATAGCCGTAATCGAAATCCTCAGCGCCGGTCGATCGCGACAATAACAATGCTTCCTGACTCTTCGCGCTCATCGACCACGGATTGAACAGCGGCGATGAAAGCGCCAGCAACACGACGACCCAGAGCGACGCCATCAGCGTGTTGGCCGGCGCGACGAGCGGCATCCACCGCGTCGCTTTCCAACGGACCTCCGTCAGCAATCCCGCCAGCAGAACGAAACTGTATGCGAAGGAAAGCGCCGTCATGGCGAGCCCGCCGATGCGCGGCGGCGTCAGCCCGTATTCTGCGACGCGCGTCCACAGCCCATGAAAGGCGAGGCCCGTATAAACTGGAAAACAGGCGATCACGAGAATGGTCGACAGCCGCAGCCATGCCGGCGGCGGCGCGCCTTCGCCGTTCTGGTAGACGCCGTTGAAAATCAGCATCCCGGAAAAAGCGAGAAAGAGAATCATGCCGCCGGGCCGGTCGAAAAAAAAGTCGGCCCCGAGAATGGCGCCCGGTCCCTTGAGCGCCAGCGCGATCAGGAAAGTCGCCGAGAAGATCGCCATGATCGGCATCGCGATCCGCGAGAACAGCAGGAGGACATAACGCAGCGCGCCGACAACCGCTTGCTGCCCGCGGATCATGGCGATCGACAGGCCGCCGATCGCGCCGAGAAACGGCAGGATGAACCATGGCTCGTCGAAGAGCGTGGAAAAGAACGCGACATCCATCTGCTTCAGCAGCGCCGCCCAGGCGAAAAGCAGCGCGAGCGTCAGCCCCGCGAAAAGTTTCGCGCCTGAGGCGATCAGCGGCAAGGTAAGGCCGTGAAAGAACAGCGACCGGTAATGCGGCGGCGTCCCGGTTTCGATCGCCGCCTTCGCCAGCGACAGCATCAGGTAAAAGGCGAGCGGCGCTGAAAGCAGAAACCAGAAGGCGAAGGGAAACTCGGCCATGTCGTTCCTGGTCGCTGCGCCGACGCCGGTCATGAACCAGGTCGGCCCGGCGAGGAGCGCGGCGATCACAGCCGCCGGCAGGATCGGCCGCAAATAGTCGCGGCGTTCGGCGAGCAGCAGCCAGCCAGCGCTGAAGTAGATGATTGATTGCAGGGAGACCGTCGCGAGCGGCGTCAGGTCTCGTCCATCGATCCAGTATTCGACGACGCCATAGACAGCGGCGCCGGTAGCGAGGCCGACGAGGAGGCTTGCCGGGGCGAGGCCGCGGCCGGTCTCCTTGCGGGTCGCCTCCAGATCCCCGGTTTGTTTCCGTTCGGGCGCATCGTCGACCGATTTGCTTTTCATACCCTGACCCCTCAGGCCGCAGGCTATCACAGTCGCCGGGGATCGATAAAATGCTTATCGCCAGTCAATCGGGCGGGAACGCGAGCAAAACCGCGCCCATCGCTGCCGAAATGGGGGAAATCCTTGTCGACGCTCATCTTCTCCCGGGCGCGCGAACGCCCCATAAAGAGCCGATGCGACAATACCACGACCTTTTGCGGCGAGCCCTGGACAGCGGCGATGACCGGGCGGAGCGCACCGGCACTGGCGCACGCTCGATCTTCGGCCATCAGATGCGCTTTAACCTCGCCGACGGCTTTCCGCTCGTCACGACGAAGAGGCTGCATCTGAAATCGATCATCCACGAGTTGTTGTGGTTCATCGCCGGCGATACAAACATCGCCTATCTCAACCGGAACGGCGTCACGATCTGGGACGAATGGGCGGATGAAGCGGGCGAGCTTGGTCCGGTTTACGGCCGCCAATGGCGCTCCTGGCCGACGCATGACGGCAGGACGATCGACCAGATCGCGTGGGTGATCGAGGAGCTGAAACGCAATCCGACGTCGCGGCGCATGGTGGTCAGCGCCTGGAACCCCGCCGAGATCGCCGACATGGCGTTGCCGCCCTGCCATTGCCTTTTTCAGTTCTTCGTGTCGAAGGGGCGTCTGTCCTGCCAGCTTTATCAACGCTCGGCGGATATCTTTCTCGGCGTGCCGTTCAACATCGCCTCCTACGCGCTGTTGACCCACATGGTCGCGCAGACCGTCGATCTGGCGCCGGGCGAATTCATTCACACGTTCGGCGATGCGCATCTCTATCATAATCATTTCGAACAGGCGCGCGAACAATTGTCGCGAACGCCGGGGCCGCTGCCGCGGCTGCGTTTGAATCAGGACATCAAAAGCGTTTTCGATTTCACTTACGCCGACATCGCCATCGAGGATTATATCGCGCAGCCGGCGATCAAGGCGCCGATCGCGGTATGACGCTCGCCATTCGCAAGGCGAAGCGCGGCGACGCGCCGCTGCTTTTGCAGTTCATTCGCGATCTTGCCGTCTATGAGAAGCTCCGCGACGCGGTTGTCGCCGACACGCCGGACATCGATCGCGCGCTCTTCGGCGAGCAGCCGAAGGCCTTCGCGCTCATCGCGGAGTGGGAAGGAGCGCCTTGCGGATTTGCGCTCTATTTCTTCAATTTTTCGACCTTTGTCGGCAAGCACGGCGTCTATCTCGAAGACCTCTTCGTGCGCGAGACGCATCGCGGCAGGGGAATCGGCAAGGCGCTCCTCGCGCGCCTTGCGCGGATCGCGAAGGATAATGATTGCGGCCGCCTCGAATGGTCGGTCCTCGACTGGAACGCGCCGTCGATCGCGTTTTACAAATCGCTCGGCGCCGCCGCGATGGATGAGTGGACAATCTATCGCCTCGACGGCGCGCCGCTCGATGATCTCGCGGACGCCGACTGATGCGGATTTCGTTGATCGTCGCCGTTGCGGAGAATGGCGTGATCGGGCGCGACGGCGCGCTTGCCTGGAAGATATCTGACGATCTGAAGCGTTTCCGCGCGTTGACGACGGGCAAGCCTGTCATCATGGGCCGCAAGACATTCGACAGCATCGGCAAGCCGCTGCCGGACCGCATCAACATCGTCGTCAGCCGCACTATGGCGCCGAGGGAAGGGGTCGTGATCGCACGGACGATCGAGGAAGCCCTGCGGCTCGGCGCCGAAGCCGCCGCGCATCTGGACGCCGCTGAAATATTCATTATCGGCGGCGCCGATATCTACGCCGCGACGCTGCCGATCGCCGACCGCATCCACATGACGGAGGTCGACGCCGAAATCGACGGCGATGTCCGGTTTCCGGAGCTCGATGCGGCCGACTGGATGCGCCGCGCCGACGGCGGCGCAGCGCGATCAGACCGCAATGAACACGATTGCCGATTTTTCATCCTCGATCGGCGGTAAACCCCTGACTCGCTTGGGAAAACATGCGTCCCCGGTCCCTAAAAAGCACTAGGCGGCGCTAAGCCGTCCTTTACGATGCGGCGGTGAAAATCACGCGGTCTTTTACGCCTGCCAGAACAAGGGTATGGCGCGGCCATTCGATCTGGAGGGGGCCATGAGGTCACTGTTTCTGCTGGCGACTGGCGCTTTTGCGGCGACGATCGCGGTTGCGACCGGCGCGGCGGCGCAGGAGCGGCGCACCGAGATATGCCGCAAGGGCGAGGATGCGCG
>JBGSSK010000023.1:0-1909 GCA_041737095.1 Parvularculaceae bacterium | reverse complement strand
GTTCGAGCGTCGCGTCCCAGTCCGAGCAATTGACGTCGGCGGCGCGGATCTCGACGCCGTGCTCGCGCGCGTCGCGGACAAGCTGCGCCGGCGCGTAGAACCCGAGCGGCTGGGAATTCAGCATCGCCGCGCAGAAAACGTCGGGATAGCGGCATTTCAGCCAGCAGGAAGCATAGACCAGAAGCGCGAAGGACGCGGCGTGGCTCTCCGGAAAGCCGTATTCGCCGAAGCCCTCGATCTGCTTGAAGCAGCGCTCGGCGAACGCCGCCTCGTAGCCGCGGGCGCGCATCCCCTCGATCATCTTTTCTCCGAATGTGTGGATCGTCCCGGTCTTGCGGAACGTCGCCATCGCGCGGCGCAGCCTGTCCGCCTCGCTCGGCGTGAAGCCGGCGGCGACAATCGCGATTTTCATCGCCTGTTCCTGAAACAGGGGAACGCCGAGGGTCTTGCCGAGAACCTCTTCAAGCTCCTGCGAGGGAAATTCGACCTTTTCCTCGCCACGGCGCCGGCGGAGATAGGGATGCACCATGTCGCCCTGGATCGGGCCGGGGCGAACGATCGCGACCTCGATCACGAGGTCGTAGAATTTGCGGGGGCGAAGGCGCGGCAGCATCTGCATCTGCGCGCGGCTTTCAATCTGGAAGACGCCGAGCGTATCGGCCCGGCAGATCATGTCGTAGACGGCGCGCTCCTCGGCCGGGATCGTCGCAATGTCGAGATCGACGCCGTAATGTGCGCGAAGGAGGGCGAAGCTCCTGGCGATCGCCGTCAGCATGCCGAGCCCGAGGACGTCGACCTTGATGATGCCGAGCGTGTCGAGATCGTCCTTGTCCCATTCGACGAAAGTGCGGTCGTCCATCGCGGCGTTGCCGATCGGGATCAGCTCTTCGAGCGGCCCTTCGGTCATCACGAAGCCGCCGGTGTGCTGCGAGAGATGGCGCGGAAATCCCCTGATCTCGCGCGCCAGCTCGAGCGTCAGCGCGATTGTCGGCTCTTTCGGGTCGAGCCCCGTATCCTCGGCGATCGCATCGGCGATGCCGCCGTCGCGCCAGCCCCGCGCCATGCCGGAGAGCGCCGAGACCGCGTCTTCGGAAAGCCCCATCGCCTTGCCGACCTCGCGCAGCGCCGAGCGCTTTCTATAGGTGATGACGGTCGCGGCGATGCCGGCGCGCGCGCGGCCGTATTTCCGGTAGATGTACTGGATGACCTCCTCGCGACGCTCATGCTCGAAATCGACGTCGATGTCGGGCGGCTCGCGGCGCTCGGCGGAAATGAACCGCTCGAACAGGACATCCATGCGCGCCGGATCGACCGATGTGACGCCGAGCGCGTAGCAGACGGCGGAGTTCGCCGCCGAGCCGCGGCCCTGGCAGTGAATGCCGCGCGCGCGCGCAAAGCGCACGATGTCATAGACCGTCAGGAAATACGGCGCGTATTGCAGCGCGCCGATGATCGCCAGCTCGTTGACGACCTGCTGGCG
Source organism: Parvularculaceae bacterium (assembly GCA_041737095.1). Taxonomy (GTDB): domain Bacteria; phylum Pseudomonadota; class Alphaproteobacteria; order Caulobacterales; family Parvularculaceae; genus Amphiplicatus. The sequence goes on along the minus strand of JBGSSK010000023.1, from coordinate 429 downwards.
CACGCGGTCCGGCGCGCCGGCCGGGTAGCGGCTTTGCAGGCCGAGAAAGGTCAGCCTTTCGAGTTCCTGCTGCGGCGTTCCGGAAATCCCCGCGGCCTCCTTCGGATATTCATAGCGAAGCTCATCGAGGGAAAAGCGGCAGCGCCCAGCGAGGCGAAGCGTTTCCTCGATCGCAGCCGGATGATCGGCGAAAAGCCGCGCCATTTCGGCGGGGCTCTTCAGATGGCGCTCGGCGTTGGCGGCGAGGAGGAAGCCGGCCTTGTCGATCGTCGTCTTCTCGCGGATGCAGGCGAGGACATCGGCGAGGCGACGGCGCGACGGCGCGTGACAGAGCGGATGGTTGACGGCGAGCAGCGGCGTTTTCTCGGCGCGCGCGATCGCGGCGAGATGATTGAGGCGCGCCGCGTCGTCGGCGCCATAGGCCCTTGC
>JBGSSK010000444.1:0-7655 GCA_041737095.1 Parvularculaceae bacterium | reverse complement strand
CAGCCCGCCGCCGCAGGCGCGATCGAATTCGGTGTTGCCGGTCAGCAGGCGCGGCTCGAATTCACCGCCGCCCTTCAGCGAGGCGAATTCGATGACCTTGCCTTTCGCCGCCTTGCCGGCCGCCAGCGACCCCGGCGGTCCCGCCTCGGCCGCCTCGGCGGCGATCGTATTCCATTCCGCGCAGGCGTCGCAGCGCCCCTGCCATTTGCCGTAAACGGCGCCGCAGGACTGGCAGACGAAGTTTTCAGCCTGACGGGCCAAGGAAGCGCTCCGGAAACTAAATCGCGGATCGGTCTAGACGATGCCGGCGATTGTGGAAATGCTGGCGCGAAAAACCGGAAGGGTCGCGATGACCGGAAACAATGTCAGGCGCCTGCGTGTCGCCTTCCTGCTGACGCCGCGACAACTGGCGGCGCGCATGGGCGCGGAGACCAGCGACGTCGAGCGCATCGAAGCGGAGGGCTTCGAGTTGAGCGAGGAATGGATTATCGCTGTTGCGCGCGCCCTTGGCGTTCCTGAAAGCGCTGTCACCAGTCCAAAGCTTGACGTCGAGGAGCTTCGCCTTTGCGCAACCGACGTCCCGATGCCCACGGCGTTGTGTCCGACCGCCGCCCGGCACGCGCTCCTCGCGTTGGTTGCGAAATTCGGCGGACCTAAAATGGCGCGCGCGCTCGATGAGGACGACATCGCCCGCGCGGTCCAGAATTTCCGGCGATTTGTCGAAACGGGCGAAGGCGACGTCGCGAGCCTCAGTCGTCTGAAGCAAGCTCTTCAAATAACTGTCTTAGCATGCCTTCAATCCCGCGATTTCGCGCCGGGACCGAATTTTCAAGCTGATCTTGAAGAAGCTCTTTCGGGAGCGGCTGAGATGGTCCGGCGGTTTTCGCGGATCGGTCCCGGACCGGCAGAGGGATGACGTTCGAGCGTTCGCGCGGGGCGAATATCGCCCGCAACCGCGCATAGAGCTCCAACGCTTTTTCCCGGTCTCCCAATAGTCCTCTCGCTCTTCCGTTCTGGCGGCGACGGATTTCCGCAGAATATTGCGCAACCCGTCGCATCTGAAAAGCCGCATTAGCGATTCGTTTACGCCGGCAGTCGAGGCTTGGCCATCGCGCCGCACCCGGCGGCCCGTTCAGGGAGCGTTAACCATGAAGAAGTCGCTGAAGAAGGAGCAGATCGCGCTCCTCCGTTTCGAAAAAGAGCTTCTTGCGCTCGGCGCGGGCCTTGCCGCCCTGTCCGCCGGCGCAGGCGCGCAGGCGACCGAAGTCGTCGGCGATTTCGCCGCCGATCATTCGGCGGACGTGCAGGCCGCCTATCTCGCGCTTGTCGAAAGCGTCAAGGCCGCGCATGATGCCATCGAAACGAGCGCCGTCAGCGCTGGCGTCCAACTATTGCAGGCTCGCGGCCAGCCGAAACCTGACTTGACGGAGGCGGCACTATCTCTCTTTGGGATGCGCTGACGATCGGCTTTTACGCTGCGTCCGTCCTGACGGCGGTCGCGGCGGCGCATTGGTGCGGCTCGCCGCATATCGCCAAGGCTTCGCGGGTATCGGGGCTGATTTATGTCGCTTCGATGTTGATGTGGGCGTCGTCGCCTGAGGGCGGCGTCTGGCGGTATGCGGCGCTCGATCTGTTCGCGCTCGCCTACTTCTTCCAGAAATGGAACGCCAGGGTCCCGCAACACCGGCAATTCCATTTCGTGATGATGCTGAGCTATCTCGCTTCGACCGCCTATTACGCTTTCCGCAGCCTGATCGAAGGCCTGCAGATCGACGCGTTCGGCATGTCCGACTGGTGGCATACGCTGATCAGCAATCTGCTGTTCGAACTCGAACTCCTGTTTATAGTCGTATACGCCTTGCTCTATCGGCGCGCCCGGACCGACAATCGGAAGTTCCGGGCCGATGTCGAGGCGTGGTTCGGCAAGGCGGCGAGAGCGAAGCGCGAGATTTTTCGCCGGCGGTAAGACAGAAAGCGACTGAGGCGATGAACGCTCACCCGGCGAATGCGCAGAACCCCTATCTCGGCGGCCTTTATGCGCCGGTGCGAGAGGAGGTCACCGCCGACAATCTCGCCGTGATCGGCGAAATCCCGAAAACGCTGCGCGGCGGCTATTTCCGCAACGGTCCCAATCCGATGACGCCGCCCGCCGGCCTCCATCACTGGTTCGACGGCGACGGCATGCTGCACGGCGTCTGGTTCGAGAACGGTCGCGCGCGTTACGCCAACCGCTATATCCGAACCGCCGATTTCGAAGCGGAAATCGAGGGGCTCGACGCGATGCCGGGGATTTTCTCGCCGGCCAGAGCGCAAGCCGGGCGCCGCACCGTTTACAAGGACACCGCGAACACCGACGTCGTCGTGCACAATGGCCGCCTGCTTGCGCTCTGGTATATTTCGGGCCAGCCGGTCGCAGTCGACCTTTCGACGCTCGAGACGATCGGCGTCGAGGATTTCGGCGGAAAACTTCCGATGAATGTTTCGGCGCATTCGAAAGTCGATCCGGCGACCGGCGAGTTGGTGTTTTTCGATTACGCGCTTTACGAACCGAAAATGTCGTTCGGCGTCATCTCTGCGGACAATCGGCTGACGCATTTCCAGGAGGTTGAGCTACCCGGTCCGCGGCTTCCCCACGACATGGGCCTGACCGCGAATTACGTCGTCCTGCATGACCTGCCGGTCGTCTTCACCAAAAGCGCACTGAGAAACCGGCTCTGGCAGATCGAAGTCGCCGACCAGCCGACGCGCTTCGGCGTCGCGCCGCGCCGCGGCGGACCGGTGCGCTGGTTCGAATTCCCGACGGCCTATATTTATCACGTCATCAATTGCTGGGAGGAAGGCGACGAAGTCGTCATGGCCGCGTGCAAGATGGTTCCGAACGGCTTTGCGCCGGACGCCGCGGCGCACGGCCCTTACGCCGCAATGGTGACGGTGCTGGCGCTCCGCGCACAGCCTTTCATCTGGCGCATGAACATGAAGACCGGCGTCGGCGTCGAGCGACAGCTTGACGACGCGCTTTCCGAGTTCCCGGTCGTCAACCTCGATTATGCGGCGCGGAAATCCCGCTGGTCCTATCATGTCGTGATGGATGACAATGTGCTGCAGCGTTATTCGGGCCTGCGAAAATACGACCTGTCGACCGGCCGCTATGAGCAGCACGATTTCGCCGCCGGCGTTTACGGCTCCGAGCCGGCTTTTGCGCCGGACGCCGAAGGATGCGGCGGCGATGAAGACGGCGGATGGGTCGTCACCTTCACGGCCGACATGAACGGCGCTTCGGAGGCGCGGATCATCGATCCGAAGAATTTTTCCGGGCCGCCGGTCGCGCGAGTGAAATTGCCGCAGCGCGTGCCCGCAGGCTTCCACGGAACCTGGGCCAAGGGCGTCTGACCAAACGCCTATTCCGCCGCCGGCTGGTGCTCGCAAGCCGCGTCCTCTTCGACAAGACCGCCGCTGAAGACGAAGCCCTCGACGCCCGGGACATAGAGCATATTGGTGAGGCGCCCCGCCAGATTGACGTAAGGACCGCCGGGCGCCCGCATGCAGACATGGCGCAACGGCATCACCGCGCCGATCGTCGACAGCGCCTTGCCGCCGACTGCGCGAAACTGCCCGATGTCGTCCGGATGCACGATTTGCTGCGTCGTCATGCCGATGATGTTTTGCGGCGGCGCGCCGAACGCCGTCTCGGCGGCCGGGCTCGCATAGGTGACCCTTCCTTCCGGCGAAAAGATCAGCGTGATGTCGGATGACGATTCAACGAGGGCGCGGTAGCGCTGCTCGGCTTCGTGGGCGGCGTCGACCTGCTTTGTCAGCGCCGCGAGGAGATGATCATTGCGCGACCTGAGGCGGATCGATCGGACAATCATCTGTTGCGTCGTCCACGAAAGATACGTCGTCGCAACGCCGTAAAGGACGATGATACCGGCGATCAGCAAGCCGTCATGCGGCGCGAAGACGCCATAGGAAACCGCAACAGCGGCGAGAGTCGGCACGTTGAAGGCGAGAACCGATTTCCATGACGCCGACGCCGAGGCGATCGCCGCCGCCGTCATGCCGGCGATGATGAAGGGAAGAAACGCGTTCGACATCAGGCCGCTGACCGCGAAGATCGGCGCCAGGGATCCCCACAAAATACCGTTCGCCGCCATCGAGGCGACATGCATGCGCGTGAATTTGAGGAGCGCACGGCCGGCGACCTGGGATTTCGAGACCCGCCGCCACATCAGCAGGCGGAAAATCGACAGCGCGATGACCGCGCCCGCCCAGACGCTGATCATCGTCGTGTCGATCCGGCCCCAGGCGACAGCGAGGGTGATCAGCGCGTTGACGAAGCTGATCGCGGCAGCGATCGGCGCCCCCCGCAACAGCAGGGCGTGCCGTTCGATCTTGATGTTGATCCGGTCCGCCGCGGTCAACCGGCTCTCAATAGACCGACGCTCCGGTTTGTTGGCCAGCGCCGTTTTCAGGCCCGCAACCATGCTCTCTCCAAGCTGCCCCAACCTGCGATGATAAGACCACACAACGAGCCCTGCTAAAATACACGACAGGGTTGCGCCCTCGGCCACCCTCCAACCAATCTAACCGCTTGATATTCAACGACGAGTCGGCGTCCGCCGGTCGACCGGCGCAGGGCCGGGCCGGCGGTTTGTTTTCGCTGCGCTGCACGATATGGATGCGGGCAGACGATAAACCGCCATAAAGGCCCGACATGTTCGACTTCCGCCAATCCGCCGCGCTCGCCCGCATTTCGCCCTCGCCGACACTGGCGATGACGCAGCGCGCCCGCGACCTCAAGTCGACCGGCAAGGACGTGATCAGCCTGTCGGCGGGCGAACCGGATTTCGACACGCCTGACCACGTCAAGGAAGCGGCGATCGCGGCGATCCGGCGCGGCGAGACCAAATACACCGCCGTCGACGGCATCGCCGAGTTGAAGGCGGCGGTCGCGGCGAAATTCAGCCGCGACAACAATCTCGACTATCGGCCATCGCAGATCTCGGTCGCGCCGGGCGGCAAGGCGATCATCTACAACGCCGTCATGGCGAGCATGAACGCCGGCGACGAAGCGATCATTCCGGCGCCTTACTGGGTCTCCTACCCTGACATCGTGGCGCTCGCGGGCGGCAAGCCGGTGATCGTCAAGTCGACGGAGGCCGACGGCTTCCTGCTCAGCCCCGACGCGCTCGACAGCGCAATTACGCCGCAAACGAAATGGTTCATCCTCAACTCGCCGTCGAACCCTTCCGGGGCCGCCTATGATCGCGCAAGCCTGCGCGCCCTCGCCGATGTTCTCCTGAAGCATCCGCAGGTGATGATCCTCACTGACGACATCTATGAGCACATTCTCTACGACGGCCGAAAGTTCGAAACGATCGCCGCCATCGAGCCGCGGCTTTTCGATCGCACCTTGACGCTGAACGGCGCGTCGAAATCCTACGCGATGACCGGCTGGCGCATCGGCTACGCCGGCGGTCCGGAAAAGCTGATCGCCGCGATGGCGAAGATCATGTCGCAATCGACGACCAATCCCTGCTCGATCAGCCAGTGGGCGGCCGTCGCCGCGCTGAACGGCGACCACGGTTTCCTCGCCGAGCGCAACGCGGCGTTTCGCGAACGTCGCGACCGCGTCGTGGCGATGCTGAACGAGGCGCAAGGCGTCACCTGCCGGACGCCCGAAGGCGCATTCTACGTTTACCCCTCTTGCGCCGGCGCGATCGGCAAGAAGACGGCGTCAGGTCGCGTGATCGCGTCGGATGAGGATTTCGCCCTGGCGCTGCTCGACGAAGAAGGCGTCGCGGTCGTCTTCGGCGCCGCCTTCGGCCTGTCGCCCTATTTTCGCATTTCCTATGCGGCGGCGATGAGCGAGCTTGAAGAGGCCTGTCGGCGTATCCAGCGGTTCTGCGCGTCGCTCGCCTGAGCGCTCATCGATTGCGCCAATACTATAAATCTTGATAATCAATTTGAACGATCGCTGATCGCTTCCTATATCTACGCAGCAAGCAAATGAAGGGAGGTTTCTTGTGGAAACCCTCAAGACCGGCCTTGACGCCAACGCCCGCACTTTGGTCGCCGAGGCGCTGAACGGCGTACTCGCCGATACCTATGTGCTGTACCAGAAGACGCACGCCTATCACTGGAACGTCACCGGCCCGCAATTTCCGTACCTGCATACGATGTTCGAAGCGCAGTATCGCGAAATGTGGGCGGCGCTCGACGAGATCGCGGAACGCGTCCGCGCGCTCGGCGCATTTGCGCCGGCGAGCGCGAAAGTCTTCGCCTCGCTCGCCTCGATTGACAGCGCGGAGGAAACGCCGCCGCCGGCGAAGGCCATGATCGCCAACCTGCTGGACAGTCACGAAGCGCTGATCCGCCGCGCCCGCAAGGCGTTGGAGACCGCCGGGGAAGCTGGCGACGCGGCGAGCGAGGACTTGCTGACCCAGCGCCTCCAGACCCACGAAAAAACCGCCTGGATGCTGCGCGCGACAGCGGAATAAAAAGGCCGGATCCCTTGTGGGGATCCGGCCAGTTGGTCGAGCAAGATCAGAGGGCTCACATTTGCTCGAACAGGCGCCGGCGAAGGCTCGAAACCGCTGAAACAGCGCTTGTCGGTGGAGGCACCTTCGCCGGTGAACTCATGCGACAAGTGTAGGACGCCCGGCGCGAAAGGCGAGCCGCTCCGTCGCACGCTTCCAACGCTTCATCGAACGGCGGGATCGGCGTCTTTTCGCCAGCGTCGGACCACCTCGTCGGCGGCTCTGGCCGTCTCATTGAGCGGCGGATAGCGCCAGCAGTCGAGCGCGCCTTCAAAAAAACGCGCCGCGCCATGATCGATGAGGCTCTGGTGAAAGGCGCGAAATTTTTTCGCGGCGCGCGCGCGTCGTTCGGTGAGCGCGAGCAGAAAAACCGGGACGCCGGTCGCAGCGGCTTCGGCGGCCATGTTGACGCTGTCTTCGGTGACGAGAATGGCGGCAGCGCCGGCGAGCATCTGCGGATAGGGATTGTCCTTTGCGGCGTCGACGCCGGCGCGCCAGAAGATCTCCGCCTCCTCGACGAGCCTCGCCCGCAAATCATCGGCGATCGCCGGAGGCGTGCGCCGCGAAGTTGTAATGCGCAGGCGCACGCCGGAAGCGGACAGCGCCTTGAGGCGCCGTGCAATCGTTTCGGCGTCGCGGCGCGTCAGATCGAACGCGCGGTTCGGCCCGCCGATCAGGACCGCCGCAATCTCCCCGCCATGATCCGCCGCTTCGGCATTTGCGGGCGGCGGCGGGCGGCCCGGCGCGCCGATGATGGCGAAGACATTGTCGCCCGCAAGTCCGTCATGCCGGGGCGGGATAACGAGATCGAAGCAGCGCGCCGGCGCCCGCGGGTCCTGCACCTGAACGGTGAAGATCGCCGGGTCTTTCGATTTCGCCGCAATCGTCAATGCGACCGACGCACGGCCGCAACCGATCCACAGATCCGGATAAGGCGGGTCGAGACGATCGCTGGCGGCGTCGAGCCGGCCAAACGCGTCGCGAAGAAACAGCCGCGGCAGCTTTCGCCAGGGGTGCGCAAGAGCGATCCGCTTCTTCACGATCGAAAGCGGCGTCCGCGCCGCGATCGCCTCGGCGAGCGCCAGGGCGGGCGCTTCATTGCCGGCCCGGCCGTCCGTC
>JBGSSK010000445.1:0-23627 GCA_041737095.1 Parvularculaceae bacterium | reverse complement strand
GCGCCCCCGCCGCGACGCTCGTCCTGGCTTTGGCGCTCGCGCCGGTTTTCCTGTTGCGGCCGGTCGGCCCGGAATTCGCGCCTAGCGGCGTGATCGCCTTCGATCCCGCCGATGTCGATCGACGCCGCGCGGCGGGCGAGCCCGTATTCATCGATTTCACCGCCGCCTGGTGCGTCACCTGCCAGGTTAACAAGCTCACGGTCCTTTCTTCGGCAGCCGTCAAGTTGGCGTTCGCCGAGGCCGGCGTCACCTTCATCACCGCCGACTGGACCAATCGCGACCCGGCGATCGAAAGGGCGCTCGCCGGATTCGGCGCGAACGGCGTGCCGCTCTATGTCTATTATCCGCCGGGCGCGGAAGCGGTGATCCTGACGCAGCCCTTGACCGAGCGGGCGATCATCGGCGCCATTTCACAGGGAAAATGAGGAGAACGACCAATGCTGAAGCTCTCGACCCTCGCCGCCGCCTTCGCCATGGCCGCCAGCGCCGTCTTCGCCGCCGCAGTCGACGCGCCTGCGCCCGATTTTTCAGGGACCGTCTCCAGCGGGGAGACGATCACGCTCAGTCAGTTCGCAGGCCGAAAGGTCGTGCTGGAATGGACGAACGATGGCTGCCCGTTCGTCCAGAAGCATTATGAGACCGGCAACATGCAAAGAACGCAAAGGGCAGCGAAGGACGACGGCGTGGTTTGGATCACGGTGATTTCATCGGCTCCCGGCAAACAGGGACACGCCGATGCGACGCGCGCCAATCGGCTGACGGAGGACCGCGGCGCCCTGCCGGACTATGTCCTGCTTGACGCGGAAGGCGTCGTCGGCAAGGCCTATGGGGCCAAGACGACGCCGCAGATGGCGTTGATAGATGAGACGGGCGTCCTTCGCTACGCCGGTGCGATCGACGACAAGCCGTCCGCCAATCATGCGACAGTCGAGGGGGCGACCAATTATTTGCTTGCGGCGCTCGCTAATGTCCGCGCCGGCGAGGCGGTCTCCGTCAAGGAGACAAAGCCCTATGGCTGCTCGGTGAAATACAAGTCCTGAGCCTGTCGCTGCGCTAGCGTTGGGCGAGAGTCATCAACTCCGGGTCTAACCCGCGCGCTTTCGGATCGGCCGCCTTGAACCCGAAAATCGCCGTGACGGCGAGCGAGACCATGAGGTTGCGCACGATGCGTCCGGCGATGGGAGGATGCGCGGCGGTGCGGGGAAGACGGGCGTTTGATGTCATAGAAACCCACGTTACGGTAATGACATTAAAATCCGTTGAGACGGATTCCTAAAATCCTTTGGGCTTAAGGTTAATGAGGCGATGACCGACATCACGACATCCGCGCCCTGGCGCCGCCTTTCGACGCTCGCCGCCGAGCTTCGCAAGCATCGGACCATCGATCTGTTCAGAGACGACGGGAATCGCGCCGAAAAATTTTCGCTTGAGGCGGCGGGGCTTTATCTCGATTACTCGAAAAACAGGATTTCCGACGCGGCGCTGGCGGCGCTCGTCGATCTGGCGCACGCCGCAGACCTGTCCGGCGCGATTCGCAGGATGGGGTCGGGCGAAAAAATCAATGTCTCGGAGGGCCGTGCGGTTCTGCATGTCGCCCTGCGTGACTTTACCGGCCGGGCCTATGAAGTCGACGGCGACAATGTCGCGCCGCTGATCGCTGCGGAGCGCGCGCGCATGCAATCATTCGCAGAGCGCTACGAAGCCGGCGTTCTCAAGGGGTATGCCGGCCAGCCGGTCGATACGATCGTAAATATCGGGATCGGCGGGTCGGATCTCGGCCCCTTGATGGCGGTCGAGGCGCTCCGCCCCTCATGGCTCAAAGGGAAGCGCGCTTACTTCGTCTCGAATGTCGATGGACAGCATCTCGCCGATACGCTGGAGGCGCTCGACCCCGCAAAAACGCTGTTCATCGTCGCGTCGAAGACCTTCACCACCGAAGAGACGATGACCAACGCCCGGAGCGCGCGCGCCTGGTTCCTCGCGAGGGGCGCCGCCGAAAAGGACGTCGCCAGCCATTTCATCGCGCTCTCGACCAATAGCGAGGCGGTGACGTCTTTCGGCATCGCGCCGGAGAACATGTTCCGTTTCTGGGACTGGGTCGGCGGACGCTATTCAATGTGGTCGGCGATCGGACTTTCGATCGCACTGCAGTGCGGCTGGCGCTCCTTCGAGGCGATGCAGACCGGCGCCCACCTTATGGACGAGCATTTCCGCGCCAGCCCGATCGAGGCGAACATGCCGGCGCTTCTCGCACTCGTCGGGGTCTGGAACCGCAATTTCATGAGCGCTGCGTCGCAGGCCATCCTCCCCTACGATCAGCATCTTCATCGTTTGCCCGCCTATCTTCAGCAGCTCGACATGGAATCGAACGGCAAATCCGTGACGATTTCCGGCGCACGGACGCCTTGCGCGACCGGACCGGTCATTTTCGGCGAGCCTGGCACGAACGGCCAGCACGCCTTTTACCAGTTGATCCATCAGGGGACGGACATTATCGCCTGCGATTTCATCGCAGCGGCGAAATCCGCCTCGCCGCTCGCGGATCATCATGAAAAACTTCTGGCCAATTATCTCGCCCAGACGGAAGCGCTGATGCTCGGCAAAGATGAGGATAGCGTGCGCGCCGAACTCGCGTCGGCGGGAATCTGCGAGACCGATATCGACAGGCTCGCGCCTTACAAGATTTTCGATGGCGACCGCCCAACCAATTCAATCCTGATGGAGCGCTTGACGCCGGAGAATTTCGGAGCGCTCATTGCGCTCTACGAACACAAGGTCTTCTGTCAGGGAGTTATCTGGGGGATCAATTCCTTCGACCAATGGGGCGTCGAGCTCGGCAAGGTTCTGGCGAAGAAAATTCTTCCAGAGATCGGCAAACTCGGCGAGACAAAATCGCCGGCCTTGACGCATGACGGCTCGACGCGCCGGTTGATTGATCGGATCAACGCGTTCCGCGCGAAGAAATAGAGAGAAGAACATGAGTTTTCGAAACGGCGTTCTTGCGTTTTTCGCTTTATTGATTGTCGCCTGCGGCGATTCTGAAACTCCTGCGCCGACGCAGGCTCCTGCCCCCGCCGAATCCGCTGCGGCGATCGAAAGCGGCGCGGTGACGGAAGAGCCGGCGGCGGCGTTTCAAGAAGCGCCCGCGCCCGTCATTGAAACGCGTGCGGACGAAATCGACTGGCCGACGACGATACTCCAGGCAAGGATCGTCACGTCGAAGGGCGACATGCTGGTCGAACTTTATCCGGACAAGGCGCCGAAATCGGTCGCGAATTTCGTGCAGTATGCGAAAGACGGACATTATGACCGACTGATGATCCACCGCGTCGTCCCGGGGTTCGTCATTCAGGGCGGCGGCTACAACCAGTATTTCAGTGAACGCCCGACCCGCGACCCGATCCCCTATGAGGGCGACAACGGACTTGGCAATTACCGCACGACGCTCGCCATGGCGCGCACGCTGGACCCGAACAGCGCAGCGGCGCAATGGTACGTCAATCTCCGCGACAACAACGATCAGCTCGATCATTTCGTCAATGACCTTGGGCCTCGCTATGGCTATGCGGTCTTCGGCCGCGTCATCGACGGCATGGCGGTCGCTGATGCGATCGGCGCGATGCGGACCGGTCCGGGCGGCCCCTTCCCGGCGGAGGTTCCGACCGAGAAAGTCATCATAAGCCGGATCGATGTGATCGAGGGCGGGGAATAGGGCGCGCGGCGCCGGCGCGTTGCGCCGCCGACCGCCTTCCGCTATTCCGCGCGCATGGCGAAAAAAGACAAACCCCATCGACCAAAGGCGCGCATCCCGCGCGGCTTCCGTGACCGCTTCGGCGGCGAGATCGCCGCCGAACGCGCAATGCTGGCGCGGATTTCCGCCGTCTACGAATCCTTTGGTTTTGATCCGCTTGAAACGCCGGCTTTCGAGTACACCGATGCGCTCGGCAAGTTCCTGCCCGATGTCGATCGCCCGAACCAGGGCGTTTTCTCCCTGCAGGACGATGACGACCAATGGATGAGCCTCAGATACGATCTGACCGCGCCGCTCGCGCGTTATGTCGCTGAAAATTATGATGCGCTCGCCAAACCGTTTCGCCGCTATGCGGTCGGTCCGGTCTGGCGCAATGAGAAGCCGGGCCCCGGACGCTTCCGGCAATTCACGCAATGCGACGCAGACACGGTCGGCGCGCCGGCGCCGAACGCCGATGTCGAATGCATCATCATGCTCGGCGCAGCGCTCGAAGCGGCCGGCCTTTCGCGCGGCGATTTCCAGATCCGCCTCAATGACAGGAACGTGCTGACCGGACTTCTTGAATCGCTGGGGCTTGACGGCGAACAGCATGCGGAAAAACGCCTCGGCGTCCTGCGCGCCATGGACAAGTTCGACCGACTTGGCGACGGCGGCGTCAGGGCGCTGCTCGGTCCCGGTCGCAAGGATGAGAGCGGCGACTTCACCGAAGGCGCCAATCTCAAAAGCGCTGAAATCGACCGTGTCATGGCGTTCATGGCGGCGACAGCGCCGACCAACGCCGAAACCTGCGCGCGCCTCGCCGACGTTATCGGCGGCGCGCCGTCCGGCGCCAAAGGCGTCGCAACGCTTGCATCGATTGCAGAGCAGCTAGCCGCGCTCGGCATCGACGATGCGCGGGCGAAAATCGATCTCTCGGTCATCCGCGGTCTTGAATATTACACCGGTCCGGTGTTCGAGGCCGAGCTTCTTGCCGAGATCAAGGACGACAAGGGCCGCGCAGTGCGTCTCGGATCGGTGGCGTCTGGCGGCCGCTATGACGGACTGGTCGAGCGCTTCAAGGGCGTCGAGGTTCCGGCGGTCGGAATCTCCGTCGGCGTCTCGCGCCTTCTCGCGGCGCTTGAGCTGAAGCGCTCGTTCGCAGATGAAACGCAAGGCCCGGTCGTCATTCTCGCCCTCGAAAACGATCAGATGGCGGACTATCAGGCGATGGCGGCTGAGTTGCGCGCCGCAGGCGTTCGCGCCGAGGTCTATCTCGGCGGCTCAGGGATGAAGGCGCAGATGAAATACGCCGACAAGCGGGCGGCGCCGCTCGCCGTCATCTGCGGCGGCGACGAGCGCGCACGCGGCGAGGTGACCGTCAAGGATATGCGCCTTGGGACGGAACTGTCGAAAGAGATCGACGACAACGCCGAATGGCGCGAGGCTCAGCCGGCGCAGCAATCCGTCCCCCGCATGCGCCTTGTCGAGGAAGTCACCCGCGCGCTGGCGCGTTATCGAAAATAGAACTGGAGGCCCCATGCCCTTTCGCGCCGCCTTTGCGTTGACGCTTCTCGCCTCCGCGGCGAGCGCCGCGCCGCTCGCCGACCCCGCCATGGAATCGCGGGCGCGGACGATCCACGAGCGCGTGATTGCGCTCGATACGCATGTTGACATCCCGCTCGATTATGCGACGGCGGCGGTCGATCCAGGCGGGTTCACCAAGGCGCAGGTCGATCTGCCGAAGATGCGCGCCGGCGGCCTCGACGCCGTCTTCTTCATTGTCTACACGCCCCAAGGGCCGCTCGACGCGCAGGGCTACAAGGCGGCCCATGATATCGCCATGACCCGGCTTACGGCGATACGTCGGTTTGTCGCCGCCTATCCTGCCGACATCTCGCTCGCGATGAGCGCCGCCGAGGCCCGCAAGATCGCCAAAGCTGGACGCAAGGTGGCGTTCATCGGAATGGAGAATGCGTTCCCGCTCGGGCCGGAGCCGACGCAGGCGGCGGTCGACGACATGGCGGCGCAAGGAGTCCGCTACGCCGGGCTCACGCATTTCGGCCACAACCAGTTCGGCGATTCCTCCAATGCGGATACGGAACGCGGCGACCCGGATGAAAAATGGGGCGGCCTGTCGCCTGCTGGACGTAATTTGGTCGGCATGCTGAACAAGGCCGGGATCATGGTCGATGTCAGCCACGCCGGACGCAAGACGATGTTGCAGGCCGCCGAGTTATCGACGGCGCCGGTCATCGCCTCGCACTCCGGCGTCAAGGCGATCGCTGACAGCCCGCGCAACCTTGACGACGACCAGTTGCGGGCGCTGGCGGCGAATGGCGGCGTCGTGCAGATCGTCGCACTCGATGTCTACGTCAAGCCGCTCAATGCCGCGCAAAAGGCGCTGCAGGACAATATCCGCAAAGAAATGGGACTCGAAACATCGGCTGCGCGCGCCGCCATGAGCGCTGAGGTTGAAGCGGATTACGACAAGCGCATGGAAGCCATTTTCGAGATCGAACCGCGCGCCAATGTCGCCGATCTCATCGATCACATCGATCACGCGGTCAGAATCGCCGGAATTGATCATGTCGGCATCTCTTCGGATTTCGACGGCGGCGGCGGCGTCTCAGGCTGGATCGACGCATCCGAAACGCTGAACGTGACGCGCGAGCTAGTCCGACGCGGCTATACGGAAGAGCAGATTGCGAAACTCTGGAGCGGCAATTTGCTGCGCGTGCTCGCCGCGGTCGAAAAGTCCGCTGAGCAACTAAAGAAGCAGCAGAAATAACGATTACGCTGCGCGCAGTTTTTTCAGGATGATTGATTTTTTGGTGGGCGCCCCGGGGCCCCGGTCGACGTCCAGCGCGGCTCGTTCGATGATGTCGCGCGCCAGCATCGGCGCTTCGGAACGGAAGACCGCCTTGCCATCCGCGTCGACGAAAATCACGTAGAAGCCTTCCTCGGCATCCATGGCGTGACGGAGCAGCGAGGCGTCGAGCCATTCCATCGTCTCGCCATTCTTGGTCGGACGCGTCTGGCCGTAGACCTCTATGACCGACACGTCTTCGCGGATGAGCGCGGCCAGCGCCGGCTTCAACAGCCTTCGCTGCATTCGGCAAGCGTTGTGGTTGGCGGTCGGGCCGATGATGAAGAGCGTGTTTTTCGGCGAAAAGCGCTTGGGCTCCGCCTCGCGGATCGCGGCTTTGATGTCGGGCACGGGCAAGGGTCCGCGTGCGGCGAAATATGCAATCGCGCCGAAAATGATGCAGGTCGCCAGAATGAGCAGCGTGAGGCCCATGTCCCAAATCTAGCCAATCGTCCTTGACGGCGCGTTAACGAAATTCCCACAAGCGAGAAATGGCGTACGAACCTATTGAAATTATTGACCCTTCAAGGGGAAAGCCCTTCGATCGGCGGTCAGTAGAGGGGCGAATTGAGCCCGCGCCGCCAGGCGATGGTGCGGGCGACGCCTTCGGCGAGCGTGGTTTTCGGGTCGTATCCGAGGAGCGCCCGGGCCTTTGAAATATCCGCCCAGGTTCGCTCGACGTCGCCCTTCTGCATGCCTTTGAAGCTCTTCCTCGCCTCGACGCCGAGTTCCCTTTCAAGGAGGGAGACGAGTTGCATCAATTCCTCCGGCCGGTCATTGCCGAGATTGAAGACGCGATGAAAGTTCTCCTCGACCGAGGGCGGCGTTTCGCCGGCGGCGATAACGCCGGCGACGATGTCGTCGATATAGGTGAAGTCGCGCGCCATCCGGCCGTCATTGAAAATCTCGATCGCCTCGCCCTTCAGCATCTTCTCAGCAAAGATGAGATAGGCCATGTCCGGCCTTCCCCACGGTCCGTATACGGTGAAAAAACGCAGTCCTGTCAGAGGAATGCCATAGAGTCGCCCATAGGAGGCGGACATAAGCTCATTCGACTTTTTGGTCGCGCCGTAGAACGAAACCGGCGCATCGGTCCGGTCATCTTCCGAAAAGGGCGTTTTGACATTGGCGCCGTAGACGGATGACGAAGACGCATAGACCAGATGAGGAATGCCAATGGCGCGGCCAAGTTCCAGCACCGAAAGATGGCCATAAAGATTGGATCGCGCATAGGCGAAGGGATTGTCGATCGAATAACGAACGCCCGCCTGCGCCGCCAGGTGAATGATAAGATCGAAACGGCCGGCAGCCGCCGCCTTCAGGGCGTCGTGATCCGCAATGTCGAGTTCCACGAAGTGAAAACCGGCGCGCCCCTCGAGCATTGAAAGACGCGCCCGCTTCAATGCCGGCGCATAATAATCGTTAACGTTATCGACGCCGACGATCTCGTCGCCGCGATCGAGCAGCGCCGCTGCGGTCGCTGCGCCGATGAAGCCTGCAACGCCGGTCACCAGGATGCGCTTCGACATTCGTTTGGTCCGTCAATCGGTCTTCGGCTGGTGCAGGATCTCGTCATAAAGTCCCGGCGCCAGGGTCCGCCGTCTATGCAACATCGCTGCCGAAATGGCCAGCATGCCGATGGCGATGGTTGCGAACGCCGCCGCTGGATCGATATCAGTGTTGGTGATCGCGAAAATGGCGAGCGATCCCGGCAGGGCGAATAGGGCATTGGTGAAAACGCCCGCCGCCATGATCCGGGCGCGCACGGTCGGCGGTGCGCGCCGTTGCACGGCCGCCTGGAGCGGCGCAATGTATACGCCCATCAGCGCCGACGTGGCGATAAAGAGGAAGACCAGCAACAGCCCCGGCGCTGTCGTCACAAGATCATGCGCCGTCAAGGTCTCGCCGGAAGGCGCAGCGACCATCGGCGTCAGGATGGCGATCAGCATGCTGAATACGCCGGCGGCGCCGACCGATGCGCATGAATAGCCGAGCCCTGACCGCCCGCGCGCCAGCCCGGCGGCGAAAACAGCCCCGAGCCCGGCGCCGATCGCAAACAGCCCATTGAGGACGGTTGCGACGAGCGCATCGGCGTTTAGCGAGTCGCGGGCAAAAAGCGGCGTCACGACCGTGACGGCTGTCGACAGCAGAAAGAATACGGCGACCCCGAAAAGCGGCGGGGCGACGCCGCGGGAGGACCTCACATAACCGATCATGCGAACAATCTGATCGGGCCAGTTGAAACTGATCCTGAGGTCCGGATCGTTGGCGCCCGCCCGCAGCGTCCTCAGCGTCGCGAGCCAGCCGACCGTTGAAGCCGAAACCAGGACGAAGCCGACCAGCATCCGCCCGTCTTCCCGAACGATCAGCGATCCGCCGACCATGTAGCCGATAAGGATGAAGGAAAACAGCCCGGCGTTGCAAAGGGCGTTGCCGCGAACGAGTTCGTCAGGGGCGAGGTATTTCGGCATCGCGCTTGTCCTGACGGGCGAGAAAAACGCCGACTGGGCGCCCATTGCGAACAACATCAGGATTGCGAGGGAGCCCGCGCCGCTCAAAAAGGCGCCAGCGGTGATCAGCATCAGGATGATCTCCGCAAATTTCGTCCGACGGAACATCATGGATGTTTCGTATTTGTCGGCGAGCTGTCCGGAAAGCGGCGAGAACAGCATGATCGCGAGCGGCAACAGCGCGCCGATCAGCGGCATCGCATTGTCGGGGCGACCGAAATTCGGCGCCGCGATGACGCCATAGGGAACGCCGATCAGCAGCGATTGCCGCAACACATTGTCGGAGAATGTGCCAAAGGACAGCGCAACCCACATCGGCCAGAAGCGGCGTTGCAGGAATAGCGGCGGCGAATTACGGGTCAAGACGAGCGCGCTCCCCTAATTGACTGGGCGGGCCTGGCCGGATCCGGCAACGGCGGACCAAGCGGCGTCGGCGCAACACGCCCGATCAATTCCAGAGAGCGCCGTTCGATCGCGTCTTCAAGGCGCGCCATGAATATTTCCTTGCCGAGCCCGGGCGGGATCGGATCCAGGAATTCAATCACCGCCTCTCCCGGATTGAGCTTCCAATCCTGTTGCGGCCAATGTCGGCCGAGATTGGTCGCAACCGGAACCGCCGGGCAGCCATAGGCGGCATACATGTGATAAACGCCGCGCTTGTAGCGAAAGCGTTCGCCGACTGGCGCCAGATGACCTTCGGGGTAGATGAGAATGCGCCGGCCGGTCGCCTGCGCTTTTTGCACATCGTCATCGACCAGCCGGGCGCGCGCATAGGCGCCGCCGCAATTGTCGACGATGATTGCGCCCATCTTGCGCAGGATGCCGCCGAGCAAGGGAAATTTCTCGAGATGATCGCCAGTTACGAAGGCGAGATCGTAGAACTGCGAAAACATGACAATGCCGTCGCCCCAGCTCTGGTGCTTGGCGGCGATGATGCAAGGGCCGTCAGGCAGGCGTTCCTTGCCGATCACCTTGACCCTGACGCCGCCGACCCACCGCATCCAGAACTGCATTGTCCTTGTATAGGCGAGAATCCACAGCATCACCGGCTTGCGGCTCGGGATCAGCATCAGCGGCGCTGTCGTCAGCGCGAAGAAGATCGACGTGATCCAGTATGCGATTTGAAACAGCGCGCTGCGCATAACCTGATGCTCCGGGTGGCTATTGGCGGGAGAGCGGACGCATGACGCTGAGCGCCGCGACGACAAGCGCGTCGGCGTATTGCGAGAGCGGCCCCGGCAATCGCCCGTAGTGAATTTGCAGCGCCGTCTGCAAGACGACGCCGAGCGCGACGCCGGTGACGAAGGCAGGCTCGCCGCGCGCGATTTCACGGCGCTTCATGGCGATGTTGACGATATCCTCGATCGCATCGACCGGATTATCGACGCCGTCGGGCGTCGGCAGGAAGCGGTGGGTGTAGAGAAGGTGAAACGCGAACAGCGGAAAATCGCGATCCGCGGTTTCGCAATAGGCGTCGACGATCGCGGCGGTCTGTTCGGCGATGCCTTTGCGGTTGCGCGCCGCTTCGCGGACCAGGCGGGCGAGATCGGTGTGAATGGACAAGAACATCGCCGCCGCGAGTTCGTCCTTGGAATCGAAATGGCGGTAAATGGCGCCTTCCGAGACGTTGGCGGCCCGCGCGATTTCCCGCGTCGTCGCCGCATCGACGCCGCGCTCGACAAAGAGATTGAGCGCCGCCGCCTCAATCCGGGCTTTTGCGCCGGGGGCATCCGGCGCTTTTCTCGCCGCGTCTTGTGCCATCGCCGTTCTCGCTTTTAGTGAGTGAACGCTCACTTACATAAGGCGCTGCGACTTGGCTGTCAAGGCGATCCGGCCCGCGCAGATCGGGCGGCGCTCGCCCGAAGCGCGAATTAGCCTTTGTAAATACACGTAAATCGCCACTTGCAGACGCCGGCGCACTTGCCATTTGCGATGAAAGGTCCGGCGCCGCGACGCCGGGCGGCTCTTTGACAGGTCCGGAAAATCTCGCGACGCGAAAGCGCGTGTTGCGAAAGCATGCCTTTTTGACGCCGGAAGTTCTCCCGAATTAGCCTGAAACCCGCTCGCCGGCTGGAATCGTCAAGAGGAACGACCCGAAAAAAGGGCGCCCAACCGACTTGCGCCAGGCGCGCGCAGCCCCAAATCAAAAGAGGAGGAACGCTTTCCGCGCGCGGCGGTTGATCCTCGTCAAGGTGCGGCGCCGAGGGAGACCGCAAAATCGGCACGCCAGCCCGCCTTCAATTCACACGGGAGAAACGCTCATGTCCTTCAAGAAAATCTTTGCGCCGATTCAAAGCGGCGATACGGCGGAAGCTGGGCTCAAGGCCGCGATCGCGCTGGCGTGGCGGCACAAAGCCCATATCGACGCCCTTCATGTCCGGCAGCGACCCAATGCGCCGGCGAGCGGGTATTACCCCGTCGGCGTCATCTTCGTCGACGACGACCTCGCCGGCCTGAAGGAGGCGATGGAAGAAGAGGCGGCGCGGCTGAAAGAAATCTTCACGCGCGTGATGAAGTCTGAGGGCGTTGAAGTCCTCGCCGCCGGCGCGCATCGCGATGACGCCGGAGCCACCGCTTCCTGGCGCGACAAACAAGGCATACTGCCATTCGATCTTTCGGCGGCGGCGCGTGTCTCAGACGTCATCGTTTTCGGACGCTCCGACAAGGAACTTGCCTATCCTGACGCAAGCCTCATCGAAGAAGCGGTGTTTCAATCCGGCCGGCCGGTGGTGATCGCGCCGATCGGCAAGCTTGAACGAACGCCGCGGCGCATTCTCGTCGCGTGGAACGGCGGTCGGGAAGCGGCGCGCGCGCTCGCCGCCGCAATGCCGATATTTGAGGAAACAGATGCGGCGCTGGTGCTTTCGATCGGCGCCTTGCCGTCGGATCTCGAGGGGCCGGAAGCGGCGTCGGAACTGCTGCGCCTGCATGGCGTTGTGACGGAAGCGAAGCGACGGACGCCTGCGAGCGGCGTCTCGGTCGAGGACGACCTTCTTGCGGCTGCTAGAGAGTGGCGCGCCGATCTCATCGTCATGGGCGCTTATTCTCATTCGCGCTGGCGCGAACTGGTGCTCGGCGGCTTCACCAGAAGGCTGCTTAAGCAGGCTGAGTTCCCGCTGTTTCTGGCGCACTGACAGCTGGCGTAACGACAGGGCGGAACAACAACGGCAATCGGCGATGGACCGGCGACGCGAAATCTGGCCCAATGCGCGCGCCATGCCGGACGCTGATTTCACAACCCCCATTCGCATCTATTATGAAGACACCGATTTTTCGGGGGTCGTCTATCATGCGCGCTATCTGCATTTTTTCGAGCGCGGCCGCACCGAGGCGCTGCGATCCTGCAATATATCGCATACGGAGCTTCTGGCGCGGGAGGAACCGCTGGCCTTCGCCGTCAGGAAGATGACGGCGGAATGGGTTTCGCCAGCGCGCATTGATGACTGGCTCGAGGTCCGAACCCGATTCCTTGAGGTCAAGGGCGCCCGAATGCTGATCGGGCAGACCTTGCTGCGGGAGGGGGCGCGGCTTGCCAGCGCCGACGTCGAGGCGGCCTGCATGAACCTTGCGGGCCGTCCGCGGCGGTTGCCGGCGGACCTCATCGCCCGTTTCGCCCTCGCTGGCGTTAAGGCTGATTAAACTTCCGAAAGCCTTCCGGCGCCGATCCAAAGCCTTTGCCGACGCCGCCGGAAGCCGCTATCAGGATACAAAATCACGACTGACGGCGTCGCCGCTCGACTGGCGACGGCGCCGAGGCTGACTTTTGCGTTTCCGGTCGGTTAACCCGGCGCCGCAAAAAGGACGCAGGTCTTTGCTAACCGGGTCGGCCGACGGGCCGGCTCGCCCACCAACGCCTCAGTAACCGTGCAGGGGAAGTGCAACTATGGAATCGGAAGTCGCCATCGCGGCGGGAACCACCCTTGGCGGGGAGTTCAGCCTGTGGAGCCTGTTCTTGTCGGCGGGTCTCGTCGTCAAGATCGTCATGGGCATCCTCATTATCTCCTCGATCTGGTCGTGGGCTGTGATCTTCGACAAGTCGCTGCTTTTCGGGCGGCTGAAATCGAAATCGGCGCGGTTCGAAGACGCTTTCTGGTCGGGGCGGCCGCTTGACGAGTTGCACCGCAAACTTGGCGACAAGGGCGACCATCCGATGGCGCGCGTCTTTTCCGCCGGCATGACCGAGTGGCAGCGCGCCAAGGACAGCGGCCGCGCCGACGGGCTGGTCGCTGGCGCGCGCGATCGCATCGACAAGGTGATGAACGTCGTCGTCTCGCGTGAACTTGAAAGCGCAGAAAGAAATCTCGGGGTGCTGGCGACGATCGGGTCCGCCGCGCCATTCGTCGGTCTGCTAGGGACCGTTTGGGGCATCATGACGGCGTTCCAGGCGATCGCGGCGACGAAGGACACAAATCTCGCGGTTGTCGCGCCAGGCATCGCCGAGGCGCTCTTTGCGACCGCGCTCGGCCTTTTGGCGGCCATCCCGGCGGTTGTCGGCTATAACCGCTATTCGGCGGCGCTCAATTCCTATGCGGTCCGTTTGCAGGGCTTTGCTGACGAGTTCTCCGCGATCCTGTCGCGCCAGCTTGACGAAAGGGCGCGCTGATGGGCGTTTCCATGGGCGGCGGCGGGCATCGGCGTCAGCCGGGACGCGCGCGGATGATGTCGGAAATCAACGTGACGCCGCTTGTCGACGTCATGCTGGTGCTGTTGATCGTGTTCATGGTGGCGGCGCCCTTGCTGACGGTCGGCGTCGCCGTCGATCTTCCCGAAACCGCCGCGCAGCCGATCCCTGAACAGGGCGAACCCTTGACCGTAACCATCACCAGCGACGGCACGATCTTCGTTCAGGAGACCGCGGTTGAAATCGACAGCCTCGTCCCACAACTCGAGGCGATCGCTACCGCCGGTTATGATCAGCGAATTTTCATTCGCGGCGATCAGGCGCGGTCCTATGGCGAGATCGTTCAGGTGATGGGCAAGATCAATGCGGCGGGATATCGCCGCATCGGCCTTGTCACCGACCGGGAACTGAACTGACGCGGGGAGAGCAGGGGCAGCCCCATGCGTGTTGGCGTACCAGTTTCGATTGTCCTTCACGCTTGCGCCTTTGGGCTGGCGTTCGTTTCGCTGCCCGAGTTCCTGCGGACCAAGGTCGTCGAAACCGAAGTGATTCCGATCGAACTTATCGAAGAAGCGGAACTCGCCGAAAGAACCAGCGTTCCGGCCGCGGCGCCGAAGCCGAAGCCGGCGGAGGAAAAAAAGCCCGACCTTCCAAAAACGGCCGAAGAGCCGCCTAAGCCGACACCGAAGGCGGAAGCCGAGCCGCCGCCGAAGCCTGAGCCGAAGCCGGCCGTAAAACAGCCCGAACCTGAAAAGCCCAAACCGGCGGAAAAACCCAAACCGCAGGAAAAGCCAAAGCCAAAGCCGCAAGATCTCGATCTCGACGCGCTGTCAGCGCTTGTCGACAAATCACGAAAGAGCGAACCCGCTGCGCAGGACGATTCGGCCGCGGCGCTCGAGGCGGAGCGCCCCCGCGCCGCGATCGGCGCTGGAGATCGCCTCACCGCCAGCGACATCGACAAGATGCGCGCGGCGGTCTCGCGATGCTGGAACGCCAGCGCGATCATTGGCGCGCCGGAGCCGGAAAAGCTTGTTGTCGAGATCGATATTGATCTCAATCGCGATGGAACGCTGGCCGGCGCGCCGCGCGTCGTCAACTCGCTGGAAATCAACCTTTCCGGCAACCGCTTCTGGAAGGTCGCCGAGCAAAATGCGGTCCGCGCCGTGCAACTATGCCAGCCTTATAACTTCTTCGACCAAGCGCGCTACCAGGACTGGAAGGCGTTCACCCTCAATTTCGATCCCAGCATCATGGCGGGATTTTAAGCGACTTTCGAGAATCGGCGCCTTATTTCCGCGCCGCGAAACATTTACCGTCCCGGCCTAATCATCCGGCCCCGAACAGGCTGAAAACAGGCCAAGAACAGGAATGAACATGATGAAACAAATGGTTTTCCTGGCTTTCGCGCTGTTAATCGGCGTTGCGTCAACCCCGGCTGATGCGCGCGTTCGGATCGACATCACACAGGCCAATGTCGAACCTATGCCGGTCGCGGTTCCGGATTTCCTGGGGGGCGACAGCGCAACGACCGGTCTCGGGCGCGACATCACCGGCGTCATCATGGCGGACCTCGACAGGTCTGGCCTTTTCAGCGTGATCGATCAGCGCGCCTATGTCGAACGACTGACCAGCGTCGACGTTCGCCCGCGGTTTCCCGACTGGCGCATCATCAATGCGCAGGTGCTGGTTGTCGGTGAAGTGCGGCAAACGCCGGACGGCCGGATCGAAGTCGCAACCCGTGTCTGGGACGTTTATTCGAATGAGCAACTCGGCGCGGTTTCCTTCAAGACGCCGGCCGACAATTGGCGGCGCGCAGCACACAAGGTCGCGGATTTCGTCTACAAATCGCTGACCGGTGAAGATGGTTATTTCGACACCCGCGTCGTTTACGTTCACGAGACCGGGCCGAAGGAAAAACGCAGCAAGCGCCTGATGATCATGGATCAGGACGGCGCCAATCCCGTGCTGCTGACTGACGGTCTCAACTATCAGGCGCTGACGCCGCGTTTTTCGCCGACGCAGCAGCAGATCACCTATATGGCGCTGTTCGATAATCGGCCCGGCCAAGTTTACCTGTTCAATATCGAAACCGGCGAACAAGAGCAGCTCGGAACGTTTCGCGGCATGACATTCGCGCCGCGGTTCACGCCGGACGGCACCAGCGTGCTGATGTCGATGGAGCGGGCGGGCAATTCCGATGTCTTCAAAATGGAATTGTCGACGCGCCGCCTGACGCGCCTCACCGACCATCCTGGCATCGACACCTCGCCGACGATGTCGCCTGATGGACGGCGGATCGCATTCACATCGGATCGCGGCGGCGCCGAACAGATCTACGTCATGAACGCTGACGGGTCCGCGCCCAAGCGCATCACCTTTGGGGAGGGGCGCTACCAGACGCCCGTCTGGTCGCCGCGCGGCGATCTCGTGGCGTTCACGCGGCAATACAAAGGCCGGTTCTACATCGGCGTTATCCGCCCTGACGGCTCGGGTGAGCGCCTGCTGACCGAGAGCTATCTCGATGAGGGGCCGACCTGGGCGCCGAACGGCCGCGTCCTGATGTTCTTCCGCGAAGCCTCGCCGGGCGCCGGCCCGTCGCTCTGGTCGGTCGATCTGACCGGCCGCAATCTGCGGCGCGTCAGGACGCCCGGCGATTCTTCCGATCCGGCATGGTCGCCGCCGTTGCCCTGATAGATTGTGGCGACCTCGACGAGTCTCGTAACGGGGTTGTCATTTTGGCTCCAAACCGGTTTTTCTTGATTGGCGTCGCGGCGTTCTCTACCGTCAGGGGCGTCGGCGATTCGTTGGTTAATCCTTAACGGATTTGCCGGAATGTGCCGCCGAACGGTGACGTGGCCTTATCGCGAGTTGGCCATGCTGCCGTCATAAATGGTTTCTATTAGGGGCTGTAGCGGGGGCGCTCGCCGGAAGCCCGCAAATCTGAGTGGAGCACGAAAGAAAATGAACGTGAATATCTCAATCAAAATGATCGGCGCTGTCGGCCTAATGGCGCTGGCGGCGGCTTGCGCCAACAAGCCTGCGACAGGCCCGGATGTCGCAGCGACCGGAAACGCTGATGGCGTCACTTCCGGCGTTGTGGTTCCAGGCAGCCAGGAAGATCTCGAGCAGAATGTCGGGCACCGCGTTTTCTTCGGCTACGATCAGTTTGCGCTGACGCCGCAGGCGCAAGCGACGCTTCAACGGCAAGCCGATTTCCTCAAGCAATATCCCGGCGTTTCCATTCAGGTCTCCGGAAATTGCGATGAACGCGGTACGCGCGAGTACAACCTCGCCCTTGGCGCCCGCCGCGCCGAATCGGCGCGCGCCTATCTCGTCAGCCTCGGCGTGTCTTCCTCGCGCATAACGACGGTTTCCTACGGCAAGGAGCGTCCGATTGATCCGCGCTCGACCGAAGATGCGTGGTCGCTCAACCGGAATGCGACATCGACGATCGCCACCGTCGGCGCCTAGCGGTTCTTCCGTCGTAAGGAGTTTCGGGCGCGTCGGCTTTCCGCTGGCGCGCCCGCTTGTTTTCGCCATAGTTTTATCATTGTGAAGGATTATGGTGCGGTCAGCGTCGGCTTTTTCGACGCATCAGAATGAGGACGTGTCAGCATGCGTATGGTTCGTCGGATCGCGGTTACGGTTTTGGCTGGCCTTGCAGCCGGCTTGCTCGCCCCGGCGTTCGCCGGCACCAAGGAGCGCGTCGAAGCGCTCGAGGCGTCAGTCGCGCAATTGCAGGCCGCCTCGCCCGCAGCGCTCGACGCAAACGCCAAAATCGATCGCCTCGAAACGGAAGTGCGGTCGCTGACCGGCCGCGTCGAGCAGTTGACCTATGAACTGGAACAGGCGCGCGCCCGACTCGACTCGATCAGCACGGCGCTCGCCGGCGGAGCGCCGGCTTCCGGGCCGGTCAACCTGTCGGCCGCGCCGTCGATCGGCAATGACCTGATCGCCAACGAGATCAGCAAGGCCGGCGTCGAAGTTACATTGCCGCTCGATCCTGAAGCGGCCTACGCTTATGCGTCCGACTTCCTCGCGACCAGCGATTACGCGCGCGCCGAGAAGGCGTTTACGGTCTACCTCGAAACCTTTCCAAGCCATCCGCGCGCGGCCGATGCGCGTTTTCGGCTCGGCGAGGTCTATCTTGCTTCGAACAAAAACTCTGAAGCCGCCGACACATTCATCGCCTTCATCCGGACCTATCCGAACAGCGCCCGCGGCGCAGAGGCGTATCTGAAACTCGGGACAGCGTTTTCGCGGCTCGACCAGTCGAGCGAGGCGTGCAAGGTGTTCAAGACGCTGAAATCGAAATACCCGACCGCCGCACCTGCCGTCCTTCAGCGAACGGATGTGGAGATGGCGCGCATCAACTGCCGTTGATGAAAATACAGCTGACTGAAATGCAAGCCCCGCTGGCGACGCCGTCGGGGTTTCGCGCGATCTGGGCGCGGCTAGGCGCTCCCCGGCGCATTGTTCTGGCGGTTTCCGGCGGCGGCGATTCCATGGCGCTGATGCATCTGGCGGCGCCGCTGCAGCAGGCTGGGCTTGCGGCGATTTTTGTTGCGACGGTCGACCATCGGTTGCGCCCGCATTCGCGCGCGGAGGCGGACTTGGTCGCCGCCGCAGCGAGCGAACTCAATCTTTCCCAGGCGATCCTGGAGTGGGTGGGCGAAAAGCCGCAGACCGCAGTTCAGGCGTCGGCCCGTCGGGCCCGCTACAAACTATTGGTCGGGTACGCCAATTCGGTCGGCGCGGAGGCCGTCATGACCGGACATACCGCGGACGATCAGGCCGAGACGGTGATACTGCGCGCTGGGCGATCGTCTGGTCAGCGCGGCCTTGCCGGAATCGAAGAAACAAGTCTTATCGCCGCCGGTGTCTCGCCGCCGATCCGGCTTTTAAGGCCATTGCTCGAAATTCGCCGCAAGACATTGCGCGCTTATCTGGCCGATGGCGGGATCGCATTTGTCGAAGACCCGACCAACCTCGATCGTCGCTTCGAGCGCGTTCGAATTAGGCAGGCTCTGCAAGCAAGCGAAGCCTCAGGAACCGACAATGTAGAAACGATCATTGAAGAGGCGCGCCAGAAACGAATCGCTGCGCTGCGCCGGTTCAGGGAGGATCAGCACAGATTTGCCGCGCTGCAAGGCGCGTTTGACGTCTACGGGGCCGCCAGCGTGGACGCGTCTGGGCTGTCATTGGACGACGCGCCGCTCATCACTGAACTCATTCGGGCGGTGGCCGGAGCTGACCATGCGCCGCCGCCGACCAGCGCCAAGCGCGCCGTCGCCGGCGCCCTAAGCCGCAAGCGCTCGACCCTCGGCGGCTGCATTCTGTTCGTCGAAAGCGGACGATTGATGGTTTGTCGGGAGCCTGCTGCGGTCCTCGGCCGGTCCGGCGTCCTGCCCCTCACACCAGTTTCGATTGGGCCCGGCGCAAGGGTCCTCTGGGATCGTCGGTTCATCGTTGCCAATAATCTTGACGAGGCGGCGATCCTTGGTCCGGTGGGCGAGGAAGCCCTGCGTATCGCGGACAATCCGTCCGCTGCGCTCGCCCTCTCGACATGTCCGGGGGTTTGGACTGGTGGGGCTCTGGTCTATTTTCCGGGGGAAAATGGCGGCTTCAGCGCGCTGGCGACAGAGAAATTTCACCAATGCGTTAATCGCTTTCATTAGAATTACATAATTGTGAAGCGGCGCCGTGGCGCCGGGCTTCCTTAACCCCTATCTTCTATTTTAACCGCCCCTGTCGGAAAGGATCTTTGAATGAACGGACGCAACCTCCTGATCTGGGGCCTTGTCTTCGTATTCTTCATTATTGCGCTGCAGCGTTTCGAGTTTTCGAATCCGGGGCCGGCACCGGAGCGCCTTTCTTACTCCGAGTTCGTAGCGAAGATCGACGCCGGCGACGTCAAGGCCGCCGAAATCGACAAAGGCAACGTCAAGGGTACGCTCGCAGACGGCAAGGCTTTCGTGACGGCGATCCCGGACGGGTCAGGCGTCGCTATCGCCGACAAGCTCAATCAGGCGGGCGCACAGACGAAAATCACGCCCGTCGAGCAGTTGCCGCTGCTCCTCTCGGTGCTGTTCAACATCTTGCCGTTCGTGATTTTTCTCGCGTTTTTCTTCTTCGTCGTGCGCCAGATGCAAGGCGCCGGCGGCAAAGCGATGGGTTTTGGCAAAAGCCGAGCCAAGTTGCTGACGGAGCGGCAGGGCCGGGTCACTTTCGACGACGTCGCAGGCATCGACGAAGCGAAAGAAGAGCTCGAGGAAATCGTTGAATATCTTAAGGACCCGATGAAATTCCAGCGGCTCGGCGGCAAGATTCCGAAGGGTGCGCTGCTGGTCGGCCCTCCCGGCACCGGAAAAACCTTGCTGGCGCGTGCGATCGCCGGCGAGGCGAATGTCCCATTCTTCACCATTTCCGGCTCCGACTTTGTCGAAATGTTTGTCGGCGTCGGCGCCAGCCGCGTCCGCGACATGTTCGATCAGGCAAAGAAAAACGCGCCGTGCATCATCTTTATCGACGAAATTGACGCGGTCGGGAGGCATCGCGGCGCCGGCCTTGGCGGCGGCAATGACGAACGCGAGCAGACGCTGAACCAATTGCTGGTCGAGATGGACGGCTTTGAATCGAACGAGGGCATCATCCTCATCGCTGCGACAAACCGACCCGACGTGCTAGATCCAGCGTTGCTGCGGCCTGGCCGTTTTGATCGACAGGTCGTCGTGCCCAATCCCGACGTCGTCGGTCGTGAGAAGATCTTGAATGTCCACGCTAAGAAAGTGCCGCTGGCGCCGGACGTCAACTTGCGCACGGTAGCGCGCGGAACGCCTGGATTTTCCGGCGCGGATCTCGCCAACATCGTCAATGAAGCAGCGTTGCTCGCGGCGCGACGCGGCAAGCGCTTTGTGACGGCGAAGGAGTTCGACGACGCCAAGGACAAGGTCCTTATGGGCGCTGAGCGGCGTTCAATGGCGATGACCGAAGAAGAGAAGATGCTGACCGCTTATCATGAGGCGGGCCATGCGCTGGTCGGACTTTCCGTGCCGGGCAATGACCCGGTGCACAAAGCGACCATCATTCCGAGAGGCCGTGCGCTTGGCATGGTTCAGTATCTGCCGGAGCGCGACCGCTACTCGATGTCTTTCGAGCAGATGAAGGCCCGCATCGCCATGGCGATGGGCGGCCGCGTCGCTGAGGAGCTTAAATTCGGCAAGGAGAAAGTCACATCCGGCGCCCAGTCGGACATCGAGCATGCGACCAAAATCGCCCGGGCGATGGTGACGCAATACGGACTTTCCGAGAAGCTCGGGCCGATCGCTTACGCCGAAGACGAGGGCGAAGTGTTTCTCGGCCAGTCAATCGCCCGGACAAAGGCCATTTCCGGCGACACGGCGAAGATTATCGAGGAGGAAATCCGTCGCTTTGTCACTGATGGCCATGAGCGCGCGCGCCAGGTTCTGACCGAGCGCAATGCCGATTGGGAGAAGCTGGCGCAAGCTCTGCTGGAGTTCGAGACGCTGACTGGCGAAGAAATCAACGCGCTCCTGCGCGGCGAGAAAATCGTCCGTAAGGAGCCCAATGATCAGGGCGACACCCCACCGCCGGCTTCGGTGCCGTCGACCGGCCTCTCCGCAAGACCCACCCCGGACGCCGGCCTTAATCCGCGGCCGGCCGGCGCCTGATAAGCCAGTGCGTGCGGAGCGCTTGACCGCCCCGCGCCCCGCGGGAGAGAACCGCTGACCGAGGAATGACATTCGATTGCATGAAGGTCGGCTTTCTTTTTAATCATGACGCCGGGCACCAGGCGTTTCATCTGCTCCCGATCATCAACGCCTATGCGTCGATGCGGCAGGAGGACGATGTTCGCGCCTATGTGGGCGGCGAAGCAATGCTCGAAGCGGTCAACGCCGGGCTGACGCCTGGGCGTGGGCGCGTTGCGCTGGTCGATCTGGCGCTGCCGCCGATAGTCGGCAGCATATTGCGTTCGGTTGACACGATTGCGCCGGCAAGCAGGCTCGCACGGTTGCGTTGCAATGTTGAGGCGTTCCGCGATCTGGATGCGCTGGTTGCGCCGGAGCGTACGTGTCTTCTGCTTAAGAACCTGATTGGGCCATCGCTAAAATTCATTCACTGCCGTCACGGGGCTGGTGATCGAGCCATGGGTTTTCACCCGAGCCTGCGCAATTTCGATTTGCTGCTCCTGCCGGGCCCCAAATTCGTCCGGCGGCTTCATGAGGTCGGCGCGCTCCACCATAATCGGTATTCGTTCATCGGATACCCGAAATTCGACGCCGTCCAACTGCGAGCGCCGCCGAAGAATTTCTTTGACAATCGCAACCCGACGATTGTCTATAACCCGCATTTTTCTCCCGATCTCTCGTCGTGGTTCAAGATGGGCGTTGATGTCCTCGACTGGTTCGCGGCGAACCCGGACCTCAACTTGATTTTTGCGCCGCATGTCATGCTCTTCAAGCGGCGATACCATATAGAATCGTCTTCTTTTAGGATTGCCGCGCGAGGCAAGATACCATCCCGATTTTTCAATCGGTCCAATATTCTAATCGACGTAAATTCCACGCGTTTGTTTGATATGAGCTATACGCTTCCCGCCGATCTCTATCTCGGCGACGTGTCGAGCCAGATTATGGAATTCATCGCGCAGCCGCGGCCTTGCGTGTTCCTCAATCCGAATAGGCATAAGTGGCAGGACGACGAGGATTTTGCTGCATGGAATCTGGGGTGCGTGGTGGAAACGATGGCTGAGTTCGGCCCTGCAATCCGGGGTGCTCTTGCTGATCGCGGTGCGTTCGCGGAAAAACAGCGTTCGCATTTCGCTGACACTTTCGACTTGACCAGCGAGCCATCCGCCGAGCGCGCCGCAAAAGCGATCGCGCATTATCTGGATGAGCGAACGACTTTTAAGCCGGGTGTGATTACCCAATGAAAGCATTGTTCGGCATGACCGTGACAGTGTTGCTTGCGTCTTGCGCCGATGCCCACAGCCTTGCTCGCCAGTCATCCTTCGAACTTCAGTATGGAGGAAAAGCGACTCCCCACAGTTGCAGGCGAAGAGGAAGGCTTTATTGATCCTGCTGAATTTCAGGCTGATTGGGAAGCCCGCAGCCGCCATCGAAACGGCGCTGCGCGAGCAAACCACTAAAGCGCGGAAGCCATGACAGTATTTCGAACGCCGCTGCTGATGGGCATCGTCAACGTGACGCCGGATTCATTCTCGGATGGCGGCGATTATCTTGATCCCGCACACGCGATCGACCACGGACTGCATCTGATCGAGGAGGGCGCTGCGATTCTGGATGTCGGCGGGGAATCGACACGCCCCGGCGCTGAACCGATCAGCGAACCAACAGAGTTGGCGCGCGTGCTGCCTGTCATCAAAGGCCTCGTCGCACAGACCGCGCTCCCGATTTCAATCGACACCCGAAAGCCAGATGTCGCCCGTGCGGCGGTCGAGGCTGGCGCGTCGATTTGGAACGACGTGTCGGCGCTCACGAATTCGCGGGCGAGCATTGATGTCGCCGCATCGCTCGATTGCCGCGTTGTTCTCATGCATTCTCTCGGCGACCCTAGAACGATGCAGGATAATCCTTCCTACTCGGACGTTGTGAACGAAGTGCTCGCGTATCTCGCGGCGAGAATCGCCGCCTGCGAAGGCGCCGGAATCGCCAGAAAGCGGATAATCGTCGACCCGGGGATCGGCTTCGGAAAGACGTTTGCGCACAATCTGGCCTTGCTGGCCAATCTCGAACGGTTCTCAACGCTAGGCGTCCCGGTCCTGCTTGGAGCCTCGCGAAAGCGCTTTATCGCGTCGCTTGACCGGCAGGGGCCGGCGGCGGACCGGCTTGGCGGGTCAGTCGCTGCCGCGCTCGCCGG
>JBGSSK010000350.1:0-2278 GCA_041737095.1 Parvularculaceae bacterium | reverse complement strand
GGCGTTCGCGCCGGAAGGCGGCGTCGCGTCAAGCCCGATTCGCGCAAAGCGGACGCCGCAAAGCGCGCCTTCTTCAGCGAGCGCGGCGGCGACCGCGTCGCCCTGTCCAAAGCGGCGATAATGATTGTCGACGACGGCGACCGCCGCCGCACCCTTTACGGTCTCGGCGAGCCATGCGCCGTCAATGACATTGAGAAACGGCAGGTTGATGACGCGCGCGTCCAGCCTCTCTGCGGCGGCCATCGCTTCCGACAAGGCGACGAGACCGGCGGCGATGAGCACCGCGCCCTCGCCATTGCGGGCGACGTAGCCGCGCCCCTTCTCCGGGCGCCAGCCTTTCGGTGTTTCATGGCGGACGGCGTAGGGGATCGACACGAGACGCAGGAAGCTCGGGCCGTCATGCGCCTCGACGCACCACTCGAAGAGCGGTCCGACTTCGGCGGGCGACGCCGGCTCGACCATGACGAGATTGGGAACCGAGCCGACGCAGGAAATGTCACGCACGGATTGATGCGAATGGCCGGGCCCGGCGGGAAGGACGCCCGACAGACCGCCGACATAGACGATTTTGGTGTGCTCGGTCGCGTTGTTGTAGATTTGCTCGTTCGGGCGGGTCGCAAGGAAGCACGAGAACGAATGCACGATCGG
Source organism: Parvularculaceae bacterium (assembly GCA_041737095.1). Lineage (GTDB taxonomy): Bacteria > Pseudomonadota > Alphaproteobacteria > Caulobacterales > Parvularculaceae > Amphiplicatus. Next base: position 1,630 of record JBGSSK010000350.1, on the reverse strand, counting down.
CAGGAGGCCCTTCAGCGCCATGCCGCCGGCCTGGCTGACCATGTCCATCTCGGCGATACCGCATTCGACAAAGCGCTTCGGGAAGGCGTCGCGGAACGGCTCCAGCCCCATGTCGAGCACGAGGTCGGCGTCGAGCGCGATCAGCGCCGGGTTCCTGTTCGCGGCGGCGAGAAGCGCGGCGGTGTAGGCGGGGAAAAGTTTTTCGGCGGGGGCGGCTGCGGGCGCGGCGGGCCGCTCGACGGTCTCAAGTTCGGGCGCGGCGACACCCATCGCCTCGGCGCCTGCATTGATGCGGTCGATCAGTTCCTGCGCGGCCCTGGTGTAATCTTCCGCCTTAGGTGCGCCAGAATGGAACTGGAAGCGCTCGACATCGCTGTCGATCGACACGCCCTCCATGAACGCGACGCCCTTGCCCTTGATCGTATGCGCGATGATGACGCTTGGCCGCTTTTTGTCGGCCGCGGCGGCGTCGAGCGCTTTTTCGACGGCGGCGATGTCATGGCCGTCGACCGACTGCACATGCCAGCCGAAAGCGGCGAACTTCGCTCCCAGATCGCCGAGGCTCGAGGTTCTTTCGACGGAATAATCCGACTGGATCTTGTTGTGATCGACGATCATCGTGATCTCGGCGTATTCGTGGTTCGCTGCGGAAATCAGCGATTCCCAGATCTGCCCTTCCTGCAATTCGCCGTCTCCGGTCATTACGAAAAAGCGGTCGTCGCCGCCCTTGAGGCGCTGCGCGAAGGCCATGCCCTTCGCCTTCGAGACGCCCATGCCGAGCGAGCCGGTATTGGTCGCCATGCCAGGAACGCCGACATCCGGGTGGCCGGGAAGGCCGCCGAGCCGGCGCAGCCGATGGATCTTGTCGAGCGGCAACACGCCGAGCGCGGTCAGGACGGCGTAAAGCCCCGGCGCGTCATGACCCTTCGACGAGAAATAGACGTCGCCGGGCTTCATGCCGGACAGATAAAGCCAGCTCACAATGTCCATGCTCGAAAAACTCGAGCCGATATGGCCCGAGCCGGCGTTCGCGATCATGTAGAGTGTGTTGAGACGCGCAAGATCGGCGAAAAGCGCCGCGCGCGCGCGTGGCTCGGCGTTCGCCGCAACGATGCGGTCGAAGGCGGGCTTTTCCGCGTAATAGAGCGTGCCGGATACGGCTTCGGTGACAAGATCGCCCATGGGTCGGCCTTTCGGAGTGTGGAGTTAATGAGGAGCGGGCGCCGCGTCGACCGGCGGCAGGGTCGCCTCGCCGTCGGCGATCATCATCTCAAGGAGCCGCCAGTCGCGCGGGCTGTTGACGTCGAGGCCTTCATCGCCCTCGGTGAGGAACGGCGTCAGCACCTCGCCGGCGATCGTCCCGCCTTCGAGCGCGACGCGGCTCCAGGCGATTTCGAGACTGGCGTTCTGGACGTGGACTTTCGGCAGCGCCGCGTATTGCGTCGAATGATAGGGCGTCAGCCCATCCGGCGTCATCGGCGAGAAAGGATGCATCCGCCGTCCACGGACGATCCACATCTTTCCGGGGTGCTGCGCGCAAAGCTCGACCGCGCGCAGCGAGTCGGCGCCTTCCTCCGCGAGGAACTGCGCGGCGGCCCGGCGGATCGTCGCGGCCTTGCGGCAAGGGCTT
>JBGSSK010000344.1:0-4737 GCA_041737095.1 Parvularculaceae bacterium | reverse complement strand
CGATCGGCAGCCGCTTGTCGAGCCGTAATCGCGCGCCCAAAGCGCTTTTGGTCTCGGCGCGCAGGATTTGGGCGGCGCGCAAAACGAGATTTTTTTCGACTGGTTCGCGGCGGAGCGGCCCGGCGAACGGCCCGGTGATCTCAAGCGACAGGTCTGGCGATGCTTCGGCGACGACAAGATCACCAGCGGCGGCGAAGACGAAGAGGCTTTCAAGGTCATGCAGCCCGTCGCGGCGGACCCCTCCGACATGCAGGTAGAGATTGATCTTGGCCGGCGCGACTTCGGCGATCATGGATTGGCTTTGGCCTTTGGCGACGCGGCCGGAAGCCCGCGCTTGAGTTTTTCTTCGATCTCAATGCGAACGCGATCGGTCGGCTCAAGCTCGAGCGCCCGCGTCCACTGGAACCGCGCTTCGACTTTGCGGCCAAGGCGCCAGTAAAGATCGCCAAGGTGATCCGTGACCGTCGGATCAGCCGGTTCGAGCGACGCGGCCTTCTCAAGATGCGGCAGCGCCGCTTCGAAGTCGCCGCGCTGGTAATGCGCCCAGCCAAGACTGTCGATGATCGCGCCGGACCGCGGCCGAAGTTCCACGGCTTTCTCGATAAGCCCGAATGCCTCTTCGAGATTGACGCCGCGCTCGACCCAACTGTAGCCGAGATAATTGAGCGCGACCGGCTCTTCCGGCGCGACGGCGACAGCGCGTTTGAGATCGTCTTCCGCTTTTTCGAACTGGTCGAGTTCGATGAGCGATGCGGCGCGCGTCACATAGAGGCGCCACGAATCTTCCGGCGGGTTATCGCCAAGGGCTGCTATTGCGGCGGCGGCGGTTTTGACGGCGTCCTCATGACGGTCGTTGCCGGCGTAGAGACCCGCAAGCGTCAGCCTTGCATCGTGGGCGTCTCTATCGCGGCGTATCGCACCCTTCAGAACCGCAATCGCTTCGTCCGTCCGGCCTTGCGCTTCGTAGCTGTTGGCGATTTCGATTTGCGCCTGCTCGAACTGCGCCGAGCCGGACGGAACCTTCGCAAATGCCGACCGCGCCGCATCGAAATTGCCATATATGTTGTTGATCGATCCAACGAGGCGCCAGCCGTCAGCGAGGTCCGGATCGAGATAAACCGCGATCTGGGTCAGGGCGAGCGGCAAATTGAACGGACGTTCGCTGACCCTGAACCCCGCTTCGGCGGCGCGCTGCAACTCATCCGCGGATTGCTGAATAAGATTGCCGGCGAAGAGGTAAAGGCCGATCGCTGCGCCTTCCGCTGCGGAAACGTCCGTATACGCCCTTGACGCCGCGCCCCGGCTGATCCGCGACATTGCGGCGCGAGCGAGGCGCCGCGGCACGCCGGGATCCTTCGCGAGCGCCGCATAGTAATCGCGCGCCGCCGCCTCCGGTCCGTGGCGCTCGAGGAATGCGCCATAGGCCTCGCGGCCGATCGGGCCGCCGAAAGCCGATACGGACAATTCATGAAACTGGCGCGCGGCGTCGATTTCACCTTTTTCCTCAAGGAGGATCGCCTTGAAAGTCGGATTGAACCCTGTGAAAACGTCCTTGCCGAGATCGAATGCGGCGATTCCGGCGGCAGGCCCGGCGAGTTCGGCCTCGATCCAGCCTTCGGCGAAGAACGCGATCGATTTGGTGAATGGCTCGGCGTACTCTTGATTTAACAGCGATCGCGCATCCTGGAGATCGCCCGCTTTCAGTTTCACCGTCGCCAATACGAATTGCGCAAGGCCGTCTGGCTCCTCGCCGCCGGCGAGCGGCGGCGCATAGAGCGCCGCGGCCTCGATTTCGCCTTTGGCGAGGTGAAAGAGAAAGGCGTTTCGAACAATATCCTCGTCGCCTGGATTTTCGGCGACGGCGGCGGCGAAATTTTTCGCAGCCGCGTCGATGTCATTAAGGCCGGCCGCAAGTTTGCCGGAAAGATAATGACCGGCAGTCGTCGACGACGGCGCCGGGGTCGCGCAGGCGGCGAGCGTCATCGCTGCGCCGGCGGCCAGAAAGATCCGATTGATCAACGCAGCGCTCCTCGAAAGCCGTTTACATGTTCGGGTAATTGGGACCCCCGCCGCCCTCGGGCGTCGTCCATTCGATGTTCTGCGAAGGATCCTTGATATCGCATGTTTTGCAGTGGACGCAGTTCTGGGCATTGATCTGAAACCGCGGATCGCCGCCGCCGTCTTCCATCAGCACTTCATAGACGCCGGCCGGGCAATAGCGCTGCGCCGGTTCGGCATAGCGAGGCAGGTTTACGGCGATCGGGATTGACGGGTCCTTAAGCTTCAGATGCGCCGGCTGGTTTTCTTCGTGATTGACCCCTGAAAATGAAACATTGGTCAGGCGATCGAAAGTCAGGACGCCGTCGACGCGCGGATAATCGATCGGCTTGTGGCGTTCGGCGCTCTCGGTCGCTTCAGCGTCGGACTTGCCATGCTTCAGCGTGCCAAAAATCGAAAATCCCGGAATGATCGTGTTGGTCCACAGATCGAACCCGGATAGCGCGATGCCGCCGAAAAGCGTCCCGAATCCGGACCAGAGCGGCTTGGCGTTGCGCGCTTTCTTTAGCTCCTTTTTGACCGGAGACGCATCATAGGCCTCCTGATACGCCTCCAGCGCATCGCCCTGCCGGCCGGCGGCGATCGCATCGAAGGCGGCGTCCGCGGCCATCAAGCCGGTCAGCATTGCATTGTGATTGCCCTTGATTCTTGGAACATTGACGAAGCCCGCAGCGCAGCCGACGAGGGCGCCGCCCGGAAAGGCCAGCCTCGGCACGGATTGATAACCGCCTTCAGTGATCGCCCGCGAGCCATAGGCGATGCGCTTGCCTCCTTCCAGGAGGCTGGCGATTTCAGGGTGCGTCTTGAATTTCTGGAACTCCGCATACGGATATAGATAAGGGTTCTTGTAATTCAGATGTACGACAAACCCGAGTGCGATCGTGTTGTCGTCATAGTGATAAATGAAAGATCCGCCGCCGACGTCGTTTGTCAGCGGCCACCCGAAACTGTGCTGGACGTGACCAGGCCGCGCTTTGTCGGGATTAATCTCCCATAGCTCCTTGAGGCCGATGCCGTATTTTTGGGGATCGCGGCCTGCGTCGAGGCCGAACCGTTCGGTCAGGTGTTTGGCGAGCGAGCCGCGCGCGCCCTCGGCGATCAGCACATATTTGCCGCACAGCTCCATCCCCGGCTCGTAATGGTCGGTCGGCGCGCCGTCCTTGCCGATGCCGACCTCGCCGACGACAACGCCGCGGAGCGATCCGTCAGCCCGATAGAGCGGCTTCGACGCTGCCATGCCGGGATAGATTTCAACGCCGTGCGCTTCCGCCTGCTCGCCAAGCCACCGACAGACATTGCCCATCGAGACAATATAATTGCCGTGGTTTTTCACCATCGGCGGCATCGCGAAAACCGGCAGGTTGATTGAGCCGGATGAGCCCATCAGCTTGAATGTCTCCGAGGTCACGGCGACTTTGACCGGCGAATCCATGGCGCGCCAGTCCGGGATCAGAGCATCAAGCCCTGAGGGATCGAGCACGGCGCCGGATAGAATATGGGCGCCGACTTCCGACCCCTTTTCAACGAGGACGACGGAAATCTCGGATCCGGCCTCGGCGGCGCGCTGCTTCAGGCGGATCGCCGCCGCAAGGCCGGCTGGCCCAGCGCCGACAATCACGACATCGAATTCCATGCTCTCACGCTCTGGGGCCTCTACAGCCATGCTTGTCCGTTCCTCCGTTCGCCGGCCGCTCATAACCAAGCCCCAGGCATGCTTTGCTTTTGGCAAAATTCACCGGCAAATGCCAATTCACTATCGCACCATCGCCGACCGCGCCCGGAGGCGCCATGCAGCAGTCGATCATTCTCGCCGCCATGGCGCTCGCAGTCGGAGGACTATTATACGCCGAGAGCGGCGAACGGACCCGGCTGCGCTGGGTGTTCAAACCGGCCGCGGCGCTGCTATTTGTCATGTTGGCGGTCAGCAGCGGCGCGGCGCAGACGGCGTTCGGACGGACCATCCTGGTTGGCCTTGCGCTGTGCGCAGCCGGCGACGTGCTGCTGATCCCGAAGGGACGCGGCCATTTCCTCGCTGGCATGGCGGCTTTCGCCGCCGGCCATCTCGCCTATTTCGCCGCCTTCCTGCGAGGCGGCGTCGCGATCGATTTCGCGGTCGCCGCGACGGCCCTGCTGTTCGGCGCCGTCGCCGTCGCGCTGATATTTCGGCTTCGACGGGGCCTTCGCGAGCTTCTTGTCCCGGTCGCCCTTTACGCCGCCATCATCGGAGCGATGGTCGTCGCCAGCGTCGCCCACGGATCGGCCGCCCCCTCCGGGACCAGCGCCGCGCTGATCGCCGCCGCCGTCGGATTCGCCCTTTCGGATATTTCCGTCGCGCGGGACCGCTTCGGGGCGGCGGGCTTTGCAAATCGGGTCTGGGGTTTGCCGCTTTATTTCGCGTCGCAATGCCTGTTTGCGATCAGCGTTTGACGTCGCGCCCTCATTGTGTTGCGAGTATCTGATGCAGGAAGGCGATCGGACAGCAGCCGCGCGGGCGCTTTTGCGCTGGTATGTCGATTCGGGCGTCGACGAGGCGGTCGCGGCGGCGCCGGTCAATCAGTTCGATCGCACTCAAAAAGCCGTGACTGCCCCGGCCCGGTCCGCCTTGACGGCGAAGCGCGACACTGCGCCGATCGCCGTGATCTCGCCGGCGAACCGGCCGAGCGCCGATGAAGCGATTAC
>JBGSSK010000323.1:0-3776 GCA_041737095.1 Parvularculaceae bacterium | reverse complement strand
GGCGGCGCCCTGAACGCTTTGACCCGGGTCCCGGCGATCGTCGCCCACACGACTAAGGATAGAAACGAAAGAACCAGGAGAATCATGGTTTTGACAGCGGTCCCTCGCGCCTTTCCCGAACGGCCTTCCGCGGCGGTTTTCAGCAGCCCGAAAACCCCCTACACCACGCCCGAACCATGACGAAAGACCCGATGCGCGTCACCGCCGACAATCGCAGCGTCAGCGCCGTTGAAGCCCCGTCCGGCAAGGGCGCGGCCGACGAGAATTTTCCCGTCGGCTCTTTCCTGTTGCCGAAGCGGCTTCGCCCGCATGTCGCGACCTATTACGCGTTCGCCCGGGCGATCGACGACATCGCCGATGACGCGGCGCTCGACCCGGCCGAGAAGATCCGGCGGCTGAAGGCGTTCGACGCGGCATTGCGCGGAGAGGCGGGCTTCGGGCCGGATTTCGAAAAGGCCCATCGGTTGCGCGAGAGCATGCGCGCGACGGGCGTGCCGACCGTCCACGGCTCCGATCTTGTCGCCGCCTTCGTGCAGGACTGCGAAAAGCTGCGCTATCATTCGTGGGAAGAGGTCGTCGGCTATTGCGAGAAATCCGCCAACCCGGTCGGCCGATACCTCCTCGATCTCCACGGCGAGGACAAATCCGGATACCGCTATTCCGATGCGCTGTGCACCGTCCTGCAGATCGTCAACCATTTGCAGGATTGCGCCGACGACAAGCTCAGCCTTGATCGCGTCTACATCATCGATCGCTGGCTTGAGGAAGAAGGCGGCGCGGTCGAGGACCTCGACGCTGCGTCATGCTCCCCCGCCTTGCGCCGCGTCATCGACCGCATGCTTGACGGCTGCGACGCGCTGATGGTCGACGCACGCCGGCTGCCATTTGCGCTGAAGTGCCGTCATCTCGCGATGGAATCGGCGATCATCGTGCGGCTTGGCGGCCGCCTCATCGAACTCCTTCGCAAGGGCGATCCGCTGAGCGGCCGCGTCGCGCTCAGGAAACCGGACTTCGCCATCGCCGGAATCGCCGGCGCGGTGACCGGATTTTTCGGCGCGGGGAGAGGGGCGTGACCGCCGCGCCGCTCGACATCAACGCTGCGCGCCAGCACGCCGAGGCGACGGTCAAGCGTTCGGGCACGTCGTTCGCGGCGGGCATGGCGATCCTGCCGAAAAGGCGCCGCGGGGGCATGCACGCGATCTATGCGTTCTGCCGCGAAGTTGACGATATCGCCGATGATGACGGTCTTGCGCGCGAGGAGCGGCTTGCGCGCCTTGCCGAATGGCGCGCCGAGATCGACCGTCTCTTTGAGGGTCGCCCGCAATTCGCAGCCGGCATGGCGCTCGTCGATCCGGTCCGCGCCTTCGCCCTGCCGAAGCAGGAATTCCTGATGATGATCGAAGGGATGGAGATGGACGCGAAGGGCCCGATCGTCGCGCCCTCCATGGAGGCATTGCTTTCCTACACCCGCCGAGTCGCCGGCGCGGTCGGCCTGTTGTCGATGCCGGTGTTCGGCGCGCCAGCAGGCGAGGTGTCGGATCGTTTTGCGCTGGCGCTCGGCGACGCCTTGCAGCTGACGAACATCCTGCGCGATGTCGCCGACGATGCGGCGATCGGCCGGCTCTATCTGCCGGCGGAGCTTCTGGAGAAATACGGCGCGCCGAAGGACCCGGCGCGCATCCTTGGCGCTCAAGGGCTTGCGGAGACGGCCGCCGATCTCGGCGCCCTTGCGAAACAGAAATTCGCCGACGCGCGCGCGGCGCTCCGCGATCTCGACTGGCGTACGGTCCGCCCCGCGCTCTTGATGATGGGCGTCTATGAGGCGTATCTGAAGAAACTCGAAGCGCGCGGCTGGCACAGGATCGGCAGCCCGCTGACGATCGGCAAGGCCGAGAAACTGCTGATCGCCGCGCGCTACGCGCTGACGCCGCCGGGGCGCGCGCGATGACATTTTTCGACGCGTTCGGGACCTTCACTCCAGCCCCCTCTCCAGGGGGGAGAGGGGAATGACGGGACGCGTCCATATCATCGGCGCCGGGCTTTCCGGTCTCGCCGCCGCCGTGCGTCTTGCAGACGCCGGCGTGAAGGTGACGGTGCACGAATCAGCCGGTCACGCCGGCGGGCGGTGCCGGACGTTTTTCGACCGGACGCTCGAGCGCGAAATCGACAACGGCAATCACCTGATCATGTCGGGCAATCATGCGGCGCTCGACTACCTGAAGCGGATCGGATCCGACGACGCGCTGACCGGCCCCGCTGACGCCGCCTATCCCTTCGTCGACATCAGGTCGGGCGCGCGCTGGCGTGTGCGCATCAATGACGGCCCCATTCCGTTCTGGGTCTTCGATCCGGGATCGCGCGTGCCCGGAACGCGTCTCATCGATTATGTGAAAGCCGCCGGCATTGCCTTCGCGGACGAGAGCAAGACTGTCGCAGACATCGTCGATCAGGATGGACCGCTTTACAGGACGTTCTGGGAGCCGCTGACGCTCGCCGTCCTCAACACGACGCCGCAGATCGGGCAGGCGCGGCTGCTGTGGTCGGTCATTCGCGAAACATTCCTGCTCGGCGGCAAGGCGTCGCGGCCGCTCGCCGCGAAAAAGGGGCTCGGGCCGGCCTTTGTCGATCCAGCGATCGGACGCCTCAGGGCGCTGGGCGCGGATATCCGGTTCAATGCGCGCCTGCGCGCCGCGGAGCACCGCGAGGGACGCGTCGCGGCGCTCGACTTTGGCGAGGAAAAGATCGCGGTGCGCGAAGGCGATGACGTCATCCTGGCGATTCCGCCTTCGCGCCTCAAACAGATCGTTCCCGAAGTCGATCCGCCGGATGACAGCGCCTCGATCCTCAATGTGCATTACCGAACCCTAAATCCCGTTCCCGCAACGCCGCTTGGCGACTCACCCTTCATCGGCATGATCTCGTCCGACGCACAATGGGCGTTCGTCCGCGACGATGTCGTCTCGCTCACCGTCTCGGCGAGCCATGCGATCGGCATGGACGAGATTCCGAACAGGCAGGCGGCCGACGACATGTGGCGCGAGACGCAGATCGCGCTCGATCTTGCCGATATGCCTTATGAAGCGGTGCGCGTGATCCGCGAGCGCCGCGCGACGCCCGACCAGTCGCCGCAGTCGGTCGCCAAGCGGCTGAAACCCGATACGCGTTGGCGGAACTTGACGCTCGCCGGCGATCACACCGATACGAAAGTCCCGGCCACCATTGAAGGCTCGATCAGATCGGGCGATCGCGCGGCGGCGATCGTCTTGCAACGCCGGAGGACAAAGTGAGCGGATTTATCGGAATTGTCTGCGGGCTGAAATCCGAGGCGGAAGCGGTGCGCGTCAGCATGAAGGATGCGGGCGTCGATGCGGCATCCGTCAGGATCGGGGTTTCCGGCGCCAACGCCGACCGCGCCGAGGCGATCGCGCAGCAATTCGTCGACGAGGGCGCTGCAGCGATCGTCAGCGCCGGGCTCTGCGGCGGCCTCGACCCGGCGCTGAAAAGCGGCGATGTCGTGCTTGGCGAACGGGTCGTCTCGGCGCAGGGCGATATCGTTATCGCCGATGCGCGCCTCGCCGCCGCCGCCGATAAATTCGCGCCGCGTCATGTCGCGATTTTCGGATCGGACGAGATTGTCGCGTCAGTCGAAACCAAGAAGACGCTGTTCCAGCGTTACGCCGCCGAAACCGTCGACATGGAAAGCCATGGCGCGGCGCGCGCCGCCGCAAAGGCGGGCGTTCCCTTCATCGCCGTCCGGGTCGTCGCGGACGGGGCCG
>JBGSSK010000317.1:0-5016 GCA_041737095.1 Parvularculaceae bacterium | reverse complement strand
GCAAGGTCCGCGTCAAGCGCGGGGTACGCAGCCGCGCACGCCGCATCCGCGGCGCAATCGGTGAAGATCGCGCGAAGCGCTGTCTCGCCATTGCGGGCATGTTGGAGCGGCGTTCGCAAATCCAGCGGCGCCGCGCCCATCATCATCGCCGAGCGTACGCGCCCCGGATATTCGCGGATATACGCTTGTGCGAGTTTCGTTCCGTATGAAAGCCCGAAAATATCCACTTTCTCAGCGCCAAGCGCCGCCCGCACCGCATCAAGGTCCCTCGCCGCCGCGAGCGTCGTATACTGACGAAGATCATGATCCTTCGACAGCGCGTCGCGACAGGCGCGGACTTCGTCCGGGGGATACATGCGCGACAGCGGCGAAGCCTGTTCAAGCGTCGGGCAGCGCAGCGGCGCCGATGCGCCTGTTCCCCGCTGATCAACGAGGACGACATCGCGCTCCGCACGATTGGCGGCGCCGTCAGTCAGGAAATAGCCTGCGCCCTCCGTTGCCGCGACGCCCGGCCCGCCCGCAAGGTCGAACAACGGCGCCCGCCCTGTCGCCTTCGCCGCCGGGACGACGATCACGTTGAGTGAAATCTTCCGGCCCTGCGGCTTGTCCCAGTTTTCAGGAACCTCGAGGACGCCGCATTTCGCCTTTTCTTCGGCGCCGTCAATTGCGCAGTCGACAAGCGCCAGCAGCGGCGGCGCATCGCGCCGCGCACAGGCGGCGACCGCCAGCAACAAAGTGACGAGAATCAGCGGGCGCATGGACTTTCTCCCCTATCGTTGACCGGCGTTGCACCAGGCCCTCGCTGTCGCCTCACAGCACAGGCAGATCCGTCTTTGTTCGCGCTGTGACTTTCTCGCCGGTGTTCAGCGTTCCCGCGTCCTCGATCAGCATGACCCAGCATTCCGCGTCGGCGACCGGCATGTGCTCGACATTCGCGGGGACGACGATCATGTCGCCTTCCTCCATCGCGATATCATGATCGCGGAAGCGCAAGATGAAGCGCCCCTTGACGACAAAAAACAATTCATCGACGCCGTCATGATGATGCCAGTCGAAGGCGCCCTCGATTTTCGCGAGCCGGACTTCCTGCGAATTGACCCGCGCCGCAATATGCGGCGACCAGGGCTCCGGGATGCGGTCGAAAGCGGCGGGGATGTCGAGTTTTTTGATCATCCTTGCGAATTTCCCGGTCAGCGTCGCGGCCGGCGCAGGATCGGCGAAAGCGCCGCCGGTGTCACCCCTGTTCTGGCGAAGTTTCGATCGGAACGGCTGGAAACGGCCATTCGACGCGCAGGCGACCGCGCCGCAGGGCGGTGCGGCGGACGCTGATGGCCGAAACGTCTGATGAGCCACGACCATACGAAAAGAAAAGCGGACGACGGCGCGGAACGAACCGCCGCTGCGACTGTTCGAATGGTCGTAGCAACAGGAGATTTTTCATGACGACAGATTCCGGTCATACAAGCGCCATCGGCGCCAAACATGTCATCGGCGCATCGGTTTTCAACACGACGGGCGACAAGATCGGGCGGGTCGAAGACATCATGCTCGACAAGAAGTCGAACAATGTCATGTATGGCGTCGTCGGCTTCGGCGGATTCCTCGGCATCGGCGAAAAATATCATCCGATCCCCTGGGCCAGCCTCGATTACAATGAAGAAAAAGACGGCTATGTCGTTCCCTTCACCAAGGAACAACTGACCAAAGGCCCCGCGCACTCGCTCAAGGAATTGACCGAGAAAGACGGCTATGGCCCGCGCAACGCCGCCTATGACTATTACAAGGTCGATCGTTACTGGGCGTCGTAAGAATCCGGCGACCAACCGAATTCCGCACTCCCCTCAGCTTCGCGGATGCGTCGCGCCGCCCGGGCCCCTCCCGGGCGGCGCAGTTTTTTCAAACGCCGTCACGCGCTCGATGAAGCCGGCGTCGAGCGGCGCGGTCTCGCGCGTTCCCTTCTTGACGTGAACATAGACGATCTTGCCGGTATTGAGGAGTTCGTCGCCCCGGAAAACCGCGGCCCTGACCTCCAGCGATTTGGTTCCGAGCCGCGCCGCGCGGACGCCGACATCGATCATGTCGTCGAAGACCGCCGAGCCCTTGAAATCGGAGGAGACATGCGCCGTGACGAATTCCGGCGCGACATCCCATGTCGGATAGCCGAGCGCCCGCGTCCATTCCCAGATCGCGATGTCGTAATAGAGAAGATAATTGACGTTGAAGACGATCCCCTGCCCGTCGCACTCCGACCAGCGGACGCGAAGGGGATGAAGGAAAGTGAAGTCGGCGCGGGTGGTCATGCGTCATCCTCTGGCGGCCATTGGCGCTTGGCGTGCAGCACGCGTTCGATATTTATGTGATAATCGTCCGCAATCTCATAGACCACAATGACCGGCAGTGCGCGCGTCACGAGTTCGCGCGTTCCACCCACGCGGCCGGGCCGTCCGAGAAATGGAAACGATTCGAGTTGCAGAATCGCAAGAAGGATATTGTCGATCGCGCGTTCCGCCGCACGGGGGTTTTGCTCGGCAATATAGTCGGAGATTGACTGCAAATCGCCTCGCGCGCGGCGCGAAAATCTAACGTGCATTAAATCCGAACTTCGCCGCGACGGCGTCGAAATCGACGTAGTCCGACTTGCCAGCCTTTTTGTCGTCGAGAGCTTTTTGAACCTGCCGCCGGAACCACGCGTCATGACCCGGAACCGGCGGCGCGCCGGTGACGGTCGTCATTTCCACAAGCGTCGGCGGGTGCGCGGCGGATTCTGGGAGCGCCGCCTGATCCTCGTATGAATGGCTCGGCTCGGCGAAGCCTGGAGCGTCGGCGGCTTGCTCGCCGGAAGGCCGCGCGCGTTTCGCCGCCGCCGCCGAGGCCGGCAGATGCGCGACGGCGTAAGCAGTCAAATATTCCCGCACGACTTTGGCGACGGTCGTCCCGCGCAGCGCCGCTTCCTTCCGCGCCGCCGCCAGCACCTTTTCGTCAATCCGGAGGGTCAGGTTTTTCATGCGCACATATTATGTGCGGCACGCCAAGAGTCAAGATTTCGGTAGCTTGTTATCGTTGGTTCGCGACTGCGACTGCAAAAGTGGAAAATATGCATCAAGAAGCACGATCAACGGAATTGTTATCAAGGCATTGTCATCAGTTTCAGCCAGCAATAGGACCGCCTGAGATCCCTCCGAATAGTATTTTCGTTGGAGGGCAGTCCACTTGTTGGCTTTCTTGCCAACCAATCTCGCCGTGGCGTCGGTAATCAACACATGCTCGCTGTGAATGATTTGGTCCAGCGCGCGCTTTAGCGTGGAGGCGCAAGGTGGCAGCTCTGGAAGCTCTTCATCCTTTTCGAATTCCAACGCACAAACTAAATTTGCGCTCGATAGTTTCTTGAGTTTGATCCATCGCCTGCATTGGACAGCAAAACGCAATGCAGTTGATAATGTGTGTTCTCCAAGAAATCCTCGAAAGTGAAATCCTTCAGGGTGCCGAAGCGCGCACCCCAAAAGGTTAGTCGCTTCGGCAAATGCTGCTCTGCCTGAGTGATCCTCGACAAACTTCGCCGTATGTTTGGCGAGCGCGTCCACGCCCTACCCCACCGCCTTCACGATCTTCGCCGCCGCGTCCTCCAGATCATCCGCCGGGGTGATCGCCAATCCGCTCTCCGACAATATCTTCTTCCCCTTTTGGACATTCGTCCCTTCAAGCCGGACGACCAGCGGCACTTTCAGGCCGACGGCGTTCACCGCCGCGATGATGCCCTCCGCGATGGTGTCGCAGCGCATGATGCCGCCGAAGATGTTGACCAGGATGCCTTTGACGTTGGGGTCGGAGGTGATGATCTTGAAGGCTTCGGTCACCTTCTCCTTTGTCGCGCCGCCGCCGACGTCGAGAAAGTTCGCGGGCTCGGCGCCGTAATGCTTAATGATGTCCATCGTCGACATCGCGAGGCCGGCGCCGTTCACCATGCAGCCGATCGAGCCGTCGAGCTTCACGTAGGAGAGGTCGAATTCCTTCGCCTTCCGCTCATAGGGGTCTTCCTCGGTCTCGTCGCGCAGCGCGACGATATCGGGGCGGCGGAAAAGCGCGTTGTCGTCAAAGCCGACCTTGGCGTCGAGAACGCGGAGCTCGCCGTCTTTCGTGACGATCAGCGGGTTGATCTCCAGCATCGCCATGTCCTTCTCGACGAACGCCTTGTAAAGCTGCGCGACGAGCTTGCCGCATTGCTTGCCGAGGTCGCCCGAAAGATCGAGCGCGTGCGCGATGCGCCGTCCGTGATGCGGCATGATCCCGGTCGCGGGGTCGACATGCACGGTGAAGATTTTTTCCGGCGTCTCCTCGGCGACTTCCTCGATATTGACGCCGCCTTCGGTTGACACGATGAACGCCGCGCGCGCTGTCGCGCGATCGACGAGCAGCGAGAGGTAAAGCTCGCGCGCAATGTCGCTGCCGTCTTCGATGTAGAGGCGGTTCACCTGCTTGCCAGCCTCGCCCGTCTGTTTCGTGACCAGCGTCGCGCCGAGCATCTGCTTTGCGAATTCCGCCGCTTCCGCCGGCGACTTCGCGAGGCGCACGCCGCCTTTTTCGCCCGCCGACGCTTCCTTGAACTTGCCCTTGCCGCGCCCGCCGGCGTGGATCTGCGCCTTGACGACATAGAGGGGGCCCGGGAGCGTTCGCGCCGCCGCCTCCGCGTCCTGCGCATCAAGGACGGCGACGCCCTTCGACACGGCGACGCCGAAGGATTTCAGCAGTTCTTTCGCCTGGTATTCATGGATGTTCATTGCGGGCTCCGGTTGGCGGGAATTGGCCGCCACCGCTTAGCCTGCGCGCCCCATCGGGGCAACATGCGGGCGGCGTCGCCGGACGCGGCTGATCGAGGGCTTGTGATCGCGCCGCCGCTCCCGCCCTGCTACAAATCAGCTTGATCAGAAAAAAGAGGGCCCGCATGCAGAACCATCCGCTTCAGGCGATCAAGGCCGCTTTTTTCGGCGCCGCGCTGGCGTTCGCCGCCGGCGGCGCGCT
>JBGSSK010000151.1:0-3959 GCA_041737095.1 Parvularculaceae bacterium | reverse complement strand
GGCCCCGATTTTCCTTGGATCTCAGGCGCGTTCGATGCACATGGCGACGCCCATCCCACCGCCGATGCACAATGTGGCAAGGCCCTTCTTGGCGTCGCGGCGCTGCATCTCGTGCAGCAACGTGTTCAGGATCCGCGCGCCGCTGGCACCGATCGGGTGTCCGATGGCGATCGCGCCGCCGTTGACGTTCACGATCGCCGGATCCCAGCCCATGTCCTTGTTCACCGCGCAGGCCTGGGCGGCGAAGGCCTCGTTGGCCTCGATCAGATCGAGGTCCTCGACCTTCCAGCCGGCCTTGGCCAGCGCCTTGCGCGAGGCGTAGATCGGGCCGACGCCCATGATCTTGGGGTCGACACCGGCGGTTGCATAGCTCACGATCCGCGCCAGCGGCTCGATGCCGCGCTTTTCCGCGTTCTCGGCGGTCATCAGCAGGGTGACGGCGGCGCCGTCATTGAGGCCGGAGGCGTTGGCCGCCGTCACCGAGCCGTCCTTGGCGAAAGCCGGCTTCAGCCCGGCGACCGAGTCGATCGTCGCACCATCGCGGATATACTCATCGACCTCGAACACGATGTCGCCCTTGCGGCCCTTGATCGTCACCGGCGTGATTTCGTCCTTGAACTTGCCGGCCTTCTTCGCCGCCTCGGCCTTGTTCTGGCTGGCGACCGCGAAGGCGTCCTGCTCCTCGCGGCTGATCTGGTATTTCTGCGCAAGGTTCTCAGCCGTCTGGCCCATATGGTAATTGTTGAAAACGTCCCAGAGGCCGTCCTTGATCATGGTGTCGACCTGCGAGACGTCGCCCATCTTGGTTCCGGTACGCAGAAACATCGCATGCGGCGCGAGCGACATGTTCTCATGGCCGCCGGCGACGACGATCGAGGCGTCGCCTGTCTTGATCGCTTGGGCTGCGAGCGCCACCGCGCGCAGGCCCGACCCGCAAACCTGATTGATCGCCATCGCCGGGCATTCCTTCGGAACGCCGGCCCCCATCGAGGCCTGACGCGCCGTGTTCTGGCCCTGCGCAGCCTGCAGTACGTGGCCCATGATCACTTCGCCGACCTCTTCCCCGGCGACGCCCGCGCGCGCCATCGCCGCCTTGATGGCGGTCGACCCGAGCGCCGAGGCGGGAACCGTCGACAACCCTCCGCCGAATGATCCAACGCCCGTGCGGGCCGCTGATGCGATGACAACGCCGGTCATAATTCCTCCTAAAGAACCCTGGATTTGACGCCGGCGGGCGTGGCCGCCGACGAAAGGTGAAAATTGCGCGCCGCCGGAATTGCGCCACAAAGGCCTTCCTCGGCGGCGGGATAGCCGCGCCTAAATTTCATGCTATGAGGGGATTAGCAAGCGCACAAAATTGTTGCGTTGCAGCATAGTTTTTATGCTGCGCAAAAAACGGGAGCGAAGCGATGAGCGAGGCTGGCGAGCAAGGCGGCAAGACCGGCAAGAAGGCGCGGAACGCCGACGATCCGGTCGTCATCAAGAAATATGCAAACCGGCGGCTCTACAACACTGCAACCAGTTCCTATGTGACGCTCGATTACCTCGCCGAAATGGTCAAGGCCGGTCAGGATTTCGTCGTCTATGACGCCAAGACCAACGAGGAAATCACTCATTCGGTGCTGACGCAGATAATCTTCGAGGAAGAGACCAAAGGGCACAATCTGTTGCCGATCCAGTTCCTTCGGCAGCTGATCAAATTCTACGGAGACAATCTCCAAGCTTTCGTCCCGTCCTATCTCGAAATGAGCATGGATGCTTTCGCAAACAACCAGGAAAAGCTCCGCTCGCGCATGCGCGATACGTTCGGCGCGGCGCCGGGCTTTCAGATGTTCGAGGAAATGGCGCGGCAGAACATGGCGCTGTTTGATCAGGCGATGAAGATGTTCACGCCGATGGGCGGCTTTTACCAGCAGGCGCAGCGCGCCGCGTCTGGCGCCGCTTCAGGCGATGACAGCAGCGAGTTGAGCAAACTCAGGACGGAGCTCGCCGACCTGAAACGCGAATTGTCGAAAATCGAAAAGGACCGCTAGCGCTGCGTTATCGCGCGAAGCCGCTTACGTTGTCGCGCACGCCGCTCCAGCGTTTCGTTCAGCGGACGGCGCTCTGGCGAGAGGAGGCGCGCGGCCGGTAGGCGGCGGCGGGCCCGAATATCGCGCGGCCCGGCGTCAGGATGCGGGTCGCGAAAGTCACCGCTGATTTCAGCCCGAACTGCGTCCATAAAAGCAGGCCGACCAGCCACAGGAACGGCGCCGGATAGGGTTCTGAAAAATGAGCCCGGAAATAGCGCAGCATGCTGCCGGTCTTGCGCATGTCGACGATGATCGGATCGATGTCGCTTGAGCTCTTGAAGTGCAGCACCGAAACGGTCGGATCGAAATAGACGCCGCCGCCCGCATCGGCGAAGCGCAGGCAGAAATCGACATCCTCGACATGCAGGAAATATTGCTCGTCCATGCCGCCGATCGACCAATAGTCGCTCGCCGGCGTCAGGAAACAGGCGCCCGATATCACCGGGACCGGCGTCACGTCGACCGGACAAGGATCGCCATGCAGATTGAAGCGCCGGAAATACGGGTGATGCGGCGCAAAGCGATAGAGATTCGTCGCCTCGACAAAGGCGCGCCAGGGCGTCAGCGTCGCCCGGCGAGAGCCGCGCTGCTCGGCGCCGTCGGGATCGATGATCTTGGCGCCGATGAGCCAAGGCGATGACCGCAAAGCGCCATGCTCGGCAAGGCGCGCAGCGCCGCCTGGCGGCAGGATCGCATCGGGATTGACGAAAAGCAGCAACGCGCCGGTCGCATCGCGCGCGCCGATATTGCAGGCCGCGGCGAAACCGACATTGCCGTGGCCTGAAATCACCCTTATCGCCAGGCCGTCGTCGGCGGGCCCGATCGCCGCATCGATAGCGCCATCGGGATTGCCATTATCGACAAGGATGATTTCACGGACACCGTCCTGCAGCCGGAGCGCATCGAGGCATCGCGCCAGCACGGGACCTGTGAAATAGGAAACGACGATCGCAGTTATTGTCGGCGCAGTTGCAGTTATTGTCGGCGCAGATTTCGCTGGGTCAGCTCTGACAGACGACACAATAGCCCCCGGTACTCAATCGCAAGCGTTTGAAACAGACGCTCTCTTATTGCTGCGATTTATTTATCGAATATGACACTGCACAACCGAATGCCGCAAGTGCAATAACCGCCAGCCGCCACGCCTGCCAGAGACTCATCTCGATCATTACAGAAATGAAAGAAAAGCCTGCGACGCCGGCGATCGCCGCCAGGGTGCGGCGATCGAGATCACTGCGCAGGATGGCGATCGCGCCGGCGACCAGGGCGATCGCAAAAAGCAGGACGCCCGGAAGACCGAGTTCAAGCCAGACCTGGATGAATAAATTGTGCGGATGCACCGGCATCAGCGGCAAAGGGATCGGCGAACCGGGCACCTCGATCATCTCTCCTGCGCCATGGATCGCGCGTGCGTGATCGGCGCCGCACCCGAATGGCAGGCAGTCACGGATCGCCGTGACGCTCGCTTCACGCCAGATGACGAGGCGCTGCTCCCACGACGCCGGCGCGATGGCGCCCTGATCAAACAGGGCCTCGACCGGGATCAGCGCCATCGCAAACGGCGTCGCCGCAAGGGCGACGACATAGAGCGCCGCGAGTCCGCCAAGCACGATGCGCGGCCGGATGAGCGTCGCTGCGAAAATCGCACCGCCGACACCGAGACCGAGGACATTGGCGATGACAGGAAACTGTGAGCCGGCGATCATCAGCCCGAAAGCAGGCGTCAGCGCCACCGCGAGCGACCCGGTGATGCGCCAGAGGATCGCCGCCGCTGGAAACGCCAGCATTGCGGCCGCGGTGACCCCGCGGCTCAGCGCAATCATGTCTTTCCATCGATAGGGCGAGGCGTCCTCCGGCGGCGCGACCGCGCGGAGCCAGCCGCCGGAG
>JBGSSK010000107.1:0-3452 GCA_041737095.1 Parvularculaceae bacterium | reverse complement strand
CGACGGCGAGCGCCGCCGCCGCGCCCTCGGTCCAGCGCGTATCGGCGAGAACCGCGTCGGCCTTCGCAGCGATATCATTCGTTATCCAATCGGCATCAGCTGGCATCCAATCGTCGCGGTAATTGACGATCATGCGCTCGCCGTCATCATCGACGATGACCGATGACACAGACGATTTGCGTCCCGGGAACCGCCGCACAAGTGTGCAGTCGACGCCATATGACTGAAGCTCCGCGATAATGGCGTCGGCGACCGCGTCATCGCCGACTCGCGCGATCAGATGCGCCTCTCCGCCCATTTTCGCGATTGTAACCGCGGCGGTCGCCGCCGGGCCGCCGCCGGCCGACGAAAAATCGGCGGCGCGGAATTTCCGACCGCCCGACGGAAGTTCGGAGGTCGAAAATACGTAATCCTGCACCGCGTGGCCGACGCACATGATCCGCGCCAATGGCTTTTCTCCGACTGGATCGCCGTCGGCGGCGCGCCGACGACCGATGAAACTTATATCTTATATAAGAGATAGGCAACAGGATGCCGGCTGGCGGCGCGACCGGTGTGGGCGGGTTATCGCAGTTCGACCGAATAAATGAATTTGGAAGTCGGAAAGCGGCTTTGGCGAAGTTCGATCGCCTGCCCGGTGATGTCATAGGCGACGCGATCGATCTGCAGGATCGGATCGCCGGGGTCGATCCCGAGCGCGGCGGCGTCGTCCTTGTTGGCAGCCGTCGCCTGGATCTGTTCAGATGCTGAGACGATCGAAACGCCGAACTTCGACTGATAGAGCGTGTAAAGCGTATTCGGCAGAGGCGCATGATTGTCGAGACTTTCAAAGAGCGCGAATGGAACAATGATCGTCTCGCGAACGGACACGACGCCGTCGATATGGCGGTCGCGTTTGATCTGAAAGACTTCTTGATTGCTCGAAAGGCCAAGTTTCGCGCGTTCGGCCAGTTTTGCAGGGCGCCTCGAAATGGATGACTTTCGGCAGCTCGGCATGGCGCGTTCGCCGGTCGGATAGGCGATCTTGAAGAACCGGAAATGCGCGCTTTCCTGCGTATGCTCGACGACATAGGTGCCCTTGCCCTGCCGGCGTTCGACGAGATTGTCGGCGGCGAGCGAATCGAGCGCCTTCCTGACGGTGCCGTGGCTGACGCCAAGTTCGGCGGCGAGCGTCTGTTCACTCGGTAGGGATTCGGCGGGACGCCACACCCCGGCTGCGATCCGCGCAAGGAGAAGTTCGCGAACCTGTTGATATAACGGGCGAAAGCCGGGGCGGTCGGGCGATCTCGCGGCGATTGTCATCGGCAGATTTAGCCATGACCTTGCAAGATTGTCTATCGTTTGCTGTAATGTATTATATAGAAGACTTCGGTCCCCGGCCGGCGCTTAAGGCGCCGCTACATGAAAGGGTTCAACCCCCCGTGTCTATTCCCCAATTGCTGGTTCACAGCCGAAAGGACAATGTCGGCGTCGTCGTCGTTGAGGGGCTCGCCGCCGCGACCGACATGTTGTGCGTCGTCACCGAAGACAATTCCGATTTCCGCCTGACGTCGAAACAGGCGGCGCCGATCGGCCACAAGATCGCGCTGAAGGATCTTTCGAAGGGCGACACCATCGTCAAATATGGCGAAGACATCGGAAAAGCGATTGCCGACATCAAGAAGGGCGAGCACGTACACGTTCACAACATCAAGACGAAGCGCTGGTAGGGGCTGCAGATGAAAAATGAAGCTTTCTGGGGCTACCGCCGCGAAAATGGCCGGGTCGGCGTTCGTAATCATGTCGTGATCCTGCCCGTAGACGATATTTCAAACGCCGCCTGCGAGGCGGTCGCCGCGAACATAAAAGGGACGCTGGCGCTGCCGCATGCTTACGGCCGGCTGCAATTCGGCGAGGATCTCGATCTGCATTTCCGGACCATCATCGGCACCGGCGCGAACCCTAATGTCGCGGCCTGCGTCGTCATCGGGATCGAGCCCGGCTGGACGAAGAAAGTCGTCGACGGTATTGCGAAGACCGGCAAGCCGGTAGCCGGCTTCTCGATCGAGCAGACCGGCGACATCAACACGATCGCCAAGGCGGCGCGCCAGGCGAAAGACTTTCTCCATTTGGTCTCCGAACAGCATCGGGTCGAGTGCCCGATCGCCGATTTATGGATATCGACCAAATGCGGGGAGAGCGACACGACTTCCGGCTGCGGCGCCAACCCGACTGTCGGAAACATGTATGACAAGCTGATGCCGAAGGGGATTTACGGGGTGTTCGGCGAGACCTCGGAACTGACGGGCGCCGAGCACCTCTGCAAAATGCGTGCGGCCAGCCCGGAAATCGGCGACAAGTTCCTCAGGACATTCGAGGCCTATCAGAATGACGTCATCGAACAGTTCAAGACGTCGGACCTTTCGGAGAGCCAGCCGACCAAGGGCAATATCGAGGGCGGCCTTTCGACCATTGAAGAAAAGGCGATGGGCAATCTCGAAAAAATCGGCCGCGAGGTTCAATATATCGACGTGCTCGGGCCCGCCGAAGCGCCCGCCAAAGGGCCCGGCATGTATTTCATGGATTCATCCTCCGCCGCCGCCGAATGCGTCACGCTGATGGCGGCCGCGGGTTATGCTGTTCATGCGTTTCCGACCGGGCAGGGCAACGTCATCGGCCATCCGATCGTGCCGGTGATCAAGCTGACGGCGAACCCGCGCACCGTCCGGACGATGTCGGAACATATCGATCTCGATGTATCGGGCATGCTCCGCCGCGAATTGACCCTGAGCCAGTCGGGCGATGCGTTGATCGATATGATCATTCGCACGGCGAACGGGCGCGTGACGGCGGCCGAAGCGCTCGGCCACCGCGAATTCGTCATGACCAAGCTTTACCGTAGCGCCTGATCGTCCGGCTAAAGACCAACGGCGCCAGATGCGAACGACGGAATTAAATTGAGCGAAGCCGTCACCCTCGACATCAAGGAAGCGCAAGGGCTGGTTGAACGCAGCCTGATCGGCGCCGGTCTTGTCCCCGACGCCGCGCGGTCGACGGCTCACGCGCTTGTTGCAGCGGAGCGCGACGGCCAGAAGGGCCACGGGCTCTCGCGGGTATCGTCCTATTTAGAGCAGATCGCCTGCGGCAAGGTGAACAAGACGGCGGCGCCGTCGGCGCGCCGCTTGTCGGATGCGGCGACTTTAATCGACGCGGATTTCGGCTTCGCCTATCCGGCGATCGATCTTGCAATCGAAGAGCTGTCCCAACTCGCGCAGTCCTCGGTCGTCGCGCTGGCGGCGGTCCGGCATTCGCACCATTTCGGACAGGCGGGCGCGCATGTCGAACGGCTCGCTGAGCGCGGGCTTGTCGCCTTCCTCTTTGGGAATTCGCCGAAAGCCATGGCGTTCTGGGGCGGCGCACGGCCGATGATCGGCACCAACCCGATCGCATTCGCGGCGCCGATGCACGGCGGC
>JBGSSK010000104.1:0-4648 GCA_041737095.1 Parvularculaceae bacterium | reverse complement strand
CGCCGGGTTCGACGGCGGCGAGCTCGCGGCCGGCGGCGCCGCGCCGGAAGTCGCGACGCTGTCGCTCGCCGATTTCATCACCCATCTCGTCCCTCGGTCGATCATCGAGGCGATGGCGACCAACGAGATCTTGCAGATCGTCATCTTTTCGGTGTTCGCCGGCGTTGCGCTGGCAAAGCTCGGAGAGAAGACCGCGAAGGTCGTCGAACTGACCGAACAGGTCGCCTATGTGATGCTGAAAGTCACCGAATATGTGATGTTGCTGGCCCCTTTCGCGGTGTTCGCCGCGCTTGCCGGCGTAGTCGCGGTCAAGGGTCTCGCCATCATCGGAACCTATGGCAAATTCGTCGGCGGGTTTTATCTTTCCCTGCTGATCCTGTGGGCGGCGCTGGCGCTCGTCGGCCGCCTCGTCATCGGCAAGCGCACGGGCGCGCTGATCCGCGAAATCCGCGAGCCGGTGATCATCGCCTTCTCGACGGCAAGTTCGGAGGCGGCTTATCCAAAGCTCCTCGAAAAGCTCGAGCGCTTCGGCGTCGCCAACCGCATCGCGAGTTTCGTGCTGCCGCTCGGCTATTCCTTCAACCTCGACGGCTCGATGATGTATTGCGCCTTTGCGACGATGTTCATCGCGCAGGCCTACGGGATCGAAATGACGGCGGCGCAGCAGGTGACGATGCTGCTCTTCCTTATGATCACGTCGAAAGGGATGGCGGCGGTGCCGCGCGCGTCGCTCGTCGTCATTGCGGCGACCCTTGCCGCGTTCAACCTGCCGGCGGAGGGGCTGGTGCTCATCATCGCCGTCGACCAGTTTCTCGATATGGGCCGCAGCGGCACCAACATTGTCGGCAACTCCATCGCCACCGCCGCGGTCGCCAAATGGGAAGGCCTGCTGCGCGACAATGTCCTGACGCCGCCGCTCGCCGAACGCGCGCTCGACGGCGGCGAGGGGCCGATCATGGCGTCGCGGCGCGGCTGATCAGTCAATGACGCCGATAAAGGGAACGCCGCGCGATCGGCCGTCGTCGTCCATGCCGTAGCCGACGATGAAGTCTTCCGCCGCCGCTTCAAAACCGATGAAGTCGGCGTCGATATCGGCGCTCCTGCCGGTCGCCTTGCGGACAAGAACGCCGATCTTCGCTTGCTTTGCGCCGCGATCGAGCACCATGTTCCGGGCGAAATGCAGCGAACGGCCGGTGTCCAGCACGTCGTCGATCAGCAAAACGGACCGCCCTTCGAGCCGAACCGAAAAATCCTTCAGGAGCGTGACGACCCCGGTCGAGGCGCGCGCGCCGCCATAGCTGGACAATTGCACAAAATCGACGAGCGGGTCGCAGCCGATGCGGTGCAGCGCGCGCAACAGATCGGCGGCGAATACAAAGGCGCCCGTCAGCACCGGCGCCATCAGGAAATCCGCCGGCATCGTTCCGGCGATTTCACGCGCCAGCGCATCGATGCGATCGCTGACGACTTTTTCCGAGTGAAGAATACGCATCCGCGACGTTTAGCCTCTCGCCGGCGAATTTCAACCGCTGCGCACCGATGGCGGCGGGGCGTTCAGTTGGCGGTCTTCAAGAGGTCGCCGACCGACACCTTGACGCCTTCGGCGGGCGCGAAGGAGAGAATGACCTCGCTGACCCCGTCCGGCGCCGGCGCGCGCGTCGAGAAGTCAGCGCTCTGGCCGGATCGGACGCGGTCGGCGTTCGCCGCGAATGTCCAGCGCGACAGGACCTCGCCATTGGACCCGAGCGCTTCGGCGAGAAGCATCGGCGGCGCGACGTCGCCCGCCTCTTCATTGCGCAGGCGGCCGAGGATTTCGATTACCGGGCCCTCAGGCGACAAGGCGACGCGGTGGGTGACGCCCTCGATCTTCAGGCCGTAGGGATTGGCCTCGATGCCGACAGCCTCGTATGCGGTTTTGGCGTTCGGGAACATCGCCACGATATTATTGCGATAGGAATAGGCGACGAATGCGCAGGCGGCGATCGCGCCGACCCACGCCGACCAGCCGATCGCACGCAGCGGCGTCAGGCGATTTTTCTCGCGCGCCTCGGCGCGGCGGCGGGCCTTGCGGATGGCGCGCTCAAGCTCTTTCGGCTGTACGCGGAGCGCTGTGAAGAACTCCTCATTGAAAATCCGTTCGGCGACCGGCTCGAGATCCTCAAGTCGGGCGAGCGCGGTTTCGCGCCGGCGCTCCTCGCGGACCTTGCGGCCGAAGCCCTTGCCGATCGGCTCGTCATAATAGTCGGCGCGCGTCGACGAAATGTCTTCGAAATCGACATCGACGACGTCCGGTCCCTGCCGGTTGCGGTCGGCGCGCAATTCCGCTCGGTCCTGGTCGCGCTGGTCGCGGTCACGGCGTTTGTCATCGCGCCAGTCCGCGCGGCGATCGCTGGCGCGCTCGTCCTTTTCCTCGCGGCGCGATTTCCCGAAGCGACGCTCTTCCGGCGCATCGTCGCGCAACGCATCATCCCGGTCGCGGAGGTGTTCGGCCCTTTTGTTGCGCGCGTCGAATTCAGCCTGCTGTTTTTTGGTCTTGACGAAGCGGCCTTTTTCATCGCGCTCAAGCGGCGGCGGCGCGGGGCGCAGCCTCTGATCCCGGTCGTCATCGAGATTTCGCTCTTCGCGGCCATCGGTCGATGCGGAGAAATCATCAGGGCGTTCAGCCCGCGCATCGCCGCGCGGCGGCGCGGAATCAAACAGCGGCTCGTCGACGATTTCGTCCTCCGCCGCGTAACCGGCGTCGTCGCGCCAGACGCGATCGGCGTTGCGATCCGCATCGCGCCGGCTCTCCTCGGCGGACGCCGCGCTGGTCTGATTCCCGGCATGGCGCTGCCGCGTCGGCTGAGGGCTTTCGCGCGGCCCTTCTTCAGCGTAAACGCGGCCTTGTTTCTTGAGGGGAATGAGGTCCTCGATCGGCTGCGGCGCCGGCACGAACCAGCTTTCATCGCATTCCGCGCACCGCACGGAGCGGCCTTCCGGCGAGAATCGGCGGTCATCGACGTCGTAACGCGTGGCGCAACTCGGACAGGTGATTATCATGGGCGTGCAGAATCATGTCTTGGCTTCATCGACCGACGAGCGGCGAGAAGCGGTGAAGGAACGGACGGGCCTTTGTGATCGTCAATTTTGACCAGGTTTCGCTCGCCTATGACGGCGGCGAAGACAGCCTGACGGAACTGAGCTTCCGGCTCGCCGCCGGCGAATTCCGCTTCCTGACCGGACCGTCGGGCGCCGGCAAGACGTCTTTCCTGAAGCTGATCTATCTGGCGCTCAAACCGTCGCGCGGGCGCATCACCTTGTTCGGCGAGGATGTGACGGACGCCGCGCGCGAGATGCTGCCGCCCTTGCGGCGGCGCATCGGGGTCGTCTTTCAGGAATTTCGCCTGCTCGACCATTTGACGGCCTTTGAAAACGTCGCGTTGCCCATGAAAGTCGCGGGTGTTAACCAACAGCACTATCGGGAAGACGTAAGAGAACTCTTAAATTGGGTCGGCCTTGGCTCAAGAATGGACGCATTGCCGCAAACCCTGTCCGGCGGGGAGAAACAGCGCGTCGCGCTCGCTCGGGCGCTCGTTTCGAAGCCAGATCTCATTCTCGCCGATGAGCCGACAGGCAATGTCGACCCGCAGATGGGTGAAAAAATCATGAAGCTCTTTGTCGAGCTGAACAAACTCGGCGCCGCGGTCATTGTCGCGACGCACGATCTTCACCTTGTCGATGCGCTTGGCAAAAGCACCATGCGGCTGGAAGCCGGCAGACTCCATGAGGAAGCCGGCCGCGACCGCGGGAGGGTCAGATAAGCAGCGTTTCAGGCATCAACGGCGCGATCGAAGAGCCCAAGGGCGCAGCGCTTGCCGCGGACAAGCGCGACGCGCCCCGCAAAAATCGGTTTTTCCAGCGCTTTTCCAGGTCGCCTTTGCTGCCGGAGGCCGGCGGCGCGCCGCTGACTGCGGTGATCGCGGTCATTTCATCGCTCGCTTGCCTCGCGCTCGCCGCATTTCTGCTGATCGCCGTCGCGGCGAACAACTGGACGACGGAATTGAAATCGTCCGTGACGTTGCAGGTCAAGGGGATCGATGCGGCCGAAATCGAGGCGCGCGTCGACGCGGCGCGCGAGATCCTCGCAAGCTCGGCGAGCGTCGACACATTTGAAGTGATGTCGTCGCAGGAAGCCGGCAAGCTCCTCGAGCCCTGGCTCGGCAAGGGAAACACCGCAACGCTCAACGTCCCCGCGCTGATCGATGTGCGGCTGACCGAGGAAGGCCGAAAGTCGCCCGACGCGCTTGGCGCAGAGCTTGAGGCGATCGCGCCGGGCCTCGCTTTTGACGATCATGGCGGCTGGAATAATCGCCTCGCCGCCGCCGCGCGGTCGGGACAAGCGCTCGCCTTCGCTGTGTTCGCCCTGATCATGGGCGCCGCGTCGGCGATTTCGATTTTCGCCGCGCGGGCGGGACTTTCCGCCAACGCCGAGGTCGTTTCCTTGCTGCATCTTGTCGGCGCCACGGACGATTTCATCGCCGCCGAAGTGCAGCGCCGTTTTACGCTGATCGGATTGCGCGGCTCGATCGTCGGGCTCGCCGCCGCGCTGTTCCTGCTCGGCCTTTTCGCGCTGGCGACCCGCGCGCGCGGCCCCGAAGGGTTCCTGCTG
>JBGSSK010000090.1:0-2066 GCA_041737095.1 Parvularculaceae bacterium | reverse complement strand
GCCGCCGCCCGACCTCCCCGGCCCCGCGGCGAGCGCGCCTTTTTTCCCCGAAGGCGCCGGCCCCGCCTTTGCGCGGAATTTCGAGATCTTTCTGGCGCGCGGCGGCCGGCCGATATCGGGTTCGACGGAACACGATCATTTTCTCTGGGTGCGCCACCGCGATCCGTGCGCGATCTCGATCGTCGCGCTCCTGGCGCTCGCTGACATGCCGCCGCCGGCGGCGCTGCCGATGTTCAGGCAAGCCGCGCCAATCAGCACGATGACATGGTCGATGAACTTTCTTACCGATCATCCGCAGACAGATGATGGCTGGTGGCTGCTCGAATCGCGCGCTGAAAACGCCGCAGAAGGGTATTCAAGCCAGGACATGTTCGTCTGGAACCGCGCTGGCGAGCCGATAATCGCCGGTCGCCAGTCGGTCGCGATATTCCTGTGAGGATCGCCACGCTCACCTATCTCGTCCGCGACTACGATGAGGCGATCCGGTGGTTCACCGAAAGGCTCGGCTTCGATCTCGTCGAAGATACGCAGCTTTCGCCGGAAAAGCGCTGGGTCGTCGTCGCGCCGATGGGCGACGGCGCGCGATTGCTGCTTGCAAGGGCTGCGGACGAACGCCAGCGCGCGCGCATCGGCGATCCGGCTGGCGGGCGCGTCTTCCTGTTTCTTGAAACCGACGATTTCGATCGCGACTTCGCAGCGATGTCGGCGCGCGGAGTCGTCTTTCTCGAAGGACCGCGCCGCGAGTCTTATGGCAAGGTCGCAGTCTTTGAAGATCTCTATGGCGTCAAATGGGACCTGATCGGCCCTCGCTGAACCGGCGAGCGTATTACCGCCTGCGACAATTCGGCCGCAGCCGGATCAATGCAATCTGATCCTGATCAACTTCCCCGCCGCGACGACCACTAATCAGGCAACAGTGCAGTCGCAAAAAGGGGATCAAACATGCGCACGCTGCTATTCGCCGCCGCCGTCCTGTCCGTCGGCCTTTCAGGGCCCGCGCACGCCGATGCCGGCGATTGGCTGGTTCGCCTGCGCGGCGTCATCATCGCGCCGACCGATGATGCGGGTCCCGTGCTGCCGGCGTTTCCGGCGGGCTCGGTCTCGGTCGATGACGCGATCGTCCCCGAACTCGATTTCACGTATTTCTTCACGGACAATCTCGCCGCGGAACTTATCCTGGCGACGAGCCCGCACGATATTTCCGGAACCGGCGCGCTTTCGGCGCTCGGGGAGATCGCCGACACGATGGCGCTGCCGCCGACACTGACGTTCCAGTATCATTTTGCGCCGAACGCGAAGCTGCGGCCCTATGTCGGCGCCGGAATCAACTGGACGGTTTTCTACCGCGAGGACGCTTCGTCGAGCCTCGCCGGCGCTCTGGGCCCGACCGACGTTTCGCTCGATGACAGTTTCGGCTGGGCGGCGCAGGCGGGCATCGACATCGACTTGACCGAGCGCGTCTTCCTCAATCTCGACGTCAAATATATCGACATTGACACGACCGCGACGCTCGACACGGGCGGCGTCATCAACACCGTCGACGTATCGATCGATCCGATCGTCGCCGGCGTCGGAATCGGCATGCGCTTTTAAAGCGCGGCGTCGGCGGCGGCGAGCATGGCGGCGACTTCCGGACGCTGTTTGTAACTCTGCTCGTTCGACAGATAATCAGTCTCGTAAAGTTTCGCGGCGATCGTGCGGTCTGGCTTCACGATAAAGGCGGCGGGATGGGGAATGCCCGCGAAGCGGCCTTCCTTGTGCTTTTCGTTGCGCAGGCCAAAGGCGTCGATGATTTCCGATTTCGGATCGGAGAGCAGCGTCACTGCGACGTTGCGGGCCTTTGCGAACGCCGCCTGTTTTTCGACCGGGTCATAACTGATGAAGACAACATTGAGCCCGCGCTTGGCGAATTCGCCGCGCGCGTCATTGACCGCGAGGGTCTGCGCCTTGCAGTAGGGGCACCAGTCGACCGAGCGGATGAAATAGACAGCGAGGCCCTTCGGCCCGACGAGCGACGCGAAATCGCGCGCCGCGCCCGTCTGGTCGGTCGCGGTGAGGGCGTGCGG
>JBGSSK010000067.1:0-3828 GCA_041737095.1 Parvularculaceae bacterium | reverse complement strand
GGCTCGCCCCGATCGCCGAGGAATGGGCGACGGCGGCCGGCGAAGACCGGGCTTACCCGCCGACCCATGCGGCTTACCGGGCGCGCTGCGCCGCTGCGGGGCAGACCAAGCCGACGTCTTTGCTCCTGTCCTACTCCGAAGGCGGATACAACAGGCTACATCAGGACCTTTACGGGTCCGAAATTTTCCCGATCCAGGTCGTGATCCTGCTTTCGGCGCCGGAAAAGGACTTCGCCGGCGGCGAATTCGTGCTGACCGAGCAACGCCCGCGCCTCCAGACCCGGGCGCATGTCCTGCCGCTCGGCAAGGGCGAGGCGATCGCCTTCGCCGTCAACGACCGTCCGGTTTCCGGCGCGAGGGGGGCCTATCAGGTGAAAATGCGCCACGGGGTCGCAACCGTCCGGTCGGGTCGGCGCTTCGCCCTCGGCGTCATTTTCCATGACGCGGCGTAATGGGGCGGCGATTTTGGCCTTGCCTCGCCCCCTGTCTTGGCTATAACCCGCCGCTTCGAACCGGCCGCCGGGCCCAAAGGCATGCCTTGGCGACCCAACAACGCGCGCGCCCTTCAGGGGGCGCCAATTCAGGAACCGCAAAATGCCCAAAATGAAGACCAAATCCGGCGCCAAGAAGCGCTTCAAGATGACCGCCTCCGGCAAGGTCAAGGCCGGCGTCGCCGGCAAACGGCACCGACTGATCTCGCACAACGCCAAATATATCCGTCAGCAGCGGGGGACCGGCGTCCTCTCTGATGCGGATGCGAAGATCGTCAAGAAATACATGCCGTATAACCGCTAGGAGGGCCGAGAATGTCACGCGTCAAACGGGGCGTTACGTCCCACGCCAAGCACAAGAAAGTCATCAAGGCGGCGAAAGGCTATTTCGGCCGCCGCAAGAACGCGATCAAGACGGCGCGTCAGGCGGTCGAAAAGGCCGGCCAGTACGCCTATCGCGACCGCCGCGCGAAGAAGCGCAATTTCCGCTCTCTGTGGATCACGCGCATCAACGCCGCGACCCGCGAATGCGGCATGACCTACGCCCGATTTATCGACGGGCTCGCGAAGGCCGGTATCGAGGTTGACCGCAAGGTCCTCGCCGATATCGCCGTCAAGGAGCCCGAGGCGTTCAAAGCCCTGACGGAAAAGGCGAAAGCGGCGCTCGCCGCGTAAGCTCTTTTCCTCTCCCGGCGAACGCAGATAACGAACCGGGTGACGTGGACGGATGAATTCGGAAAAGCGTCACCTTCAAGGTGGCGCTTTTTCATTATCGGAGACCCTGCGGCATGTCAGACATTGAGCTGATCGAAGGCGAGACGCTGGCGAAAATCGCCGGCGCCGAGACAATCGCGGCGCTTGACGACGTGCGCGTCGCGGCGCTTGGCAAGAAGGGCGTCATCTCCGAGCGGATGAAAGCGCTCGGCCAGATGCCGCCCGATGAGCGCAAGGCGTCCGGCGCCGCGCTCAACGTCGTCAAGGACACAATCGCCGCAGCGATCGACGCGAAGAAGCAGGAACTCGAGGACGCCGCGCTCGATCAGCGTCTTGCGACGGAAAAAATCGATATCTCCCTGCCGATCGCGCCGCTGCCGAAAGGGCGCATCCATCCGGTGACGCAGGTGACCGAGGAGGTCATTGCGATCTTCTCGGCGATGGGCTTCGATGTCGCGGAAGGCCCGGACATCGAAGACGATTTCCACAATTTCACGGCGCTGAATTTCCCGCCCGACCATCCGGCGCGCGAAATGCACGACACGTTCTTCTTTCATCCGAAGGCGGACGGCTCTCGCATGCTGCTCCGCACGCATACCTCGCCGGTGCAGATCCGCACAATGATGACGCAAAAGCCGCCGATCCGGATCATCATTCCGGGACGGACATTCCGCTGCGATTCAGACCAGACGCACACGCCGATGTTCCACCAGGTCGAGGGCCTCGTCATCGACCGTCAAACGCATATGGGCCATCTCAGGGGAACGCTTGAAGCGTTCTGCAAGGCGTTCTTCGAGGTCGACAGCGTCAAGACGCGCTTTCGACCGCATTTCTTTCCGTTCACCGAGCCGTCCGCCGAAATGGATATCGGCTACGAGCGCGTCGGCAACGAGATCCGCATCGGACAAGGCGCCAAATGGATGGAGATCTTGGGCTCCGGCATGGTGCACCCGAATGTGCTCCGAAATTGCGGACTCGATCCCGACGAATTTCAGGGCTTCGCCTTCGGCATGGGGATCGACCGCCTCGCCATGCTGAAATACGGCATTCCCGACCTGCGCGATTTCTTCGCCGCGGATGCGCGCTGGCTGGAGCATTACGGCTTTGACCCGCTGGACCAGCCCAATCTGGCGACGGGGTTGTCGCGATGAAATTCACCCTGTCCTGGCTGAAGGAGCATCTTGAGACTTCGGCCGCGCTCGACGAGATCGTCGAGGCGATGGTCGCGGTCGGGCTTGAGGTCGAGCATGTTGACGATCCGGCCGAGCGCCTCAAGGCGTTCACCATCGGCGAGGTCCTTGAAGCGGAAAAACACCCCGAGGCCGACAAGCTCAAGGTGTGCAAGGTCGCAACGAAAGACGGCGTCCTGCAGATCGTATGCGGCGCGCCGAACGCGCGCGCCGGGATCAAGATCGCCTATGCGCCGGTCGGCGCATTTGTGCCCGGCATCGACGTCACTCTGACGAAGGCGAAGATCCGCGGCGTTGAATCATTCGGCATGATGTGTTCGGCGCGCGAACTGATGCTCGGCGATGATCATGACGGCATCATCGAGGCGCCGGCAGCGGCCAAGGTCGGCGACAGCGTCGGTCTTTGGCTCGGCGCCGATGATCCGGTCATCGAATTCGAGGTGACGCCCAATCGTCCGGATACGAACGGCGTCGCCGGCGTCGCGCGCGATCTAGCGGCGGCGGGCCTCGGCCGGCTCATCACCAGAAAGCCCGAAGCGATCAAGGGCGAATATCCTTGCCCGCAGAAGATCGGCCTCGCCTTCCCGGCGGGCGCGGAGAACGCCTGTCCCATGTTCGCCGGGCGTTTGATCCGGGGCGTCAAAAACGGGCCGTCGCCGAAATGGCTCGCCGACCGGCTGCGGGCGATCGGGCTTCGCCCGATTTCAGCGCTCGTCGATGTCACGAACCTGTTGACCTATGACCGCGCGCGGCCCTTGCACGTCTATGACGCCGACAAGTTGACGGGCGTCATCCGCGCGCGTCCCGGCGAAAAAGGCGAGCGCTTCCTCGCGCTCGACAGCAAGACCTATGACGTCGATGAAACCATGACGGTCATCGCCGACGACAAAGGCGTTCTGGGGCTTGGCGGCGTCATCGGCGGCGAAGCTTCGGGGTGTACGGACGAAACCGTCAACCTATTCATCGAGTCGGCGTATTTCGATCCGCTCCGCACCGCCAGGACAGGGCGCAAGACAGGCATTCATTCCGATGCGCGCCATCGTTTCGAGCGCGGCGTCGACCCTGAGTTCGTGACGGCGGGGCTCGAGATGGCGACCCGGATCATCCTCGATTGCTGCGGCGGATCGCCGAGCGACATCGAGATCGCCGGCGCCAAACCCCAATCGGCGAAGACCGTCGCCTTTCCGCCGTCCGAGGTGCGCCGCCTGACCGGCGTCGATGTCGCGCCGGAAAAATCGGAGTCGATCCTCATGGCGCTCGGCTTCAAGGTGAGCAGGGCCGATCCGTGGCTGGTCGATGTTCCCTCATGGCGGCCGGATATCGAGGGCAAGGCCGATCTCGTCGAGGAGATTGCGCGGATCGTCGGCTTCGATGCGTTGCCGGCGGCGACGCTGCCCGCCCGCGCTGCCGTCGAAACGCCGAAGCTGACGCCG
>JBGSSK010000045.1:0-5382 GCA_041737095.1 Parvularculaceae bacterium | reverse complement strand
GTCGGCGCAAGGACGGCGTCTCCTGGCGCGAAATCCTGTCGGCGACGGACGAGGCCGAACCGCTCGAACTCGACGCCGGCGACAAGCGCGCCGCGCCCGCCGCGCCGCGCGTCAACGGCGCTGAGTCGATGAAGATCATCGCCTCGCTGCAACTCTTCACGCTCGATCTTGAAACGCGGCTTTACGGCGAACCGCCGCCGGCGCTGCTCGAACGCTTCGAGCGCGGCGACCGCAATTTGTTCGCCAATCGCCTGCTGCGACTCAATGAAGCGGATGTGAAACGCCGCATTCGCGGCGAGTCGGCGCGCGACAAGCCGTTCGAACGCGCCATCCATCAATTCCTGCAGGGCTTCGAGCGACTGCTCGAGGACGCGACGACATCGACGACGGCGGACGAAGAGCTTGAGGAATATCTCTCCTCGCCGCTCGGCCGCGTCTACCTCCTCGTCGGCGCGACGGTCGGCTATTTCGCCTGATCGGCGGCGGCCGCGTCGGCCTCAGCGAGCGTCCAGTCGACTAGCGCCCGCTGGATTTTCTCAAGTCCGGCGTTCAGGGCCGCCGCGGCGGTCCCGGCATTGTCGGCGCTGACCGGCTCGCTCGCGGTGAAGAGCTTCGAGGCGAAGATCCGGCTGCGTCCATTGGTGAGGCGCGCAAAGATCGCGATCTCCGCGGTGATCGATCCTGACTGGTGCAGGATTGTCAGCTTGCGGATGTCCGTCTGCAGCGCATAGGTCGATACCGGCAGCGTCACGCGGTTGCCGACGCCGCGAACGGCGCCGGTGTTTTCAAAACTGCGGATCAATGCGGCGCCGAACAGGCGCGGCGCGCGGTCGACCCATTCGCCGCCCGCGTAATATTCGATCCGCGCGGGCGCGCGCGAGAGGGCGATCTTCGTCGTGTTGAAGGCGAGCGTCGCTTCCGGTTCCTCAACGCCCAGCGTCCACGCGACAGGAGCGCGGTTCGCGCCGTCGATGATGATATCAGTGACCTGATAGCGCGCCGACGGCGCCGACGCTTCCGGCAGCACCGAAACACAGGCTGACAGGACGAGCGTCGCGATAACGGTGAAAAGGCGTTTCATTTCTGGCCCTCATAGCGCGGCGTCGACTCGCCGAGAAGATAACCGCGCGGATCGCGATCAATTTCGCGCAGCACCTGGTCGAGCGTGCGGAACATGGCGCGCGCTTCGGCGACTGCGGGCCCGACCTGCGCGAGGCCTTGGTCCGAGAAAATGCGGATCGCTTCGCGGTTTTCCGAAATGACGCCGCGCATTTCGGCGACGAGCGCTTTCGTTTCGGCGAGCGTCGCCTGCGCCTCTCTCATCGTTTCCGGCGCTTCGTTCGTCAGCAATTTATCGAGGCTGTCCGCCGTGCGATTGAGCTTTTCGGACGACGACGCAAGGTTCTCGATCGTCGCCGCGATATTGGCGTCTTGCCCGGCGAGCGCCGTCGTCAGTGTTTCGACATTGGCGAGAATGGCGGTGAATGTTTCGGTGTTGTCGGGCGACAGGAGGCGGTTCGCGGCGGCGATGATGTCGTTGCTTCCGGCGAGAATCTGCGCGATGCCGCCGGCGTCCGCCTCGATGCGAGGTATGCCGCGCGTCACGTCCTTCAGGAGTTCCTCATCGGCGCTGCCGCCGACCAGCTGGATGATCGCAAGGCCGGTGAAGCCGACAAGTTCGAGCTCCGCCTTGGTGTCGGTCTTGACCGGCGTGTCTCTGTCGACGCGAATGCGCGCAATGACGATGCCCGGATTATCCGGCGCGATCGACAGTTCACGAACCGTGCCTTTTTCTATGCCGTTGAAACTGACGACGGCGCCGACCGAAAGGCCGGAGACACGCTCGCGGAAGATGACGTCGTATTGGTCGAAATCCCCCTTCGAGGGCCCGAGCCACAGGACAAACAGGAAACCCATCGCCACCGTGATCAGGACGACGGCGCCGATCAACACATAATGCGCGCGCGTTTCCATGCGGCTACACTTTCCCGGCGGGCGCAAGGCCGCCTTGTTCTTTCGCCGACAACGCAGCCCTGCCGCGCGGCCCGGCGAAATATTCCTGTATCCACGGATGGTCCGACCGGCGCACCTCGTCGAGGCTGCCGATCGCGATCACCCGCTTTTCCGCCAGCACGGCGACCCGGTCGCAGGTGGCGTGCAGCGTATCGAGGTCGTGGGTCACCATAAACACGGTTAACCCTAAGGAATTCTTGAGGCTCACGATCAGCCGGTCGAAGTTTTCCGCGCCGATCGGGTCAAGGCCGGCGGTCGGCTCGTCGAGGAAGACGATTTCGGGATCGAGCGCCAGCGCGCGTGCAAGCCCCGCGCGCTTGTTCATGCCGCCCGACAACTCCGACGGGTATTTCGCGCCGGCGTCCGCCGGCAGGCCCGACATCGAGATTTTCATTGCAGCGATATCGGCGGCGAGGTCCTTCGGCAATTTCAGATGCTCATTGATCGGCGCCATGACGTTTTGCGCGACAGTCAATGAGGAGAAGAGCGCGCCGCCCTGGAACATGACGCCCCAGCGCTGCTCGACCTCTATCTGCCGCGCCGGCGACAGTTTGTAGAAATCCTCGCCGAATATCCTGACGGTCCCCGCCGACGGGCGCTTCAGCCCGATAACCGCCCGCATCAGCACGGACTTGCCCGTCCCCGACCCCCCGACGACGCCAATGATCTCGTTGCGGCGAACGACGAGGTCGAGATCGTCATGAATGATATTGTCGCCGAACTGAGTGCGCAGTCCCTCGACTTCGATCACTGGCTCAGTGGACGCGCCCGCCGCCATCTAGAAGTCGATCTCCAAAAAGAACATCGCGAAGAACGCATCGAGAATGATCACGAGGAACAGCGCCTGGACGACCGACAAGGTTGTCCGCTGCCCCAGGCTCTCGGCGCTTCCTTCGACTTCCATCCCCTGAAAACACCCGACAATCGCGATGACGAACGCGAAGAACGGCGCCTTGATGAGACCGGCCCAGAAATTCGACATGGCGATCGTGTCCTGCAGGCGCCCGATGAAAAAGGTCGGGGAGATCTCCATCGCCGTCCACGCCACGAGCCCGCCGCCGACGATGCCAAGCATCGAGCCGAGGAACGCAAGGATCGGCAACATGATGATGAGAGCGATCACCCGCGGCAGGACGAGCACTTCCATCGGATCAAGGCCAAGCGCCTTCAGCGCGTCGATTTCCTCGCGGATCTTCATGGTGCCGATGGCGGCGGTGAAGGCGCTCCCTGACCGGCCAGCGACGAGGATCGCGGCGAGAAGGACGCCGAACTCGCGGAGGACCGAAATGCCGACAAGCTCGACGGTGAACACCTCGGCGTTGAAGAGGCGGAGGATCTTGGCGCCCATGAAGGCGACGACCGCGCCGATCAGGAACGACATCAGCCCGACGATCGGCACGGCGTTAAGGCCGGCCTCTTCCAGATGGTAGAAAATCGAGGTGAGGCGCAGCCGGCGCGGGTTCATCAGGACCCGCCGCGCAGTGATCATGGTGAGCCCGACAAAACTCAGGATGTCGAGCGCTGCATAATAGCTCTCGACAACCCCCTGGCCGAGGCGGTTGGTCATCATCAGGAAGGCGTTCCGCCGCGCCGGCTCGACATCGCAGGGGGCAAGGTGCGGCTTGACGCTCGCAAGGAGCTGCGCGTGGGCCGGGGTGGCGCCGACAATCTGCGACAATTCGGTCCGTGACGCGCAGGATTGCAGGACGCGCTCCAGGACCATCGCGCCGGCGGTGTCGAGCTTGTCAACGTCGGAAACATCGATGATCAGGTCGCGGCCGACCGAATCATCCTCAAAGGCGCGCAAATCCGCGTCGATCGGTCCGAGGTGTCGGGCCAGCCAGTCGCCCGTCGCAACGAGCCGCAGGACGCCTTCCGCTAGATCGACCGTGTAGGCGGCAGGCTGCATTTCACTCACTGACGAATTGGTTAACAACTGGTGTTCGGCGCGCCGATTGCATTGTTACTCTTTAGCGCGGGATGATAAATTCATCCTGAATTATGGTGAATATCGCTTAACAAACAGGCCCGTCAGAGGCGGTCTTTCGGGGCAGCGGAGCATTTTGGTGACTAAATCGGTGTTTGCGTCGAATTTCCGGTGGCTGGCGGCCTTGCCGCTTGTCGCTCTGGTTGTGGTGATGGCGGGCCTCGCCATCACGACGCTGGCGAATGCTGAGGCGCGTCACGGCGGCCCGCGCGAGCGTCTTTTCGACCTCTATCAGCGCCTGTTCCCGGCGCAGATCCCTGCGGCCTCGCCGATCCAGATCATCGAGATCGATCAGGAAAGCATAGATGCGATCGGCCCCTGGCCGTGGCCGCGGTCGCTGATCGCCGAACTGGTGACGGCGAGTGAGGATGCCGGCGCGAAGGGCGTCGTTTATCTCGAGGGCGTCGATCGCCCCGATCCCCTCTCGCCCGAGACGATCGGCGATTTCTGGCTCGCCGGCGCCCGCGACCAGCAGCTGGCGCAGCAACTGGCGCTTCTGCCCAGCACCGATCTGATGCTGGCGCGCGCCCTTGCGGAAACAAATGGCGCTGTCTCGCTCGACATTGCGGCGGCGCCGCGGGAAGCGAGCCGCTTGCGCCTCGAACGCAGCGATGCGCGCTCTTCGGCGACGAATGGCGCAACGGCTGGCGCCGACTATTTCGGCCTGCCGGCGGCGCGGGCGCGATTTCCGGTGAACAGCGACCTTTCCGCTGCGGCGGCGATCACGGTGTCGGCCCTGCCCGCTGACAGCGACGGCGTCGTCAGGTCCGCCACGCTCGTCTGGTCCGTAGGCGGACGAGCAACGCCGCTTACCGGTGTTGAAGCTGCACGAATCGCGCTCGGGGCGGAGAAAATCGTCATCATTCCAGACGCCACTGCCGTCAGCGCGGTCGGCCAGTCGCCGAAGCAGGTAAGGATCGGCGAGCGTGTCTTCCCGGTTTCGGAAATGGCGGCGACCCGCCTCTATTTTCCGCGCCGCACGGAGACGCCGAAAATCTCCGCGGCGAAGCTGCTCGACAAAAGCGCTTCGCCTGGCGCGCTTTCCGGCAAGGTCGTCATCATCGGCCTAGACGGCGTCATCGGCCCCTCGGTCGAGACCGCGCGCGGTGAAATGTCCCTTGCTGAGGCGCAAGCGCTGGTCGGGCGCCAGGTCATCGCCGGCGCCGTCGCCAAACGTCCGCGGCTCGCCGGGTATATCGAAGCGCTCGGCGTCATGCTGCTTGGCGCCGCGGCGATCATGTGGTCGCAGCGCCTCGATTTCTGGAAGGCGGCCGGCGTCGCCGCGCTGGCGTCGGCGCTGTTGTTCGCCGTCTCGCTCATCGCCTTTTCATCGAGCCGCGTGCTGATTGATCCATTGGGGCCGTCGCTGGCGCTGTTCCTCG
>JBGSSK010000016.1:0-1876 GCA_041737095.1 Parvularculaceae bacterium | reverse complement strand
CGCCGGTCCTGACGATCGACGCGGCGCGCCCCGAAAGATCGACGATCGCGCCATGCCCGCCGAACATCTTCGCGCCGGGATCCGGCGCGGCGATCGCGCGGGTGACGCCGCCGGCGCGGTTGATCGCGATGGCCGATGAGGACGGATTGAAGGCGTCCGCCGTATCAAGCGCCGCAGACAGCGGGAAATCCTTGCTGGTCGACGAATCATTCGCTTCCTCATCGAGGCTGATTTCGACGAGGCCGATCTGCGACCACGGCGCGAAAATTCCCGGCGTGACGATGCGGCCTTCGGCGTTGATGATCGTCGCGCCTTCGGGCGCGGTCAGATCCTGTCCGATCGCCGCGATGACGCCGTCGCGAATGATGATGTCGCCATTGTCGATGCGTCCGCCATCGGCGCCGGCGATCGTGTAGACGCGCGCATTCTGGATCGCGATCGTCTGCGCCGACGCATTCGACGCCGCTGCGGCGAGCGCCGCGATCGTTGCGGCGAAGACGGTCAGTACCGAAAGGTTCCTGTTCATTGTCCGGCTCCGCCGTTGAATGTCTTGCCCTGCTGGCCGATTTCAAAATCCATTCGCGGCGAGCGCGCCGGGTCTTTCGCGTCATAAAGGAGCGCACCGTCGACATAGACCTTCTCGGTCTTTGCGTAGACCGAGAAAGGATTGGCGTTCCAGATGACGACGTCAGCCATCTTGCCGGCTTCGAGCGAGCCGGTCTTTGCGTCGATACCCATCGCTTTGGCGGGATTGAGCGTCAGCCATTTTATCGCGCGTTCCGGCGTGATTTTGAGCCCCAAGCGATTGCCGTCGGCCATCGCCTTGCCGGCTTCCTGATTGAGCCTCTGAATGCCGTATTCATCGTCGGAGTGGATGACGGCGCAGCCATTCGGCTGCGCGTCGACCAGCGCCGCATTCTCGCGCACCGCGTCATAGGCTTCGAGCTTGAACCCCCACCAATCGGCCCAGACCGCCGCACAGATGCCGTTTTCTGCGAGCAGATCCGCGACCTTGTAGGCCTCGACCCCGTGATGGAACGTTGCGACCTTGTAGCCGAATTCCTTCGCCATATCGATGACGAGCGCCATCTCGTCGCCGCGATAGCAATGCATGTTGACGATGATGTCGCCGTTCAACGCCAGCGCCAGGGTTTCGAGTTTCAGATCGCGGGTCGGCGCTTCGGGCTCCTTGCCGTTTCCTTCACCCTTCGCGGATTTCTTCTTGCCGCCGGCTTTCTTGTCGAAGGCTTCTTTCTCGTCCCAGTATTTTTCCCATTTCTTCTTGTAGGCCGCAGCCTCGATCCAGGCGGCGCGATAGCCGGCGAAATTCCCCATGCGCGTCGCAGGCCCGCCCTTGTCGCCGTAAACGCGCTTGGGGTTTTCCCCGCATGCCATTTTGAGCCCATAGGGCGCGCCCGGAAACTTCATGCCCTGAACCGTTCTTGAGGGAACGTTTTTCAGGATCGCGGAGCGGCCGCCGAACAGGTTGGCGGAACCCGGGAGGACCTGCAGCGACGTGACGCCGCCGGCGAGCGCGCGGGTGAAACCGGCGTCCTGCGGCCAGACGGCGTGCTCGGCCCAGACCTGCGCCGTGTTCGGCGCCGTCGCTTCATTGCCGTCGGAGGTCGAATCGGTTTGCGGCGACGGGTAATCGCCGAGATGCGAATGGATGTCGATGACGCCCGGCGTCACCCATTTTCCCTTGCCGTCGACGAGCGTCGCGCCGTCCGGCGTCGCAAGGTCGGCGCCGCCGACGCTGGCGATCCTGCCGCCCTCAAGCACTATCGTTCCATTGTCGATGCGCTCGCCCGCCCCGGTCAGAATGGTCGCGCCGCGAATCACCGTCGTCGGCGACGGATAGGGCGCGTAGGTCGAG
>JBGSSK010000015.1:0-2475 GCA_041737095.1 Parvularculaceae bacterium | reverse complement strand
GGCGCGCCGCCGCGCCGCGTGACGGGGGCGGCGTGAAGGTGGGCCGGCGCACCGATATTTTTCCGCCGGAGAAACGCTCGCAAATCATGCGCGCGGTCAAGGGCTGCGACACCGGCCCGGAGATTGCGCTCAGGAAGGCGCTCTACGCCAAGGGCTTTCGCTACCGCCTCCACGTCAAGGGCCTGCCCGGCAAGCCCGACATCGTCTTTCCGAAATTCCGGGCGGTTTTGTTTGTGCACGGATGTTTCTGGCATGGTCATGAGTGCGCGCGAGGCGCGCGTGTCCCGAAAACCAACGCCGCTTACTGGCGTGTCAAGATCGCCCGCAATATCGCGCGTG
This sequence comes from Parvularculaceae bacterium, assembly GCA_041737095.1. Classification (GTDB taxonomy): domain Bacteria; phylum Pseudomonadota; class Alphaproteobacteria; order Caulobacterales; family Parvularculaceae; genus Amphiplicatus. The sequence continues at coordinate 2,136 of JBGSSK010000015.1, read as the reverse complement.
ACAGGAAAACGGTTGCTGCATTGCAGCGTCACGGATGGAACGTAAAAATTTCATGGGAATGTGACTTGAAAGATTTACCCGAAGAGGCCAACAAGATTGCAGGGTGGCTAAGGGCGTGCATACCTAAGGGAGAAACAAAGTGACCCCTTCGATCAAGGCCGAAAAGACCAAGCCCGAAATCAATATAGGTCATAACGAAAAGAACAATCGCGGCCGTTACTGGATGGAAACCAAGGCGGGCGAGGCCGAACTAGTCTATTCGCTGGATGCCGACGACCGCATGGTCATAAATTCGACCTATGTGCCGATCGAAGCGCGCGGCGGCGGGGTTGCGCTGGCGCTCGTCAAGAAGGCCGTTTCCGATGCTCAGGAGCGCGGGCGCAAGGTCGATCCGGTGTGCCCCTATGTCGATCGCATTTTCGCGCGGCATCCCGAATGGCGGGGCGTACGCGCCTCGTAACCGCAGTCAAATGAAGCCGGCTTGCGACAACGTCGCGGCGTCGTCGTGATTGCGAACAGGCTCGACGCAGCGCTCCCAGTGCGCGACGTTGACATTGGAAAGGCAGGCGAGGCGAAAGCGCCGCCGCAACCGCTCGAGCAGCGCCGCCACGCCGTCGAGTTCCCCGACCACCCAGCGCTTGAACTCGTCGAGGAATGCGGGGCGATCAAGAGCGAGCTCCCATTCGCGGATATAGGCGCCAGCGAATTGCGCCGGCGCGACTGCGCCGCGTTCGAGGAAGTCGAGCTCGGGCAGGCGGCGCCAGACGTCGCGGCAATAATCCACCGAGCGGGCGCCGTTGGTCATGGCGCTCGCCCCTTCCGCCCCGCGGAAATCCACAATGACCCCGCCGAGATCGAACAGCAGGACTTCAGCCGGCTCACGCCGCCTGCTTGGCGGCGATCCATTCGTCGACGCGCCGCTCAAGAACGCCGAGGGGCAGGGCGCCGCCGCCGAGGACGGCGTCGTGGAATCCGCGAATGTCGAACTTGTCGCCAAGCGCGTCCTTCGCCTTCTGGCGCAATTCGAGAATCTTCCGCATGCCGATCTTGTAGGCGGTCGCCTGGCCCGGCCAGACGATATAGCGACGGACCTCGGAGCGGATCGCGCCTTCCGCCGACGGCGAATTCGCGATGAAATAGGCGACGGCCTCTTCCTCGGTCCAGCCTTTTGCATGAATGCCGGTGTCGAGAACGAGACGGATTGCGCGCCACAGCTCGGTCGAGAGCCGGCCGAAATCCGAATAGGGATCCTCATAGGCGCCCATCTCCTTGGCGAGGAGTTCCGAATAGAGGCCCCAGCCTTCCGAGTAGGCGGTGAAGTCCGCCTGCGTGCGGAACCGCGGCACGCCCGTCAGCTCCTGCGCGATCGAGATCTGCATGTGATGGCCGGGATTGCCTTCGTGATAGGCGACGACCTCAAGTTGCGGAATCGGCATCGCGCGCATGTCCGACAGATGTGCATAGTAAACGCCGTCGCGCGCGCCGTCGGGCGTTCCGGGGAAATAATGCTGCGCGGCGCCCTTCTGTTCGCGGAACGGCTCGACGCGTTTGACGACGAGGTCCGCCTTCGGCAGGAGGCCGAAATAGTCCGGCAGGCGTTCCTTGATGAAATCGAGCTTGGCGGTCGCCTCGTCGATATAGGCCTTTCGGCCTTCATCCGTATCCGGAAAGAAGAAGCGGTCATCTTCGCGCATGTATTTGAAGAAATCCTGCAGCGTGCCTTCAAAGCCGACCGCGGTCTTGATCTTTTCCATCTCGCCATGGAGGCGCACCACCTCGGAAAGGCCGAAGGCGTGGACCTCTTCAGGCGACAGGTCCGTCGTCGTCCGCGCCGCGAGGCGCTCGCGGTAGAAGGCGGCGCCGTCGGGGAGCTTGCCGACGCCAGTCGCGATTTCCTCGGCGTTGGCGCGGTCGGTCTCGAACCAGGCGATCAGCGCGGCGTAGGAAAAGCCGAGGTTTTCAACGAGCGCCTTCTCCGCCTTAGCCTTCAGCGCATCACCCGCCGCGGCGTCGATCTTTCCGTCTTTGACGAGCGTATCGATCTCGCTCTTGATGTCGGCGAAAACCGGGCTGTCGCCCGCGCCGCCGAACGGCGCGCCGGCGATGACGTTGCGCGCCTGCTCGATGACGCCGTCA
>JBGSSK010000442.1:0-31654 GCA_041737095.1 Parvularculaceae bacterium | reverse complement strand
GCCGCGCCCGCCGAAATCGCTGATCTTGAAGCCGCGTCGAGCGCCGCGATCGAGCGTGCCGCCGCGGCGGCGAAGGCGACAGTGAAAGAGCACCTGCTGGCGGCGGCGCGCACGCTGACGGTCGCTGGCGATGAATATTCGATCGCCGTCAGGGACGGCTTGATCGTCAATCTCCATGAATATCACGACGCCTACGGGTTCATCGCAATAGCGATTGCTGACGTCAGCGCGTTACCTTCGGCTGGCGAAGCCGAGAATGCCGCCATCGCGGCGGTCCTGGAACAACTGATTATCGCTTCTGAAGCGGCGCCGTCTATCAATCCGCCTACAGACGACCTGAAGCCGGCGTCGATGATCTATGGGGCTGCGGCGCGCGTTGAGATTGCAGCGCGTAGTCTTTGATCTATCTGGACAAGCGCCAGGCGGTCACCGTGCCGGGCTCCCAGTTCGGGATGATGACGATGTCGCCGAAGATCGTCAGATCGTTCTGCAGGACGCCTTCCGCACGCGTATTGAGCAGCGATGAAACTGTCCCCTCGGGCGTCACGCGAAAGACTTCGCCCGGCCACGCCGAAACGAGATAGCCGCCGCCGGCGGACGTTGGCGCGAGACCGATCCCGTCCGCGTCGTTCATGCCGCTGGCGATCTCGCGCCAGTCGCCATCGGGGCTCGCCTCGTAAAGGCCGCCGCTTGTCATGGTGCTGACAAGCATCCGGTCGCCATCGCCGAGAAGGCCGTTCACGCCAGACAATTCCTCGCCCTCGCGCCAGATGACGGGGCCTTCGGGCGCGAGACGCCAGATGCGGCCGGTCGCTGAATCGGACACATAAATTTCGTCACGCCAGACCGTCGCGTCATTGAGAAAGCGGCCGCCCGGAATCGCAATCGATGCGATGGCGGCGCCGGTTTCGGCGTCGAAGCTCCGCACCTGATCGATATCGGCGACATAAAGGACGCCCGCCAAAACCGCCATGCCTTTTGGCGCGTCGAGGCCGGCGATGAATTTCTGCGCGGCGACGCCGCCGTCGGCGGCGAGTTTCGATATCCAGCCTTCGCCGTCCTTCGCATCCTCGCCGCCGCTGATATTGGAAATGAAGTAGGCGCCGTCTGGCGCCATGGCGACGCCTTCCGGCGCATCAAATCCCGCCGTGCGCCACATCAACTCAAGGCGAGGCGACCCTTCCGATGCAGTGAGCGAACCATTTTCGACCGCTTCGGGGTCCGCCGGCGCGGCCACCGCGGACGGATCGCTATTCTCCGAACAGGCTGCCAGAAGCAGCGCGCACAGTAACGGCGTGTATTTCATGAGGTACTCTCCGATTGATCCGGGAAACTATCGCCGTCAGTCACGCCGCGGCAATTCGCTTCGCCGCAAGGCTCCGCCTTTCTGGCGCGTCAGTCGCGGCGAGGGCGCTGCATCAGGTCGTCGGCGGAGGGACCGGGCGGCAATTGCTGGCGTATATCCCTCGGATTCCAAGGCCCATAGGAAAAACTGCGCGCCCCTGGATGCGGTTCATAACCGGTGAAAGGCGTGCGCTCGCTGCGCGGCGGGGCGCCGCGCATTTCGGGCCGCAGTTTTTCGGATTTGCGCCCAAATAGCCCGAAAACGCCGCCATTCGCCCCGATGAATTTGACGCTGGTGCGCGACAGCCGATCGGGGAACAGCGCCATCAGTTCGGATATCTCGGGCGGCAAGTTGGTTGATACGTTGAGGCCGATCTCGCGCGCCTCTTCCGCTTCGATCGGATAGTCGTGGGTCCAGCGGCCGGTCGCCAACTGTTCGGCGACCGCGGCTGCGGCGTTTTCCGACACCGTGCCCTTGAGAAGCTCGCGCGCCGCCCGCTTTAACTGATCGATCGCCATCTGCCCGACATCGGCAAGGACGTAGGTGTAGTCATCTGTCGCATCCGCGGATTTCTCGGCGCGCAGCCGCAGCAGCGACGCCGCCGGGACGCCGCCGATCTGCGGGTCGATCGGCCCGAGGACCGCGTGCTTGTTGAGGACGATTTCATCGGCGGCGAGCGCGATCAACGTTCCGCCCGACATCGCGTAATGCGGAACGAAAACGGTCGTCCGCGCCGGATGCGCCTTCAACGCCCGAGCGATCTGCAGCGCGGGGAGGACAAGGCCGCCGGGCGTGTGCAAGACCATTTCGATCGGCGTGTTGGACGGCGTCGTTCGTATCGCTTCCAGCACGTCCTCCGCGTCGTTGAGATCGATGTAGCGCAGGACCGGGATGCCGAGGAGCCCCATCGGCTCCTGCCGGTGGACGATCGCAATGACGCGCGATTTCCGTTTGCGCTGGATGCGGGAGAATTGTCGCTCAAGTTCGGCGCCACGCTGCCGACGGGTCATGGCGGGAATGATGAAGAAGAACAGGACGAGGAACAGAAAAGGGAGCGCCCCCAAGAGATCGTCCATCACCCATTCCCCTCAGCGATACTCAAGAACCAAGCCCCCGCTGGCGATGAATTCTGGCGGAACTTCCGCGGGCGCGCGAGTCTTTCGGCGCCTCACCCAGATTGTTGCCCCCGCCAGTGGCCGATCAGCAACGCTGCGAGCCGGTCCGGCGCATCGACCTGCAGCCAGTGCCCCGCGCCGTCGATCCTTTCATAGGCCCATGGCGCGTCGACATACCGGGCGGAACCGGCCATTTGGGCTTCGACCAGATATTTCTCGCCGCTTGACCAGACGCCCAGCGTCGGGATGCGGACGACCTCCTCGCCGAACGCGCCGGTCGCCGGCGGGGAAACCATGCGCTTAAACCCGATATTGGCGCGGTACCAGTTGAGCCCGGCTGTCAGTCGCCCGGGACGCGAAAGCAGGGCGATCGTATCGTCGATGTCGCGAGCGCCCTCCCAATGCCGGCGCAGCAGCGCCCAGTCGTTCCACCGGTAGAGCCATTCGCAGACGCCGTGGAGTTGATGGACGAGGATGTAGAAGCTGCGGCGCTTCTGTTCGACGCCGGCGGCGAGATAGGCGCGGATATGGCCAACCGACAGGGCGGCCAGCGTCGCGAACCGTTCCGGCTTCGTCGCCGCAAGCGACCACGCGACCGGCGCGCCAAAGTCATGACCGACAAGATGCGCCCGGCTGATGTTGAGACGATCCATGATCGCGATCACATCAGGACCGGCGCCTGATTGAATATCATAGTCGGCGAGGCGCGTCGGCATATCGGTTTCGCCAAAGCCCCGCATGTCCGGCGCAATGATGCGGAAGCCAGCCGCCGCGAGCTTCGGCGTCACCGGATCCCAGACGCTTGAGCTGTCCGGGAATCCGTGGAGCAGGATCGCCGCAGGCGAATTTTCATCGCCGCTGTCGCAAATGAAATGGGTAAGGCCGTTCGCCGCGATACGGTGGGTCGTTCTGCGCAAACCTCAGGCTCCCTCGCGCCGGGCGAGAAAAGCGAGCCTTTCGAAGAGATGAACGTCCTGCTCGTTTTTCAGCAAGGCGCCGTGCAGCGGCGGGATCGCCTTGCGCGGATCGCGTTCGCGCAGGACGTCCTCTGAAACGTCTTCCGACATCAGGAGTTTCAGCCAGTCGAGGAGTTCCGATGTGGAGGGCTTTTTCTTGAGCCCTGGAACCTCGCGGATTTCGTAAAAGAGCTTCAGCGCGTCGCCGACGAGGCGCTGCTTGATGCCGAGAAAATGCACGTCGACAATTTCCGCCATGGTCCTGGCGTCGGGAAACTTGATATAATGAAAAAAGCACCGCCGCAGGAAGGCGTCGGGGAGTTCCTTTTCGTTGTTCGAGGTGATGATGACGACCGGACGTCGCACCGCTTTCACGGTCTCGCCGGTTTCATAGACGAAGAATTCCATCCGATCGAGTTCCTGAAGGAGATCATTCGGAAACTCGATGTCGGCCTTGTCGATTTCGTCGATCAGCAGCACCGGCCTTTCCGGCGCGGTGAACGCGTCCCACAATTTGCCGCGCTTGATATAATTGCGGACGTCGCGTGCGCGTTCCTCGCCCAGTTGCCCATCGCGCAGGCGGGCGACCGCGTCATATTCGTAAAGCCCCTGGTGCGCTTTCGTTGTCGATTTAATGTGCCATTCAAGAAGCGGCGCGCCGAGCGCTTTGGCGACTTCCTGAGCAAGGACGGTCTTGCCGGTGCCCGGCTCGCCCTTGACGAGCAGCGGACGCTGCAATGTCACCGCGGCATTGACCGCGACCTTTAGGTCCTCCGTGGCGACGTAATCCTTTGTGCCGACAAACTTCACTTACAATGTCCTTTTTTCCGCAGCAGGCGGCGACTATAAGAAACGCGCAATCAGCGGGCAATGACGCATGACAGCGGGTGATCGCAACAAGGAACGCGTCCCGGTCAGGGCCGCCGTGGCGCAGGCGGGTTCGATGCTGTTCGACACCGTCGCGACGCTGGAGAAGCTCTGCGATCTTGCGTCCGACGCGGCGGCCGGCGGCGCGCGGCTGATCGTCTTTCCCGAGGCCTTCATCGGCGGCTATCCGAAAGGCGCCCATTTCGGTGCGCCGGTCGGCTCGCGCACGCCAGAGGGCCGCGAGCTTTACCGGCGCTATTTCGAGGGCGCGATCGATATTCCGGGTCCGGAGGTTGAGCGGCTTGCTGCGCTCGCTCGCGATCTTGGCGCCGATCTTGTCGTCGGCGCGATTGAAAAAGCGTCGGCGGAAGAGGGGCGCGGCACGCTATATTGCTCCGTCCTGGTTTTTTCGGCCTTGAGCGGTTTTCTCGGGCGGCGGCGAAAATTGATGCCGACGGCGGCGGAACGACTGATCTGGGGCTTCGGCGACGGCTCGACCCTTGATGCGTTCGAGTGCGCCGCGGGGCGTGTCGGCGCAGTGATATGTTGGGAAAACTACATGCCGATGCTGCGCATGTCCCAGTACGCGCAAGGCGTCGAGTTCTATTGCGCGCCGACGGTCGACGATCGGGAGACCTGGACCTCGACCATGCGGATGATCGCGCTTGAGGGGCGCTCCTTCGTGCTTTCGGCCTGCCAATACATGACGCGGCGGAACGTTCCGGACGATTTTCTGACCATGCAGGGTGACGATCCCGACACCGTGCTGATCAATGGCGGCAGCGTGATCATCTCGCCGCTCGGCGAAATACTCGCGGGTCCTGTCTATGGCGAGGAGACCATACTGCACGCGGTGCTCGATCAGGCCGCGATCATCCGGGGCAAGATGGATTTCGATGTTGCGGGGCATTATGCAAGGCCTGACATATTCCGGCTGGAAATCAATAGATCGCCGCAGAAAGCGACAATCAATCGCGATAAAGGAGAATACCGATGAATGCGTCCGTCCATGACTACTCGGCGAAACGCCTCGACGGCGGCGAAGTCGATTTGTCAGCCTACAGGGGAAAAACCCTGCTGGTCGTTAATGTCGCATCGAAATGCGGGTTCACGCCGCAATATGAAGGGCTGCAGGCGCTTTACGAGAAATACAATGGCAAGGGCCTGGAAATACTGGGGTTTCCCTGCAACCAGTTTGGCGCTCAGGAGCCTGGCGACGAGAAGGAAATCGCTTCCTTCTGTTCACTGAATTACGGCGTCACTTTTCCAATGTTCGCCAAGATCGATGTGAACGGCGCCAGCGCGCACCCGCTCTACAAATTCATGAAAAAGGAAAAGAAGGGCCTCGCTGGGTCGGAAGCGATCAAGTGGAATTTCACCAAGTTCCTGATTGACGGAGAGGGCCAAGTCGTCGCTCGTTTCGGACCGCAAGACACACCCGAACTTATTGGCAGAAAAATCGAGAAGATGCTCTGAGCCGCATTGATCCGCGATCGTCGTTCCGCCATCGTCGGCGGCGATTCGGATGGAGCGAATAATGAGGAAATTTCTGGCGCTGGCGCTTGCCGCGACGACCGCCGCCTGCGCGGTCGAGCAAGACCGCGATAACGGACCGGTCGAGCCGCGGGTCTTTTCGGAACGTGCGCGCTCCGGCGCCTCGTTCTTCAAGGCCGAAGCCGGCGCTGAAGGCGCGCTCGTTGTCACTCTGCCGAAACCCGATTCGGAGGGCGTCGTCCTGAGGGCGATCCATTCCGCCGGATTGACCGCCGGTCTCGGGTCCAATCCCGTCGGGCTTGACCGCGGTTACGCCGATGAAGGGCGGATCATCGCGTTCCGCCGCATCGGCGACAGGCTTGTCATCGAGCAGGAAAACTGGACCTATCGCGCGACAAGCGAGAATTCTGCCGAAAGGAAGTCGGTTGAGCAATCTTTCGCGCGCTCTTTCTTGTGGTCGGGAGCGATCGAGGAAGAGAAGCCGAACGGAACATTCACGATCAATCTCGCATCTTTCCTCACCGGCGACATTCTTGATCTCGAAGGCGTGTTGACGAGAACCGGGCAGGGATCCTATTCGATCGATCCCGCCCGCAGCATGATCGACCGCACGTCGATTCTGACGTTTCCGGACAATGTCGAAGTCGACGCCTTCGTAACGCTCGTCGGCGACAAGCCGGGCGATCAGGTTGCGGCGACGGCGGCGAATGGCCGGTCGTTCACCCTGACGGTGCATCATTCCTTCGTCCGTCTTCCGGATGACGGGTTCGAGCCGCGCCTGTTCGATCCGCGCGCCGGCGCGATCGACGTACCCTTCTACGACTTCAGCGCCGCGCTCGATGCGCCGCTGGTGACGCGCTATGCGCGGCGATTCCGACTTGAACGCAAGGACCCGGCGGCGCGTTCGGGACCGGTCAAGAAACCGATCGTATTCTATGTCGACCGCGGCGCCCCCGAGTTGGTGCGGCGGGCGCTTATCGAAGGCGCCGCGTGGTGGGCGGACGCATTCAAGGCAGCCGGATACGAAGATGCATATCGCGTCGAAATCCTTCCTGAAGGCGCCCATCCGCTCGATGTCCGGTACAACGTTATCCAATGGGTGCATCGGCAAACGCGCGGCTGGTCTTATGGCGGCGGCGTTTATGATCCGCGCACGGGTGAAATGCTTAAAGCCAATGTCGTGCTCGGCAGCCAGCGAGTGCGGCAGGACCGAATGATATTCGAAGGTCTCGCCGGCGTCAGGAATAACGGTTCGGGGGCGGCCGACGATCCGGTGCGCCTGTCGCTCGCGCGGATACGCCAGCTTTCCGCGCATGAAGTCGGGCACACGCTCGGCTTTGCGCATAATTTCGCGGCGAGTTCAAACGATCGTGCGTCGGTCATGGACTACCCGGCGCCGTATGTCAGGCCGAAAGCCGATGGCGGGCTTGATTTTTCAGGCGCCTATGCGACGGGCGTCGGCGAATGGGACAAGGTTTCGGCAATCTGGCTCTACGGCGAGTTCGGAGAAGGCGAAGATGAAGCGAAGGCGCTTGATCAGGTCGTGCGTGGCGCTTACGGGCGGGGCCTTCGATTTGTCGATGACGGGGCGGCGCGCGGCGTCGAATCTGCGCACCCCTATGCGGCGGTATGGGACAATGGTGCGGATGCGATCGCGTCGCTTGCTGAAACGATGCGCGTGCGAGAAATCGCGTTGGCGCGGTTCGGCCAGGATGCGATCGCCGATCGGCGCCCGACATCGGATCTGTCGGCGGTGATGGTGCCGCTTTATCTCTATCACCGATATCAGGTCGACGCTGCCGCCAAGCTGATCGGCGGGTTTGAATTTCGTTATGCTGTCAAGGGTGACAGCGATGCGGCGGGGCGCGTCGTTGCGGCTGACAGGCAGCGGGCGGCGCTGTCGGCTTTGCTGAAGACGCTCGACCCTGCGGTCCTCGATCTTCCCGACGCTGTGCTCGGTCTGCTGACGCCGGAAATCGGATCATTCAGCGGGGTCGCTTTTGGCGGCGAAAAATTTCCTGGCGATACCGCGCCGATATTTGACCTCCTGTCGGCCGCCGATGCGGCGGCGACAAAGACGCTCAGCGCAATCCTGCATCCAGCGAGAAGTGCGCGGCTTATCGAGATGGAGCGCCGGTCGCCGAATGCGATGACCTATGACGAAGTCCTGGCGGCGATAGAGGAGACGGTCTTCTGGACGCCTGCTGACGGTCGCCGCGCCGAGATCGCGCGACGGATCGCAATGCGTCATGTCAGCATGCTGATTGAAATCGCCGCCGGCGCCGCTGCTGGCGGCGACGCGCAGGCCTCGTCGGCCTATCTCAATTTCGGTCCCGGGGCGATTGCCTCACCCGAGGTTGCGTCACGAACCGAGACTTACCTGAAATCGCTTGCCGCACGGCTTGGCGCCTCGCCGGTTTCGGCATTCGGCGTCGAGCGTGGCCACCGCGAATTTCTGCACGACATAATCACCGCACACCTTGAACGCCCTGCGCCGGCGCTCCATCCGACGGCGAAGTCGGCTGATATTCCGCCCGGCTCGCCGATCGGCGAATCCTGTTGGTTCTGCGATTGAAGGACTAGGCAGGAATTTTGCGCGAGCGAAAATCGGTGATGATCGCCTGCGCCGCATTGTGGCCAGGCGCGCCGGTGACGCCGCCGCCGGGATGCGCGCCCGAGCCGCAGAGATAGAGGCCTTTGACCGGCATGCGGTAGTCGGCGAATCCCGGCTGCGGCCGCGTCGAAAACATCTGGTCGAGCGACAAGCGGCCATGCATGATATCGCCGGCGACGAGGCCGAATTTCCGCTCGAGATCAAGCGGCGAGTGGATTTGGGTCGCAATGATGCTGTCGCGAAAATTCGGCGCGTATTTCGCGACGGTGTCGATGATCGTCTCGGCGGCGAGATCGCGGCAGCCGTCCCAACTTCGGCCATCCGACAATTCGGGTGCGAATTGCTGGCAGAAAAGGCTCGCGACATGATGGCCTTCCGGCGCAAGCGTTTCATCCATGGTCGACGGAATCAGCATTTCGACGATCGGCTCGCGCGACCAGCCATATTGTCGCGCATCAAGCCATGCGCGGTCGAGATAGTCGACCGTCGGTCCGATGACGATGCCGGAGCGGTGATGTTCGGCGACGCCGTCCGTTGGCAAGCAGGTGAATTGCGGCAACGCCTTCATCGCGACATTCATGCGGAACGTCCCCGATCCGCAGGCGTAATTTTCCATCCGCCGTCGGACCGTCGCATCGATATCCTCGGCGTCGACGAGTTTTGTGAGCAGAAGCTTCGGGTTCACGTTGCCGGCGACGGCCCGGGCGCGAACGGTCTCGCCGTTTTCCAGCCTGACGCCGACGGCGCGGCCGTCCTCGACGATAATGCTGTCGACCGCGGCGCCGGTGGTGATTTCGACTCCGCGCGCCACTGCGACCCGGCGCATCGCCGTCGTGATGGCGCCCATGCCGCCGATCGCATGCCCCCAGCGGCCCTTCTTGCCGTTCACTTCGCCGAAGGCATGGTGAAGGAGGACATAGGCGGTGCCAGCAGCATTGGGCGATGCGTAAGCGCCGACTATGCCATCAAAGGCGAAGGCGCCGATGATCGTCGGATGCTCGAAATATCCTTTCAGGAATTCCGCAGCGGATTTGGTGAAGAGATCGAGGATCAGCGTCTGGTCTTTTTGTTTGAGGCGCGCAATGCGGCCGCCGGTCGTCAGCGCCCGCCAAAGATCGGCGACGCCGCCGCCGAGATTGGGCGGCGTCTTGAGGACTAGATCGCGAAGCACATCTGCGCCTGTGTCGATCGCTTCGTAATATCGCGGCAGCGCTTCGGCGTCGCGCGTTGAAAGCCGCGCGAATTCACTCTGGTTGCGTTCGGGATCGAAGGTCAGTTTCAGGTAATCGCCTTCGTTCGGGCCGGTCGGCCAGAAATTCGAAATATCCCGTTCGACGACTTTTAGGCCATTCGCATAGAGATCGAGATCGTCGATCACCTTCGGGTTCAACAGGCTGACGGTGTAGCTGGCCGTTGAGTTCCGGTAGCCAGGGTGAAACTCCTCGGTGACCGCCGCGCCGCCGACGATGTCGCGACGTTCGACGACGCGCACGGACAATCCCGCCGCCGCCAGGTATGCGGCGCAGACGAGCCCGTTATGGCCGGCGCCGACGATGATGACATCAGGATTTTTCATAGAGGCACTTCCGCATAGCGATCCGCGGGGCGAATGCAAAGCCCTGTTCGGCTTCATCCGCGATGGTTCTGCGCAGTTCAGTACGTTGCGCCTCTGGTTCGAACGCCTGAAATCCGATCCGGGCGTAAAATGGCGCGTTCCACGGAACGTCCTGGTAGGTCGTCAGCGTCAAAAATGCGCAACCGAGCGACCTCGCCCAGGCTTCGCCCTCGAAGATCATGCGGCGCGCCAATCCCTGACGTTGATGCCGAGGGTCGACGTCGATTTCGAGCAGGTGGCCGTCGCCGTCGAGCGGTTCGAATAGCGCGAATGCGGCAGGGACGCCGCCGGCGGTCTCGGCGACAAAGCTCGCGCCATACGCGATGACCCATTCGTGCTCTGCGGGCTCGCGCACAGGACCCGTCGCACAAAAATCGTAGCCGATCGTCAGGAATTTTTGCGCTGCTCGCCGTTCGACCGACATCATTGCGTCGACGTCGGCGCTTGTCGATCGGCGTATGCGGTAGGAAAGAGGGGTCAAGCAGTCAGCCCGATTTCTTTCAGCCGCTGTTTCAGGAAGGCGTCGGCGGTGATCGGCGGGTATTTGGCGCCGGATCCTAGGCAGCTCGGCAGGCATTCGAGGACCGCCTGCGAATTCGGATGCATGAAAAACGGCATCGAATAGCGCGAGACGTTTGGCCCAATCGGGTTGACGACCCGGTGAGTCGTCGCCGGAATGACGTCATTGGTGATCCGCGCCAGCATGTCGCCGGCGTCGACGATGAGGTTGTCGCGCGCCGTCTCGACGGGCAGCCATCGGCCGCTCCGATCGAGAAGTTCAAGGCCGGAGCCCTCGGCCGCGACCAGGATGGTGATGAGGTTGATGTCTTCATGCGCAGCAGCCCGGACGGCGTTTGGCGGCGCGTCGTCTGGAACCGGCGGATAATGAAGGAGACGCAGAATTGAGTTTCCGTTCGTCGCAAGCCTCTTGAAATAGTCGGTTGGCGTATCAAGAGACGGCGCCAGCGCTTCGAGCATTGCGAATCCCGCCTCCTCAAGCGCCGCATAAAGCGCCAGGAAGGTTTCACGGAACCGCGGCGGATTTTCGGGCCAGACATTCGGCGGGTATTGCTTAGCAAGCGGCGAGGCGAATGCGAATTCGCGCCCAACATGCCAGAATTCCTTCAAATCGCCGACCTTGGCGTTCTTGGCGTGTTCTCGGCCAAAGGGCGTGTACCCGCGCTGCCCGTCCGGGCCGGCGGCGTAAGCCATCTTTTCTTCGATCGGCCTTTCGAAAAACGCTCGCGAATGGTCATAGGCGCGCTTCAACAGCTCGGCGCCGACGCCATGGTCTTTCAAGATGATGAAACCGAAAAACCTGAATCCTTCATACAGCGCATCAATGAATGCGCGGCGCTCCGCTTCACCGCCATGCGTGTAGTCTTTGAGACTGAGTTCAGGGACCTTTTCGAGCTGTTTGGGCATTTAAGTTTCCGTTTTCGTCATCAAGGCCCGGTGCGCAAGGCGCGTCAAGGTCGTAAAAGCAGTTTCTTAACCAAACCGCCCCCATTGTATCTGGTGCGGAGTCGATTATGGGCCTCAAACTCACTTTGAAACCCGGCGAACGGATCGCCGTCAATGGCGCGGTTATCGTCAATGGCGATCGCCGGACCGATTTCGTTATTGAAAATCGCGCCAGTATCCTGCGCGAACGCGACATCATGAAGCGTGAGGACGCATCGACGCCGGCGCGCCGCGTTTACTTGCCGGTGATGATGATGGCGCTCGACCCGGCCTCAAGAAAGGACGCCTTCGCCGAGTTCGAACAGCGCCTCACTGAATTCGCCGGGGTCATTGTTGATCCGCGCGGGCTCACTCTCTGCCTTCGGATCGCAGCGGCCGTCGCCAACGCCGATTATTACAAGGCGCTCGGCTCCTGCCGCGCGCTCATCGAATTCGAGAATGAAAGACTGACCGATGTCGCATGACGCCTATCGCAAATCCCAATTCACGACCGCACATCCGCGCAATGTCGAATATCAGGCGTTCACGGAAGCAACGCGTCGGCTCCTGTCTGTCGAGGAAGAAGGTCGCGCGGATTTACGCCGGCTGATCGACGCCATTCACCTCAACCGCACCTTGTGGAGCACGCTCGCTTCGGACTGTGCCGATCCCGCGAACCAGCTGCCGACGGAAACTCGGGCGCTGATCGTCTCGCTGGCCCAGTGGGTCTCGCGATATTCGAGCGACGTAATGCAGAAAAAGGAAAGCGTCTCGCCGCTGATTGATGTCAATCGCATCATCATGGACGGACTCGCCGGCAAAAAGAGCGCGGCGTGACATTTATGCCGGTGGGCAAATTCTGCCCGGCGAAAATTTCCGGTTTTTGGCGAAAAGACGGTTAGCCGCGCATTAGGCTTACTTTCCGAATGGCGCAAAAGAACGGCGCCGACAGAGATCTTAACGATCCTTTCGATATTCTTAAACGGCAGATTACTTGCTCGTCATAAGACGCCGGCGCTGCGTCAATGGCGCGGTCCGGGGGAGCGAAAAATCGCTCTTGCACCCCTCAAAGGGAGACCCGCGATGGTCAACAATGTTTCGACGAACCCCGGCGCGCTCGTGGCGCTCCAGAACCTCAACCGCATTTCCGATCAGCTGAATGACGTACAGCGGCGCGTGTCGACCGGCAAACAGGTCTCAAGCGCCAAGGACAACCCCGCTCTCTATGCGCTCGCCCAGAAGCAGCGCGCCCAACTCGGTTCGATCGAATCGGTTCAGCAAGGCTTGCGCATCGGCACGTCCGCAGTTGATGTCGCGATCGCCGCCGGCGAGGGTATTTCCGACATCCTCATCCAAATGCGCGCGCTGGCGTCGCAGGCGTCCGATGCGTCGCTTGGCGCGTCCGAACGCACCCTGCTGCAGAGCCAGTATGCGGAGCTTGGCGCCCAGGTCAATCGCCTGATCGACAGCGCGACGATCGGCGGCCGCAACCTGCTCAACGGATCAACGACGACCCTGTCGGTCAATGCGAGCACGGATGGTTCTTCGACCATCGATATCTCCGGCTACAATTTGCTGAATACGTCGGTCCTGACGATCGATCGTACCGGGGGCGATCTCGGCGCCGCCGGAACCGCAGCGACGGAACTCGCCGATATCGATGCGACAATCGACAATCTGTCGAGCGCGCTCGCCAATCTCGGCGCCGGATCGCAATCGCTTGCCCTGCAGGGCAGCCTTCTCAGCCGCATCGCCGATGCGCTCGAGATTTCAATCGGCAACCTGACGGACGCCGATCTCGCCAAGGAAAGCTCGCGCCTTCAGGCGTTGCAGGTGCAGCAACAATTGGCGATCCAGACGCTCTCGATCGCGAACGCGGCCCCGAACGCTATCCTCGCCTTGTTCGCTTAATCGACGCGCCAAGGCCGCCGCATCCGGCTTGATGCGGCGGCAGGCAGGGAATTATGGAAGTGAACGCTCTTACACAGACGCCTTCCGCGCCTCGGCAGGATCGCTCAGGGGAGCAGCGGAACGAAGCGCTCGCGCAGAAACGCCGTGCGCAGACGCAAGAGGAGGTTGCGCGCGCAGAGGAGTCGCGGGCGCGCGCCGCCGATCGCCTGGCCGAAATTCGCGAGTCGGTTGCACGCGTCCTCGGCGCGAATACGAGGCTCTCGATTTCTCGCTCCGAAACGTCGTTCGACTTCGTCTATCGCGCAATCGATATCGACACCGGTGAAATCATCAATGAATGGCCGCAGGATACGTTCATTGAACTGGTGCGCGGTGTGAGCGAAGATGTGCGGGCCGATGTTGAGGCAGGGTTGATGCTCGATCACGTCGCCTGATGATCGGGTCCGCATCGCGGCCATGGTCTTTTAGAACCCACCCGGCCGCCTGGCGACTTTCTCATACAGCCGGGCTTTTTTTGCGCAGGCCGGTCCTGATTTGCGCACCCGCTTCAATTGACCGCCAATAGGCAGGCGGAGCATAAGGGCGGAATGACACGGAAATCCGCCGCCCGCCACCTCGTCGACGCGCTCGTCATGAACGGCGTCACTCATGTTTTTTGCGTGCCTGGCGAGAGCTATCTCGCAGTGCTGGACGCGCTTTACGATGTGCGCGCGCGCATCAAGCTGATTGTTTGCCGGCACGAAGCGTCGGCGTCGAACATGGCGGAAGCCTATGGCAAACTTACCGGCAAGCCGGGCGTCGTTATGGTGACGCGTGGGCCTGGGGCGACTCAGGGGTCGGTTGGCGTTCACACCGCTTTTCAGGATTCGACGCCGCTGATCATGTTCATCGGCCAGGTCGCTCGCGACATGCTCGATCGCGAGGCCTTTCAGGAAATCGACTATCGCCAGATGTTCGGACCCATCGCAAAATGGGCGAGTGAGATCGATGTCGCCGCGCGCGTCGGCGAATATGTGAACCGGGCGTTCGCGACGGCGCAGAACGGCCGACGCGGACCGGCGGTATTGGCGCTTCCAGAGGACATGCTGACGGAAGAAGTCGAAGCAGAAACCCTGCCGCCCGCGCCGGTCGCGATGGCGGCGCCGGACGAACGCTCGCTGGAATTGCTGCGTGAGCATCTCGGCGGCGCTGAGCGTCCATTCCTGCTGGTCGGCGGCGGCGGCTGGACGCCTAGCGCGGTGCGCGACCTGAAGATATTCATCGAGGCGACCGGCATGCCCGTCGGCGCGTCGTTTCGGTCTAAGGACCTGTTTGACAACCTTCATCCGCAGTACGCCGGCGATGTCGGGATCGGGCCAAATCCAAAGCTCGTCGCGCGTCTTAAGGCATCGGACCTTGTTATTGCCTTTGGTCCGCGCCTGGGGGAAATGACGACCTCCGGCTACGAACTGCTCAAGGCGCCGCTCGCCGCGCAGCCGCTGATCCACATTCATCCCGGAGCGGAGGAACTCGGCCGCGTCTATTCGCCGATCCTTGCGATCAACGCTGCGCCGGAAACGATGGCGCGAGCGCTCGCCGCCGAAGACTGGACGATCGACGAGAACTGGATGCAGCAGGCGTATGAAGCGCACACCGATTTCGAGGCGTTCTCAATGCCGATCGCTGTCGAGGAGGGCGTCAATCTTTCGGAAGTGTTCGCCTGGCTCGACCGGACCTTGTCCCCGGACGCCATCATGTGCAATGGCGCCGGGAATTATGCAGCGTGGCTGCATCGCTTCTACCGTCACAAGGAATTCAAGACCCAGCTTGCGCCGACATCGGGCGCCATGGGCTATGGCTTTCCGGCGGCGCTCGCTGCGAAATGCGTTTATCCGAAGCGCGACGTCATCTGCGCAGCCGGCGACGGCTGTTTCATGATGGCGTCAAACGAACTGGCGACCGCTGTCCAATACGGGCTCAATGTAATCACGATCGTATCGAACAATTCCGTCTACGGCACCATCCGGATGCATCAGGAGCGCGATTATCCGATGCGGGTTTCGGGAACGGATCTGAAGAATCCCGACTTCGCCGCTTATGCCCGGTCGTTCGGCGCCTTCGGCGCTACGGTCGATCGGACGGAGGATTTCCCGGCCGCGTTCGAAGCGGCCAAGGCAAGCGGGCTTCCCGCCGTCCTCGATCTGAAGACCGCCGCGAACGAGATCGCGCCCGGACGGACGATTGAGAGTTTGCGCAGAGCGGCTATCCGCTGAATTGTCAGTGCGCCGGGCGGCCGATCTTCTGCAATTCGTCGAATGAACGGATGAGCGCGCGCCCATCGGCTGTCGGATGGCCGCGCCGGTCGAGCCAGCGCCGTTCAATCGCTGATTTCAACACAAGCTCTTCCGATTCGGAGCCATCAAGCTGGCGCACGAACTTCATGATGTTTTTAGCGATCAGGTCGTCCGTCACGCGGCCCTCTCCTTGGACGATTTAACCAGCCTGGACAATTTTATTGGCGGCAATGGCCAGTTATGTTCGCCGAATTGGTACGCCTACGTTGAAACGCGACACCTCAATTACACACTCGAACAGCTAGTCTGGCAAGAGGGGGGATTGGCAAAGGCCGCTTCGCCCCACTGTAAAACCGTTCGGAACGTGATAAGCCGCCCCGAAAATCGGCGGATTTCCTGCAAATCAGGGTGGAAACCAATGGATCACGGCAAGAACGAATTCACGACAAATGCGGCGCTTAAGGCCCGCCGAGATGATGCATTGCCTGTGGGTTTGCCATCAAAATCAGGGGTTTACGTCGCAAATGCTCTTAACGCCGAACTCTGGGACGTCGAAGGCAAGCGTTACATAGATTTCATCGGAGGCATCGGCGTGCTGAATGCCGGCCACCGCCATCCGAAAGTTGTCGCCGCGATCAAGAAACAGGCCGACGCGTTCATTCACACGAGTTTCGGCATCGCCCAGTACGAGGTCTATGTCGACCTCGCCGAACGGCTGAACAAGCTGGCGCCGGGTTCCACCAAAAAGAAGACAGCGCTTTTCAATTCCGGCGCGGAAGCCGTCGAGAATGCTGTCAAATTCGCCCGCCGCATCACCGGGCGCCCCGGGGTCATCGCCTTCGAGGGCGCGTTCCACGGCCGAACCCTGCTCGCGACCACGCTGACCGGAAAAGCCAAGCCCTATAAGCTCGGCTTTGGCCCGCTCGTTCCCGCCATTCACCACGCGCCTTATCCTGACGCATATCATGGCGTGTCAGTCCGCACCTGCATGGCCTGCCTCGACCATATTTTCAAAACAGCCATTCCTGCAGAGGAAGTCGCGGCGATCATCGTCGAGCCGGTACAGGGCGAAGGCGGTTTCAACGCCGCGCCCGCCGAGTTCTTGCAGCACCTCAGAAAAATTGCGGATCAGCACGGCATCATCCTGATCGCGGACGAGATCCAGTCCGGCATGGGCAGGACAGGAAGGATGTTCGGGTTCGAGCACGCCGGCGTCGAGCCGGATCTTCTTTGCGTCGCCAAATCGCTGGCGGCCGGATTGCCCTTGTCGGCGCTCGTCGGCAAGGCCGACCTTATGGACAAGATCGCGCCAGGCGGCATGGGATCGACCTATGGCGGCAATCCCGTCGCCTGCGCCGCCGCGCTTGCGGTGCTGGATATTTTCGAAGAAGAAAACTTGCTCGCGCGCGCTGATGTCATCGGCTCGAAAGTCGCGGCAAGCTGGCGTGCGCTTCAGACCGGCGTCGCCAAGGGCCATTTCGGCGATGTCCGGCAGATCGGCGGGATGATCGCCGTCGAATGCGTCAAAGACGGCGACGCCTCAAAGCCGAATGGCGACCTTGCGGCGAAAATCCAGAGCGAAGCGCGCGATCGCGGTCTCATCATGACGACAGCCGGCGCCTACGCGCAGTGCCTGCGTTGCCTGACGCCCCTGACGATTTCAGATCAACTGCTGGACGAAGGCCTCGGCATCTTCGAAGAGGCGACGAAGGCGGCGATCGCCGCAGGCTAATCCCCCAGGCCGTTGTCGAGCGCGGCGTCAACATGCCCGCCGGTCGTCAGCGGCAGCGCGCCTTTGTCGATCGTGACGACATCATAGCCGCGGCGTTCAATGATCTTTCTGATCGTCGCATTCTCGATCGCCGCCCCGGGCTCCAGCGCGATCAGCAGGCGTGAACGATCCTGATCGTAATAAGTCGCGGCGATTTCGGTGCGAGCAGTCAGCGCGTCTTCAATCGCTGCAACGCAATAGGGACAATCGAGATCTGCGACCTCCGCTGCGAGCAGAGCGCCGCCGGCGTCGACAATCGCTGACAACCGTTCGGACGCGCCAGCGAGCGGTTCCGCGGACGCGAGCGATAGGCCGGCGTGGTCCTTGTGGCAGACCTTGACGTCGTCGATCGCCTTGGGCCGGGAAATCCCGGCAGACTCGTGTCGGGTGGCGGAAACGCCGCGCGGGGCCTGTGCGCTGGCTTCCGACGCCGCCATCGCCGCAAGAAACACGCTCGCAGAGATCGCCATCGCGCCTCGGATCGCAGGGTATCCATCAAACGGGATCATAGAGAGGCATCGTCGACGCGTCGGCGGCTGAATTCAAGGAGATAATTGTCGGTCTTTTCGTGCAACCTGGACGCGAAACCTCGACGCACAAAGTGCTCATCATAATGAGAGACTCAGTTCAAATTCAGGTTCCATCGCCGATTCGGGTTCGTTTATGCGCGCTCGCCACCTGTTGTTCTACGTGTCTACGGGCATTCTGGCGCTGATCGCCCTCTATCTTTGCGCCAGCGTTTACGCCTGCTCCGGCGCCGCCAATGGCCGGGTCGGAAGCTGCATCGCCATGACTGGCGGCGACTTCGTCAGGTCGCTGACCGCCCAGATCAGCGTGGTCGCCGCTCTGGCCGGTCTCTATCAGGCGCGGCGAATGCGGCGCCTTCGCTAGCCTGCCCATGCGCCATCCGAAAAAACCTCCTCATGGCGGCGGCAGATCGCCGGCCAGAGGCGCGCGGCCTCCGGCAGGTCGATCAGGAAATCGCGGCGCAATGTTTCAACATACTCATCCGCCGATGCGACAAGACGTTTTTCGTCGGTTGTCCGTGTCATCTTCCGAAGGACGCGGCCGCGCAGCGCCAGATGCGCGTCATCCCGCCAACGCTGGACCACGGCGTTAAGGACGAAATTTGACGACGGATCACGCTGCAGGAACCGGCTTTGGTGCTCCAGCGGCGCTTCGCTGGCGATCGCCGTATTGAAATCGAATGAGGGCCCACCGAATCGAGGATCGTCAAAATAACGCCACCAGCCGTCGTCGAGGATCTTGAGCCGGCAATTTAACGGGTCGCTGCTTATTTCGCCCTCGCGAAGTTGAAACGGGTCGATATGCCCATTGCCAAATCCGACATCGCCGATCCAGTCCTCGCCATCAATCGTCAAGAGCAGGACAAGGTGGTTGCCGATGACGCTGTCGCCGGCTTGCTCGCGCATGACGGCGCCGGCGAGGCGCCTGACCTCGAAACCGCATTGCTCGAGCGCCCAGGCGAACAGGCCGTTCATCTCGTAACACCAGCCGCCGCGGCGGCGCGTCACGATCTTTGCAAAGGCCGCCGCCGCATCGCGCGTCACCGGCGCGCCGAGCTGAACGTCAAGATTTTCGTAAGTCAGCGCTAGCACATGGGCGCGGTGAACGCCCCGGAAGCAGTCGAGCGTCGGGGCGACGGGCCCCGAATAGCCGATCCGATCGAGATAGGCGGCGAGATCCATAACGACGACGCGTGAAACAGCAGCCCCTTTGTAGTAGGGGTTCCGTTGAAATGAAATCGACCCATCGAAGGAGAATGGCGATGCAGGAACCCAATGACCCGAGCCGGCGCGAACTTCTGAAGGGCGCTGCCGCTCTCGCCGGCGCGGCGGCGACCGTCTCGGCTGCCGGCATGTCAAAAGCGGCGGACCGCGCGATCGATCTTACGGGGCGGTCGGTGCTGATCACCGGCTCCAGCTCGGGCTTCGGACGGCTGACGGCGCTTTACTGCGCGCGGGTCGGCGCGACCGTGGTCGCGTCGATGCGAAACCTGAAGGGCGGCAAGCGTCCAGAGGCGCAGGAACTTCTCGATATCGCTTCGGCGGAGAAACTCGCGCTGACGGTCGTCGAAATCGACGTAACAAAGGACGATCAGGTCGCCGCCGGAGTCAAACAAGCTGAAAAAACCGCAGGCGGCGTTCTCGATGCGCTTTTCAACAACGCCGGCATCGGCATCGCCGGCCCCGTCGAGTTGCATGACCATCTGCAGGCGATGAAGCAGTTTGACACCAATCTCTTCGGCTATCATCGCATGGCGCGCGCCGTGCTGCCGGCGATGCGTCGCCGCCGGCAGGGCCTGCTGATCCAGACCTCCTCTCAGCTTGGCCGGATCATCCTGCCGAATATCGGGATGTACTGCGCGACGAAATACGCGGTCGAGGCGATGTTCGAAGCAATGGCGTATGAGCTCGCGCCGTTCGGCGTCGAGGTCGCAATCGTTCAGCCTGGCGGCTATCCGACAAAAATCTGGCAGAATGGCGCGCGTTACTTCGCCGACCTTATGGACGGCGCCGATCGCGAGCGGAAGGAAACCTTCGCGGGGCATATCGAAATGGCGCAGGCGATGTTCAATGGCGGCGGGTCGACCGATTCGATGGATGTTGCTCGGGTGGTCGCTGAAATCATTGCGCTGCCGCCCGGCGAACGCCCGCTTCGACGCCCTGTGCATCCAAACACGCAGGCGACCGACGCTCTCAACGCCGCCCATTCGCAGGTGCAGGCCGCTGTTCTCGGCCAAGGCAGGTATAAAGCGTGGCACGTCGCCGTAGCTAGCTAGAGGACGACTGAATTTCGAGGCGCTCAGGCTCCGAGGCGAGGATCGTCGGTTCCTCGAAGCGATCAGCGCGCGCCATCTGCGGAAAAATCCGGAACCAGGCGAGGGCGGCGACAATCGCAACGCCGCCGCCGAGAATGACCGCTCCGACTGGTCCGAGGAACCGCGCCGCAACGCCCGATTCAAATTCGCCGAGTTCGTTCGACGCCGAAATGAAAATGAATGACACTGACGCCACACGGCCGCGCATCGCATCGGGCGTTGCGAACTGAATAAGCGATTGCCGCACATAGACCGAGATCATGTCGGCGGCGCCGGTGACGCCGAGCGCCATCATCGACAGCCAGAAGAACGGGGAAAACGCGAAGGCGAGGGTGCCTAGCCCGTAGATCGCGACCGACCAAAGCATCGATGGACCGACCCGGCGCTGCAGCGGCCGGATCGCAAGCATTGCTGCGACGATCGCGGCGCCCGCCGCCGGCGCCGCGCGCAAGGCGCCGAGTCCTTCGGCGCCGACATGAAGGATATCTCGTGCAAATACCGGGAGCAGCGCTGTCGCGCCGCCAAAGAACACAACGACGAGGTCGAGCAGGATTGCACCGAGCACAATCCTGTTATCGCGCACGTATCGTAGGCCCTCGAGCGTCATGGCGAGGCCGCGCGCATTGGAGACCGGCGCCTGCTTCGGCGTCTTCGCCAATGCGATCGACAGGATCGCCGCCAGGGTCATGGCGACGGCTGCCCCGTAAACGACTTCGCCGCCAAACAGGAAAAGAACGCCGCCGATCGCCGGCCCGAGGATCGCCGCGATCTGGTAGCCAAGCGAATTCCACGCGATGGCGCTCGAAAGTTCGGCGCGAGGCACCAGCGTCGGATAGAGCGCGTTGCTGGCGGCGGGCGTGAAGGCGTTGACGCCGCCGAGGACGACCGAAATCGCAAAAATCGCGGGGAGCGCGATTTCGACGGGCATGAAAACATTGACGACAAGCATCGCGCCAGCGGCAAGCCGCACCAAATTTGAAAGGATGAGAATCATCCGCCGGTCAAACCGGTCCGCCGCTTGACCGCCGACAAGTGACAGCAACAGCACTGGCGCAAACTGCGCAAGCCCGACCATGCCGAGGATCAGCGCGGATTCTTCGACGCTTCGCGTTTGCCGCGCGAGATCGTACACCTGCCAGCCGATGGCGACGGCCTGCATCTGCCGCGCGCCCGAAAGCAATTGGCGCATCACCCAGTAAAGGGCGTAATTGCGGTGTCTGAAAACCTGGATCGAGGGAGCGAAGGTCATGGCGGGCGGAGTGCGGCGCTACGGCTTGGCCCTGATCGCATGAACGATCAAGTCAAAATTTCCGCCGCCGCGATCCGTGCTCAGGATGGTGCGTAATCAATGCGGTCAGGCTTTGGCTTTCACATAGCTGCCAGGAGCGTCCTCAATCGGCTTCAGGGCGCCGTCGCCGGGATGACGCGCTGGGACGTCGCCCGGCGAAACCTTGTTCAGCCAAGTCATCCAGTAAGGCCACCAAGATCCCGAATGCCGTTTGGCGCCTGCCTTCCATTCGTCGAGCGTCGCCGGCAGCGCCGCATTAACGGAGTGGTGGTATTTTTGCCGGTCGGGATGATTGACGACGCCGGCGATGTGCCCGGAGCCCGCAAGCATGTACGTGACGTTCGCCTTGTTCTTCGACGCGAACAGCCGCGCGGTGCGATACACGGAATTATGCGGCGCGATGTGATCGGTCTCGCCGGCCTGCATGAACAACGGAATGTCAACATCGCCGAGATCGAGGCGGCAGCCGTCGATGACCATTTCGCCTTTTGCAAGACGATTGTGCTGGTAGAATTCGCGAAGATAGAAGAGATGCACGTTTTTAGGCATTCGGGTCGCATCGGAATTCCAGTAGAGCAGGTCGAATTTCGCCGGGTCTTTTCCCTTCATGTAATTGTCGATCACGAACGACCAGATGAGATCGTTCGATCGCAGCATGTTGAAGGTCGTCGCCATGGCGCGGCCTTCCAGAACGCCGCCCGCCGCATCCATCTGCTTTTCGATCGCGTCCAATTGTTCGTCATCGACGAAAAGCAGGAGATCGCCGGACTCCTTGAAATCCGCCTGCGCCGTGAAGAATGTCGCCGACCGGATGCGATCGTCTCCCTGTTTCTTCATCAGCGCGAGCGCGGTCGACAGCATGGTGCCGCCGATACAATAGCCAATTGCGTCGACTTCGCGCTCGCCCGTCGCCTTTTCAACGGCGCCCAGCGCCTCGAAACACCCTTGCTTGATATAGTCGACGAACGTCTTGTGCTTCAGTTCCGGCCCAGGATTCACCCAGGACACCACAAAGACCGTGCGTCCCTGCTCGATCATCCAGCGTATGAACGAATTCGCCGGCTGCAAGTCGAGGATATAGAATTTGTTGATCCAGGGCGGAAAGATCAGCAGCGGCCGCCGCGCGACTTTTTCCGTCAGCGGATCATACTGTATAATCTGCATGATCTCGTTCTGATAGACGACCTTGCCGGGCGTTGTCGCTATATTGACGCCGATCTTGAAGTGGTCGAGGTCGGCCTGCCGAATCGACAAAGACCCATCGCCGCGATCGAGATCGTCAAGAAGGTTCATGACGCCTTTCAAGATGTTCTCGCCTTTTGATTCGAGCGTCGCCTCGATGACTTCAGGATTCATCACCGGGAAATTCGTCGGCGCAATCGCATCGATGAACTGCTGCGTATAGAACTCGGCTTTTTTTTTGTCGTGCTCGTCCATCCCTTCCAGTTGATGAACGGTCGACTTCAGCCATTTCGCATAGGTGAGGTAGGATTGCTTGACGAAATCGAGCATCGGATTGACGGTCCATGCGGGGTGCGTGAAGCGCTTGTCGCCGGGCTCAGGCTCGATCGCCGGTTTCACGTCTTCGCCGGACAATTTCCGGCCGACCGTCGCCATCAGCCTCGCGTAGTCGCCGAAGAGATTGAGTTGGCGCTGCATGACCGTGCCGGGATCAGCGGCGAGGGCGGTCATCATTTCCTGGAAGGATTGCCCGACATTGAGGGGATCGGCCGATTTCTGGCCGGCTGCAACTTTGAGGGCGTCAGCGTTCTTGACGAAAAACTCGGCAATCACCTCCTGGCTCTTGCCGGTGACGTCGGTCAGGTAGCTGGAAAGCGCGTCGAAATCCTCGAACATGCTGCGTGATTCGGACGCATCTTTCGCGGCGGCCGGCGTCTTTGGCGGCGGCGTTTCGCCGCCCGCCGCCTTTTTGCGCCGGTGTTTGGTCTTTGCGGGCGTTTGATCGGCTTGCGTCATGGCCTCGGTTCGCGTTTAGGTGATTTGCTCAGGTTATAGGGTGGCCCCGCCATGGGTGCAAAATTATATCTACTCGGCCTTGCGGTGTTGTGCCTCGCCGGCTGTTCAGGCGGGCTGCAGCGGTTCGCGCCGCCCGGCATCGTCAAATACGAGGACCTTGCGAAGGACCAGCCGGTCAATCCCGCGATCGCCGAGCGGATCGAGACGCACAAAGCGGCCGATCAGGACGGTTTTCCGATTCTCGCCGAACAGCCGACGAAAACGCCGGACGGCATCGCCAAGCCCGAACGCTCGGCGATGGAGGCGGTGCTGCTTGGGCAACGCGATCAGTTGAACGCTGCGGTCGACGCCGATCGCGCCCTCGCCGCCGCTGAACGAGAGACGGGCCTTATTGAGGTTAGGGATGACCTCAGCGAGGCTGTGGCGAAGGATGACGCGGCAGCACGCCGCGAAAGGGGACTGGCCCCGCGCACCGATCCCGAACAAGCGAACTGACCCGATGCCGTCGCCCGAGGAATTTTACCGCATCAAGCGTCTGCCTCCGTATGTATTCGAGGAGGTCAACGCGCTGAAGGCGCGCCTTCGCGCCGCCGGACGCGACGTCATCGATTTCGGCATGGGCAATCCTGACATGGAGACCCCGCAACATATTGTCGACAAACTGATCGAAACGGCCCGCAAGCCGCGCACCAACCGCTACTCCGCCTCGAAGGGCATCGCCGGCCTGAGGCGCGCGATCGCCCGCTATTATGCGCGGCGGTTCGACGTGGCGCTCGATCCGGCGACCGAGGTCATAGCGACCCTCGGCTCCAAGGAGGGCTTTGCAAACCTCGCGCAGGCGATGACGGCGCCGGGCGACGTCATCCTCGCGCCCGATCCTGCTTATCCGATCCACGCCTATGGCTTTATCATCGCCGGCGGCGTCATCCGCGCGGTGCCGGCGCCGTCGCCCGAGGCGTATCTTTCAGGCATGAGCCGCGCGATCGCCTATATCACGCCGAAGCCGACAGCGATGGTGCTGAACTATCCGTCAAACCCGACTGCGCAGGTCGTCGGCCTAGATTTCTACCGTGACGCCGTCGCCTTTGCGAAGAAGCACGATATCTGGATCCTCTCCGATCTCGCCTATTCGGAAATCTATTTTGATGATGCGCCGCCGCCGTCGATCCTCGCAGTGCCGGGCGCGAAAGACATCGCAGTCGAGGTCAATTCCCTGTCGAAGACCTATGCGATGGCGGGCTTTCGAGTCGGCATGGCGGTCGGCAATGCGCGCCTGATCGCAGCGCTTAGCCGCGTCAAATCCTATCTCGATTACGGCGCCTATACGCCGATCCAGGTTGCGGCGGCCGCTGCGCTCGACGGGCCGCAGGACTGCGTCGATCATATCCGGAGCATTTACAGAACGCGGCGCGATGCGCTGATTGAGAGTTTCGCCAAGATCGGCTGGGCGATCCCGACGCCGCCGGCGTCGATGTTCGCCTGGACGCCGATCCCGGAGGAATATCGCGTGCTCGGCTCGGTCGGCTTTGCGAAAAAACTGATGGAAGAGGCGGATGTCGCGGTCGCGCCGGGCCTCGGCTTCGGCGAGCATGGCGACGGCTTCGTCCGGATCGGCCTCGTTGAAAACGAACAGCGCATCCGGCAGGCGGCGCGCAATGTAAAAAAAATGTTTTCCCGCCGGAACGCGGCGTAAATGAAATTGGAAGGGATTGGTAATGGCCGACCAGGAATATCTTGACCGCATTTTGACGATGGAGATCAGCCGGTGCACGGAGGCGGCGGCGGTCTCGGCGGCGAAGATGATCGGCCGCGGCGACAAGACAGGCGCCGACCAAGCGGCGGTCGCAGCGCTTCGCGATGCGCTCAACAGGCTAGATATCGACGGCACGGTCGTCATCGGCGAGGGCGAGCGCGACGAGGCGCCGATGCTGTTCATCGGTGAGAAAGTCGGCACCAAAAAAGGCCCAAAAGTCGATATCGCGCTTGATCCGCTTGAGGGCACGGACTTGACCGCCAAGGGCATGGGCAATGCGCTGGCGGTTGTCGCAATGGCGACGGCCGGGAAGATGCTGCATGCCCCGGACACCTACATGGACAAGATAGCAGTCGGTCCGGGCTATCCCGAGAGCGTCGTCGATCTCGACGCCAGCGTTGAAGACAATATCCGCGAACTAGCAAAGGCGAAGCGCGTCGCGCCGGAAGACATCACGCTCTGCGTCCTCGATCGCGACCGTCACCAGCACATCATCGAAGCGGCCCGCCGGATCGGCTCGCGCATCATCCTCATTTCCGACGGCGATGTCGCCGGCGTCTTCCATACGACGGAGCCTGCGACCGGCATTGATCTTTACATCGGGCAGGGCGGTGCGCCGGAAGGCGTCCTGGCCGCGGCGGCGCTGCGCTGCGTCGGCGGCCAGATGCAGGGCCGGCTGGTCTTCCGCAATGACGATGAAAAAGCGCGCGCGGCACGCGCCGGCATCACCGACCTGAATCGTAAATACGGCCTAATGGAGCTCTGCGGGGGCGACGTTTTTTTCGCAGCGACCGGCGTCACGAACGGTTCGATGCTCGACGGCGTCAAATGGGGACCTGGCTTCGTGTCGACCCATACGGTCGTGATGCGGTCGAAAACCGGCACGATCCGATATATTCACGCCCGGTCTCGGCGATAAGGTTCCCCGGAGGTCGCGGCGATATCGCCCGGGCGAGAAATTCTGAATTGCCAGTCCCGGGGCACCATGCAACACGGGCGCGATGTTCGGATTTTTCGAGACCCGGCTTGCTCCTTTTCCTGAAACCCGCCTTGGCGCGCCGCCGACGGGGCTTTTCAGGTTCTGCTGGCATTATGTGCGCGATGCGCGAGCCTGGCTGCTGGCGCTCGGCCTTTTGACGGCGGCCGTCGCGATCGGCGAAGTGATGTTGTTCGGCTTTCTCGGGCAAATCGTCGACTGGCTCGCCGACGCCGACCGGGCCGGCTTCATGGAGCGGGAAGGGCGGCGGCTCGCGCTGATGGGCGCGCTGCTCCTTGTCGGCCTCCCGGCGGCGGCGTTCGCTCAGTCGGTCGTCGTTCACCAGGTGTTGCTCGGCAATCTTCCGATGAGCGCGCGGTGGCGGATGCACCGGCGACTTCTCGGTCAGTCGATGGCGTTTTTCTCGAATGAATTCGCCGGTCGCGTCGCAACGAAAGTCATGCAGACTTCGCTCGCGGTCCGCGAGGCGGTGATGAAACTCCTCGACGTGTTCGTTTATGTTGCTGTCTATTTCATCACGATGATCGCGATGATCGCGAGCGCCGACTGGCGGCTGGCGTTGCCACTGGCGGCGTGGCTCGTCGCCTATGTTTCGCTTGTCTGGTATTTCGTGCCCCGGCTGATCCGCGTCTCTGAGGCGCAGGCCGATGCGCGCGCCGTGATGACCGGGCGCATCGTTGACAGTTATACAAATATTGGGACGGTGAAGCTGTTCGCGCATTCCGGACACGAGGAGAACTACGCGCGCGACAGCATGGACGGTTTTCTCAAAACTGTGCATCCGCAGATGCGGCTCGTGACCCGGTTCAATACGAGCGTTTACTTGAACAATTGCGTTGCAATCTTCCTCATCGGCTCGCTCGCAATCGCGCTCTGGCTGCAGGATCTCGTATCGGTCGGCGCGATCGCTGCGTCGATCGCGCTCGCGTTGCGCCTCAACGGCATGTCGCAATGGATCATGTGGGAGGTCTCGGGCCTTTTCGAGAATATCGGCACAATCTATGACGGCATGGGAACGCTTACGCGCAGCTATGAAATAAAGGATTCAGACAAGGCCGTCGACCTTGACCGCGTGCGCGGTGAAATCCGTTTCGAAAACGTGCGGTTCCACTACGGCAAGGACGCTGCCGTCATTGATGATTTTTCGCTTGTGGTGAAGCCCGGCGAAAAAGTCGGGCTCGTCGGCAGGTCGGGGGCCGGCAAGACGACTTTGATGAACCTGCTGTTGCGGTTTTACGATCCTGAAGCCGGGAGCATCCTGATTGACGGTTTCGATATTTCGAGGGTTACGCAAGGCTCTTTACGGACGAATATCGGCGTCGTTACGCAAGACACGTCTTTGTTGCATCGCTCGATCCGTGAGAACATCGCCTATGGGCGCTCGGGCGCCAGCGACGAAGCGATCCGGGAAGCGGCTCGCCGCGCCAATGCGCTCGACTTTATCGAGGGGCTTGAAGACAGCCACGGAAGAAAGGGTTTTGACTCGGAAGTCGGCGAGCGCGGCGTCAAGCTTTCCGGCGGCCAGCGTCAACGGATCGCCCTTGCACGCATTTTCCTGAAAGACGCGCCGATCCTGATTCTCGACGAAGCGACTTCGGCGCTTGATTCGGAAGTCGAAGCGGCGATCCAGGAAAACCTCTTCGAGCTGATGCAGGGCAAGACCGTCATGGCGATCGCCCATCGCCTGTCGACGATTGCGAAACTCGACCGCCTCGTTGTCATCGACAACGGCCAAATCTTGCAACAGGGACCGCATGATGACCTGATCAATGAGCCGGGCCTTTACGCCGAACTCTGGCGCCGGCAATCAGGCGGCTTTCTGGCGGGCGCGGCGAAGATCGCGGGTAAAGGTCTCGCCCTACCAGTCGAGGACGATCTTGCCGGACTTGCCTGAGCGCATGATGTCGAAGCCCTTCTGAAAGTCATTTGCTGGAAAACGGTGCGTCAGGATCGGCTTTAGATTGAGCCCAGCCTGCAGCAGCGCGCCCATCTTGTACCAGGTCTCGAACATCCGGCGGCCATAGATGCCCTTGATCTCGAGGCCCTTGAAAATGACCTTGTCCCAGTCGATGCCGGCCCCGTTCGGCATGATGCCGAGCATCGCGATCTTGCCGCCATGGTTCATCGTGTCGAGCATCGAGGCGAACGCAGTCGGGACGCCCGACATTTCGAGGCCGATATCGAAACCTTCGGTCATGCCGAGATCGTTCATGACGTCGCGGAGATTGTGTTTCGACACATTGACCGCTCGCGATGCGCCCATCTTCAGCGCGAGGTCCAGCCTGAAATCGTTGACGTCGGTGATAACGACATGGCGGGCGCCGACAAAGCGCGCAACCGCCGCCGCCATGATGCCGATCGGTCCGGCGCCGGTGATGAGAACATCTTCTCCGACGAGATCGAAGGCGAGCGCGGTATGGACCGCATTGCCGAAGGGATCGAAGATCGCGCCCATTTCGTCCGGAATGTCGTCAGGCATGCGATAGATGTTGAAGGCCGGCGCGGCGATGTACTCGGCGAAAGCGCCGGCGCGGTTGACGCCGATGCCGAGCGTGTTGCGGCAGAGATGGCGCTGGCCCGCCCGGCAATTGCGGCAATAGCCGCAGGTGACATGGCCTTCGACCGAAACGCGATCGCCGATTTTCATTTTCGAATGTTCGGGATGAACTTCCGATCCAATGTCGACGATCTCGCCCATGAATTCATGGCCGACCGTCATCGGCACGGGAATGGTCTTCTGGGCCCACTCATCCCAATTGTAGATATGAATGTCCGTGCCGCATATCGCGGTTGTCTTGACCTTGATCAGGACGTCGTTCGGGCCGATTTCGGGCGTCGGGACATCTTCAAGCCAGATACCTTCCTGACGCTTCGCCTTGACGAGGGCTTTCATGGCGGATTTGAACTCTTCGCTGTTACGACAAGCGCCTGAAATTAGGTCAAGTCCCGGCCCTGCGCAAATGCCATAATCGGCGCGCCTGAAGACGATTGCGGGGGTCGCTTCAGGCGCGAAGCAAGCGCGCTGCCCTGGGCGCGAAATAGGTGATGATCCCGTCCGCGCCGGCGCGCCTGATCGCCATCAGGCTTTCGAGGACCGCGCGGTCGCCGTCGATCCAGCCCCTTTCCGCCGCGGCCATGATCATCGAGTATTCGCCCGAAACCTGGAACGCGAAGGTCGGCATCCGAAACTCGTCCTTGACGCGGCGAATGATGTCGAGATAGGCGCCAGCCGGCTTCACCATGACGCTGTCGGCGCCTTCCGCAATATCCATCGCGACCTCGCGAAGCGCTTCGTCGCTGTTCGCCGGATCCATCTGGTAGGTGCGCTTTTCGCCTTTAAGGACACCCGATGAACCGATCGCATCGCGATAAGGTCCGTAGAAACATGACGCATATTTCGCCGCGTAGGACATGATCTGGACATGCTCGAATCCATCGGCGTCGAGCCCTGCGCGAATGGCGCCGACGCGGCCGTCCATCATGTCGGACGGGGCGACGATATCGTATCCGGCGCGCGCTTCGACGACCGCCTGACGGACGAGCGCCTCGATTGTCCGGTCGTTGACGATATCGTCATTTTGCAAGAACCCGTCATGCCCGTGGTCGGTGTAGGGATCGAGCGCCACGTCCGCCATCAGGCCGATCTCCGGAACCGCCGCCTTGATCGCCCGCGCGGCCCTGCACATCAGATTGTCGCCTTCGAAAGCGAGCCTTGCGTCGGCGCTGCGGTCCGCCGATGCGGTATAGGGAAACAGCGCAAGCGCAGGAATGCCCAGCGAGACCGCCTCTTCAGCCGCCGCCGCGGCTTCGTCGACCGACAGCCTCGCGACGCCCGGCATCGAGGCGACCGGTTCCCGGACGCCTTTTCCGTCCCTGACGACGATCGCCCAGATCAGGTCCTGCGGCGCAAGCCGGGTCTCAGCGACCAGCGCCCGCGACCAGGCGCGGCGGCGCGGCCGCCTCAGGCGGGTCGCCGGAAAGCTTTGGGAAAGATTTGACGCCATGGTTCGTTTCTGGCTCGAAGCCATGAATTCATGCCCTCTTACCGCAGGCTTTGCAATTTGATTGCAAATTGATCGGCTGCATTTAACGGGCCTTTTAGGGAATTCAGTTAGCTTGGCTAATGAATTCGGGTGTGTGAGGCGTATCCATGGCGGCAATCGAGAGAGCAATGGTTGGATCTGTGATCGGTCAGGCGGAAAAGGGCCAGACGGATCCGGGCGCGCTGCGCGCGTCCTATTTGCAGCTGCTGCATCTGGTCGAGCGCCTTCACCGGCAGCTTCTCGATGTGATCAAGGACGAGCTTGAACGGCTCGGCCAGACCGACATCAACTCGGTTCAGGCCTTGCTGCTCTACAATATCGGGGACTCGGAGCTGACGCCCGGCGAGTTGCGCTCGCGCGGGCATTACCTCGGCTCCAATGTCTCCTACAACCTGAAGCAATTGGTTGACAAAGGGTATATTCGCGACCAGCGCTCCGATGTGGATCGTCGGTCGAAGCGCGTTTCGCTGACGTCCGCTGGATTAAATGTCCGCGAAAAGCTCGCCGAACTTTTCGAACGCCAGCTGAATTCGGTCGAGCAGGTCGGCGGCGTCGATATCGCTCTGATGGACCAGACCAACAAGTCGCTGCAGCGTCTTGAGCGGTTCTGGGCCGACCAGGTACGCTACCGCCTCTGAGCGGGCTTCAGAAAGGCCGCACACAATCATCGTCGAATAAGGAAGCGTCAGGCCGGGTTTTTGCCAGCCCTTCCGCGGCGTTTGGTCGTCTTTTTCGACTTGGCGCGCGCCGGCGCTGCGGCCGAGCCTGAACGGCCGAGGCCGATATCCTTGGCGAATTGCGACCGGCGTTTCGAATAATTTGGCGCAACCATCGGATAATCCGCCGGCAGGCCCCATTTACGCCGATAGTCTTCCGGCGACATTCCATATTGCGTGCGCAGGTAACGCTTCAGCATTTTCAACTTTTTGCCGTCTTCAAGGCAGATGACGTAATCATTCGTCACCGACTTCTTAACGGCCACCGCCGGTTGCTGGTTGCCGGCGCTCGCCGTGCCGCCTGACGCAAGTGCGCGGACAGCGTCGTGCACTTCCTGAAGAAGCCCTGGCAACTTCTCTGAAGTCACCGAATTATTGCTGACGAAGGCGGCGACGATGTCCGTCGCCAATTGCAGCGTTTCGCCCGCACTAAGCGAATTTTCATTGTTCATTTTCAGCCAGTCCTCAAGTTAAGATCGGAATCGCGTCAAGTCTGAGAGCCTGATCCAAAAAGAGTTGTGTGATTTCAGCGGCTTATGATTCTCTGCGTTTGCTTAGGACACGGAGGATCAAGATGGCTTGGACTGAAATCACACGCCCGCGATATGATCGGGATTTCGCGCGGTACGCAAGC
>JBGSSK010000440.1:0-6217 GCA_041737095.1 Parvularculaceae bacterium | reverse complement strand
GGGCCCTGCCGCAGCGGGCCGCCCGCCCGCGTTCTTAGGCCGTATGCTGACGATCGCGGCCTCGCGGACCGGTCGCGCCCGGGGCTCAAGATGAATTTTTCGTGATACGGCGATCCGCCGGATCGACGCTCCTCGTAAACGCTGCGTCAACCAAGACAACAGGAGAAATTCAAATGCGCCTTCCGATCATCGCCGCCCTTGCGGCTTTCGCCGTCGCGACCCCTGCGCTCGCCGAGCATCACGGGAAGAAAGACAAGCACTACGCCAAGTCAGACATCGTCGACACCGCGATCGCCGCCGGCCAATTCACGACGCTCGTCGCCGCGATTCAGGCCGCCGGCCTTGAAGAGGCGCTCCGCGCCGAGGGCGAAAAAACCGTCTTCGCGCCGACCGACGCCGCCTTCGCTGCGCTGCCGGCGGGAACGATCGAGGACCTCCTTAAGCCTGAAAACAAGGACAAACTCACCGCGATCCTGACCTATCACGTCGTCGCCGGGAAGACGAAGTCGAAAGACCTTGCCGGCAAGAGCATCGACGTTGCGACGCTGAACGGCGCCAAAGTCGCCGTCGACGGAACCGACGGCGTCAAGGTCGGCGGGGCCAATGTCGTCAAGGCGGATATCGCCGCCTCGAACGGCGTCATACACGTCATCGACGCGGTGCTTCTGCCGCCGGCGGCCGAATAATTCCTATACGGATAAACATGCGAAGCGGGAGCCGAAGGGCTCCCGCTTGTGCGTTCAGGACGCGATATATTCCTTCAACATCGCCGCCTCGCGCTCGGCGTCGTCGATCTTGCGCTTGACCACGTCGCCGATCGAGACGAGGCCGACCAGCCGGCCCTCGTCGACGACCGGCAAGTGGCGAATGCGCCGTTTGGTCATCATACCGAGGACCTCGTCGAGGGTCGCCTCACGCGAGCAGGTGAACGGATTCCGGGTCATGAAATCGGCAACCGGGCGGGCGAGCACGCCAGCCCCATCCGTTCGCAGCCGCCGGACGACGTCGCGTTCTGAGAAAATCCCGCAGACCGCGCCCGCGTCATCCTTCACGACGACAGCGCCGATATTCTTCTCGCCAAGCACGTCGATCGCGTCCTTCACCAACATCGCGCCCGAAACCGCGAAAACGTCGGCGCCTTTCGACTGGAGGATGTGTTCTATTTTCACCTGAACCTCCCGCTGCTGGACGCGAAGTCTGCGCCTTTCCATGCGAAAATCAAGGCGGTAGGGGCTGGCCGGCGGCCTATCGCCGGCGCGGATCAACCAGCGGAAACAGGATCAGCCCGGCGAGATAACCGCCGACATGCGCCTGCCAGGCGATATCGGCGTCGCCGGCGCCGACGCCCGGCCCGACTATCGCGACCGAGGCGTTCATCCCGATGACAACCGCAGACCAGGTCAAAACGCTGCGATCAGTGAGCGGCAAGACGCCCTTCTCCGAGGCCGGCCGCGAATAGGGCCGGTGAAAGGCAAAGCGGACAAGCCCGCCCAAAAGCCCGCTGATCCCGCCCGATGCGCCGATCAAAAGGGTCGGATCTGAAAGATGGAAGAGCGAAAAGAAGGCGCCGCCGGCCGCCCCGCAAGCCGCGAAAAACAGCCAGAACCGCCAGCTCGCGCCGAGCCGGCGCGCAATCGGCGTTCCAAACACGAAAAGCCAAAGCAAGTTGAAAAGAAGATGCGTCAGCGTCGCATGGATCAGGATATGGGTGAAAAACGGCGCAAAAAGTCCGATCGCCCCGCCTTCGCCGGCGAGCCCCTCGACAAGGCGCAAGGGAGCGAGGCCGAAACGGTCCGCGATCGCTTCCGATGTCGCCGACGGCAGGAGCTCCATCACGCCATAGAGGAGGGCCAACAGTCCCGCCGTAATGGTGACGATCGCCGGCACGTCGCCGAAGATGCCGCGCGGCGGCGCCCGCTCGCCCTCGGCGCGGATCCAAAAGTCCCGGCCGCGTCCTTGCGCGTCCCGATTCCCGTCGTCAGCCATGTCCGCCCTTGCGATGCGCCGGGCTTCGTCCGTCCCCCGCGCGAAAATGGTCGTCGATTCGCCCATCTAGAGACACCGCCGCGCAGGACGCAAACCTTTGTTCACCTCGACAAGCTACAATTCCTCGAGTTCAAGAGTTCATTAACCAGCAAAAGCCGAGTTTCATGGGCGCCAATTCCGGCCAACCGCCAAAATCGACCGCCGCTGCGCCGGCGACGCATCCCGACGAGCGTCGCCGCTATCGGCGCGTCGATCTTTCTCTGAAAGCGCGGGTTCTCAAGGCCGACGGCGTTGAAGAGCCGTGCCTTGTAATCAACGTATCGGCCGGCGGCGTCTTGCTGAAGGCCGTCAATCCGCCGCAAGCGGGCGAAAAGGTCGTCGTCTATATCGACAATGTCGGCCGCCACGAGGGGCAGGTCATCCGCTCCGCAAAACACCACTTCGCGGTCGATTATCGCAGCCGGCGCGCCAAGACCAAACGCGCCGCCGACAATCTCACCTATGCGCTCAACACTGCGCATATGCGGCTTGATCGTCGCCAGACGCCGCGCATCCGCACCGAAGAGCCGACCGTCCTGACCCTTGAGAACGGCGAGAGCATCGCGTGCGAAATGCTTGACATCTCGCTGACCGGCGCTTCGATCGCGATCGATCCGCGTCCCGAACTCGGCGCGATCGTCAAAATCGGCCGGATGACCGGCAAGGTCGTGCGCCGCCATGACAAAGGCGTCGGCGTCGTCTTCACGGGCGCCGCCGAGAAAATGGAAGACGTTATCGAGCAGACGAAGTCCCCGAATGAAACAGTTTCGGGCGGCGCAGGTCTTGCACCGCAATTCGGCAAGAAAGGCTCGTGAGCCAGAAAGCCGGATCAGCGGAGTTAACGGCGATGTTCGCAGACAATTGGTGCATCAAGTCGAACGAACGAATCTACGGCCCCTATTCATCGCGCGACTTGAGAAAATTCGCGAATGAGGGCCGCTTCGCCGCATGGTCGATGGTGGCGCCGGCCGGCAGCCGCGAATGGCGCGAAGCGCGGCTTGAGCCGACATTCGCCTCGATATTCGGCCTTGCGGAACCGACCGCCAATGGTCCGCGTCCTTTCGGGCGGCAGGTCGGCGATTTTTCTGAAGACCCTGTCGGCGACGAGACCCAGTTGCGCGAACCGCGTCGCGCCCGGGCTTTCGGCGCGGATGCAAGAAAAACTCAGCCTACGGAGCAGATCGGACCGGCGAATTTCATTATCGTCTTCGATACGGTGAACGCCGCCGCAAGCCGCGTTGAAAACGCGCTGTCGAGTCTTGGCAATGCGTTTCGCCTCGCCGAAAATGTTTGGACCGTCAATTGCGCGCTGACTGCGATCGGCGTGCGCAATGCGATTGCGCCGTTCCTGCGTCCGCATGAATCTCTGTTCGTAGTCGATGCGACGAACGGACGGACATCCTGGCAGAATTATGCGCCGGAAGCGCACGCCAAGATCACGAAGGCGTTTGTCCACACAAAGCGTTAACGCCTGCCGAAGCGTCGCCAAGGTTTCGCCTGGCCGGGTCATCTTTGCGACAGTCCGATTAAATTTCCGCCTCGAAGCGACGTCGCGGCGGCGCCGTCGACGCCGGAATGACCCCCCTTTCCATTGGCAAAGCGTCCATGCAGGCCGGTTTCGGCGCCCGCATTCCCTTGCACGCGACGGAACTTGCGCGGCGCGCGCAAACACCGATAGCGTTTGGACAATCAGTCGGCTTTGGCGTCCACCCTTAACGGCGGTTGAATGCGCGAGCAGCACACGAGCAACAGACCCCGCCCGTATCGCCGGCTGACGATTTTCACGTCATTTTTTGCTTTTCAGATCCTCCGATCCTTTCCGTCCCGCGCGCGGCGCGCGGCGCGGTCAACCGTTCACGCCGCATCAGGAGAGAGTTAATGGCGAAACGCTCCGCCCAGGCCCGTCGCAGGAACAGCCGCACGGAAGCCACGTTTAACCAGGGTTATGAAGGCGACAATGTCCGCCGTCTTTTCGACGAGCCGCACTGGTCGCCGCTCGGCCCGACCGGAGAAGAGCCGGCGCGTGAGCAGAAATATCGAAAGAATATCCGGGCGCATAATGACGCGCAGCAGGCGCTGATGGACGCGATCGACTTGAACCCGCTCGTTTTCGCCGCTGGCGCCGCCGGCACCGGCAAAACCTATCTCGCGGTCGCCAAAGGCGTCGAAGCGCTTGAGGCGGGCCGCGTGCGTCGCATCGTGCTGTCGCGTCCGGCCGTCGAAGCGGGCGAGAGCCTTGGTTTTCTCCCCGGCGATATGGAAGAGAAACTGTCGCCTTATCTGCGGCCGCTTTACGATGCGCTCTGCGACCGGATTTCCGGCAAGCGCCTGAAAGCCCTGATGGCGGAGAGCGTCATTGAAATCGCGCCGATCGCCTATATGCGCGGGCGGACGCTCAATAACGCTTATGTGGTGATCGACGAGGCGCAAAACTGCACTTACGGCCAGCTCAAAATGCTGCTGACGCGTCTCGGCTGGAGCTCGTCGATGGTCGTCACCGGCGCTCCGGCGCAGACCGATCTCCTGCCCGGCATGTCGGGTCTTGAGGACGTGATGACGCGGCTCGAGCCGATCGACCAGGTTTCGGTCGTCCGCTTTTCGAGGGCCGATGTCGTCCGGCATCCGCTGGTCGCCGAGATGATCGACGCGCTTTAGGGTGAATTGGCGACCAGCGCCGCGCCATGCTATGACCCCGCCGGCTTAAGCATCAAAGTCGGCGGGCGTTCAAATGAGCAATTACGGCATTGGCGGCGAGGAAGTCCGACGGGAATCGAGCTGGCGCTACCCGCTGGGAATTTTCCTCGCGACGCTCGTCCTGTGCGCTATTTTTCTATATTACTATGTCGGTCCGAGCGTCGATGAACTTGGCGGCAATGTCCCGAGCCCGGCGATCAGCGAGGAGCCGATCGCGATCAGCGTCGCTGAGCTGAATTTCGCCATTCCCGCGAATTACACCGTGTTCCCGCGCGACCGGCGCGGCGGCGCGCGCGAAGAGGTCTGGCTTTATGCGCTGTGGCCGACGCTGTCCGGCTACGCGCCGTCGCGGCGCGAGGATTTCGTCGAGAACGCCGCCGATACGCGCCGCATCGACATCCTGCTGGCGACGCGCACCTCGCCCTTCACCGAGCGCGAGCGGATCGACATCCTCTACCTGCCGCAAACGATTGACCGTCGCGGCGACCGCACGCCGTTCCAGCTCATCAAATATGAATTCAAGGAGCAGCGGGCGAATGTGCCGACAAGCGGCTACGCCGGCGCTGAACTCTATCTCGGCGAGGGCGCCGGAAAGGAAATCATCGCGCTCTTCTGTTTCAAGGAGCGCGAAGACCTGCCGAGCCCGGAATGCTGGCGCGAGATGGAGCTGACGCCAGGCGTCACACTGACCTATCGCTTCAAGCGGCCCTATCTCGCCGAGTGGCGCAAGATCGACCAGGAAGTCCGGGCCTTCGTCAACGGCCTGAAAACCAAATAGGAAATTCAGTCGCGGCCGAAAAGGGCGCCAACCGCCGTCATCAGCGGCGGAGCGGCGATCATGCCGGCAAGCGCCAGCCCGGTGACCAGCAAGCCGGCTTCAAGACCTTCCCGCCAGAGGCCCGCCGCTTCGCTCGCCGCCATGGCTGAGACCGCGAGCACTGAGGAAGCGCCATAGGCGAAATAGCCGTCGGCGAGCGCCATCTGTACAACCTCGCGCGCCTTGCGGCGCGGATTGCGTCGGTCGCGCCAGGCCAGCGCGAGCTGGGCGTAGAGGATCGCCGCCATCGACAACGCAGCGACCCGCGCGGCGTCCGTCATCGCAGCGAGACCCGCCAGATCCGCGACCCACACCGCCAGCCGGCTGGCGATCAAGAGGAGAAGCGTCGCCATCAGCGCCGTCCGCAAAGATACGAAGACGACCGCCGCGACAAGCGCGACCGTTGCAACCAGCCCGTAGTCTCCGGCGCCTGATGAATCGGCGGTCTCAAAACCGGCGACGATTGCAGCAATGAGGAGAATTGCGCTGATCGCCAGCGACGAACTCGGCGGCAACAGATCCCGCAGGATCGTCAGGAACGGCCGCAAGGCGAAACGGCGCTGGTTCTCTCGCACCGCCGTTGCCTCGGTCCGCGCTTTGAGCGCCATCGCGCCGGCGAGCATGAAGAGCGGCAACAGCAGCGCGGCTGCAACCGCCATTGCGGCGACGCGCGCCGCCGCT
>JBGSSK010000439.1:0-17537 GCA_041737095.1 Parvularculaceae bacterium | reverse complement strand
CGACCGCTGGGCGCTGCTGTCGAGCCCCGCCGCGCAAGCGTGCCTCCGCATGGGACGCCCCGCCGACTGGCTTTATCGGCGCTGATGAGGCCACTTCTTGCCCGGCGACCGCGCCGCGACTAGGGTCCGCGCCAAAACTGGACCCCAGCGGCGGAGACCATCATGGCTACGGAAATCGGGCACTTCATCAGCGGCAAGCGGGTTTCGGGCGGTTCGGGCCGGTTCGGCGACGTCTTCAATCCGACGACGGGTGAGGTGCAGGCGAAAGTCGCGCTGGCGACCCGGGCCGAAGTCGCAGCCGTCATCGCCGCCGCGGAAAAGGCGTTTCCGGCCTGGTCGGCGACCAACCCGCAGCGCCGCGCCCGCGTGATGTTCAGGTTTCTCGACCTCGTCCAGAAGGACATTGACAATCTCGCGAAGATGCTGTCGGCCGAGCACGGCAAGATCCTCCCCGACGCGCGCGGCGATATTCAGCGCGGCCTTGAAGTCGTCGAGTTCGCCTGCGGCATCCCGCACCTCCAGAAAGGCGAGTACACCGAAAGCGCCGGGCCCGGCATCGACGTCTATTCGATGCGCCAGCCGCTCGGCGTCGTGTCCGGCATCACGCCGTTCAATTTCCCGGCGATGATCCCGATGTGGATGTTCGGCGTCGCGATCGCCTGCGGCAACACCTTCGTCCACAAGCCGTCGGAGAAGGACCCGTCGGTTCCCTTGCGACTTGCCGAATTGATGATGGAGGCCGGCGCGCCGGAAGGCGTCTTGAACGTTGTCAATGGCGACAAGGAAGCAGTCGACGCAATCATCGAGGACAGCCGCGTCAAGGCGATCTCCTTTGTCGGCTCGTCGGATATCGCGCATTATATCTACGAAAACGGCGCGAAGCATAACAAGCGCGTGCAGGCGTTCGGCGGCGCCAAAAACCACATGATCATCCTCCCCGACGCCGACATGGACAATGTCGTCAACCAGTTGATCGGATCGGGCTACGGCTCGGCGGGCGAGCGCTGCATGGCGACGCCGGTCGCGGTGCCGGTCGGCAAGGGGACCGCCGAGACGCTGATCGAGATGCTGAAGCCGCGCGTTGAGAGTTTGCGCATCGGCCCGTCGATGTCGGAGGATTCCGACCTTGGCCCGCTCGTCACCGCCGCGCACAAAAAGCGCGTCGAGGGCTATATCCAGATGGCGATCGATGAGGGCCAAACGCCAATCGTCGACGGTCGCGGCTTCACGCTGCAAGGCTATGAGAACGGCTTTTTCCTCGGCGGCACATTGCTCGACGGCGCAAAGCCCGGTCACAGGTCCTACAATGAAGAAATCTTTGGACCGGTCCTGCAGATCGTCCGCGCACGGAATTTCGACGAGGCCGTCGAGTTGCCGTCGAAGCACCAGTATGGCAACGGCGTTGCGATCTTCACCCGCAATGGCGCGGCGGCGCGCGAATTCGCAGCGCGTGTCGAGGTCGGCATGGTAGGCATCAACGTGCCGATCCCGGTGCCGGTCGCCTATCACACTTTCGGAGGCTGGAAGCGTTCCGGATTTGGCGACACCAACCAGCACGGGCCGGAAGGCGTCAAATTCTGGACCAAGATCAAGACCATCACCCAGCGCTGGCCGGAAGACGTTCAGGGCGCGGAGTTCGTCATTCCGACGATGTCGTAACAATGGCCGGCGCTGTCACTTCATTTATTGAAACGGCGCGCGGCGCCTGGACGATCCTGCGCAGCGAGAGCCTGATCGGCGCAGGCGTCGCTCTCAGGGAGATGCAGCTCGACATTCGCCAGGATGCTGTCGGCGCCGGCAACCGGTTTTGCGTTCGCGGAATCCAGAGCAATATCCGGTACGCCAACCGCGCCGAAAGGCGGGAACTCGTCTCGCGCCAGGAGGGTTTGGGGCGTCCCGAAGCGACAATAGCGGCGCTCATTCCAATCTCGAAGACCGATGAATGGTGGGCGCTGGCGCAAGACGAACGCCGGTCGATCTTCGAGGAGAGTTCCCGCCACCACTCGATCGGTCTTGAATATCTTCCGCAGATCGCGCGACGCCTTTATCATTCGCGCGACCTTGGCGAGGCCTTCGATTTTCTGACCTGGTTCGAATTCGCGCCCGAACATGAGGAGGCTTTCAACGATCTTGTTGCCCGGCTGCGAGCGTCGCTTGAATGGAAGTATGTCAGCCGCGAAGTTGATATCAGGTTGCGCAAGAATGAGGCCGCGTCCGCATGATCGCCATTCTCGAACTGATTGCTCTCGGCATTTTCGTCATGATCGCGATCAATGTCTGGAAATCCTTCCAGAAGGGCGGCGCGCATGTAACCGAAGACCGGCGCGGGCCGATCATCGAGGGGCGGGCCGAGGAAGTGAAGTCGCCGGGGGCTTACGCCGCGTCGCTGTTGCGCGAATTCGAGAATGTACGCGGCGAATTGAAAAGTCGCTATCCGGCGACTTTTGCAATGCTC
This sequence comes from Parvularculaceae bacterium, assembly GCA_041737095.1. Taxonomy (GTDB): domain Bacteria; phylum Pseudomonadota; class Alphaproteobacteria; order Caulobacterales; family Parvularculaceae; genus Amphiplicatus. The sequence goes on along the minus strand of JBGSSK010000439.1, from coordinate 15,082 downwards.
GGGGGCTATCTCAACAGCCATACGGTCGCCGAGCATGGCGGGCTTGAGGGCGCGGTCAAGGAGATGATCGCCGACTGGACGCCGCGCCGCGAAGAGGCGATGCGCGAATTGACGAAACTCCTTGCGGAAAACGATACGGAAGCCGAGATTCGCGCGATCGTCGCTGCGGCATGCGACGCCGATTTCGATCAGGAAGGCTATCGCGCCTGGCTGACTTGGCTGCTTGGCCGGTTCAACGCGATTTGACGGCGGGAGAACTTCGTGCCTGAACCATTGACCGGAAAGTGCCTGTGCGGGGCGATCGCCTTTGAAGCAGCGCACGATCGCGATCAGGCGACGGCCTGTCATTGCAGCCAATGTCGGCGATGGAGCGGCAACTACTGGGCGTCGGTGAATGTCGCATTTTCGTCTCTGAAGTTCCTGAAGGGCGAAGACCGTCTGCATTGGTTTCGTTCATCGGAGCATGCGCGGCGCGGATTTTGCCGGGAATGCGGTTCGGCGCTGTTCTGGCAGGCGGACAGGCTGGAAGAGTACGCCCATCGGATCGCCATCGGCGCCGGCGCGCTCGACGAGCCAAGCGGGGTCCGCGTCAGCGAGCATATTTTCGTCGCTGACAAAGGAGACTATTACGCCATCTCGGATGGTCTGCCGCAAAAGGAAAGGTATTAGTCCTTCCAATGCGCAAAGCGATGCTTTTCACGACGATCCATCGAACGATGGAGCCGCCAGTCGGCGGCTTCTGTCGAATGTCCATTCCTGCGCAGGCCGCGACGCAAGACGCGGCGAACTTCGCTACTCGCGCTTTCAATGCACCGCTGAAACGGCGGGCCGCCGCCCGCGCTCCTTCATAGAGGCTTTTGTTTGTTCCCGTCCCCGGAAGACTTCACGCACCTCACCGGATTTGCGCTTTACCTCGCGATCTTCATGCTCCCCTTCCTCCAGGAAGACGCCGCCGTCATCGGCGCCGCGACCGCCTCTATTCTCGGCCTCGCGCCGACCGGATTTCTGGTCGCGGCGATCCTCTCCGGCCTCATCGCTTCCGATGCCTGGAAATACTGGATCGGGCGCCTGGCGCGGCGATATGAATGGGCGCACCGCTTTGCCGAAAAGCCCGGAGTCTCGGTCGCCGGCGATCTTGTACGCAAGGAATTCATCCAGACAATGCTGACTGCGCGCTTCGTGCCCGGCACGCGCATTCCAACCTATGTCGCTTGCGGATTTTTCCGGGCGAATTACGCGAAATACCTGATCGCCCTCGTCGCGACGGCGTCGCTCTATGTCGCCATCATGTTCACGCTTTTCCATGTCGGCGGCGCGGTCGCCGGCGAGCAAGCCAAATTCTGGCTGCCCGCGATAGCCGTCACGCTGCTGGTGATTTATGTCGGGATGCGCTGGTATACGCATCGGCAGGGCCAGCACGGCCCGATGACGCCGCTGACCGAAGAACGCGACCACCCTTTGCCCGGCATGCCGGGGTTTGATGGAACGCCGCTCGAAGGGCATGACAAGGCGGAAGAAGCAAAGGAGCAGGCGGATGGACTTCGCCCTCACTGAGGACCAGATCGCCATTCAGGGAATGGCGCGCCGCTTCGCCGACGAGGAACTGGCGCCGAACGCCGCCGAGTGGGACGAGAAAAAGCATTTTCCGGTCGACGTCATCCGCAAGGCCGCCGAATTGGGTCTCGCCGGCATTTACACGCGCGAGGATGTCGGCGGATCGGGACTTGGCCGGCTTGATGCGGCGCTGATCTTCGAGGCGCTTTCGGCCGGATGTACGTCGACCGCCGCCTATATATCGATCCACAATATGTGCGCGTGGATGATCGACCGCTTCGGGTCGGAAGAGCTTCGCCAGCGCTATTGCCCGCGCCTCGCCTCGATGGAGCTCCTGTCGAGCTATTGCCTGACCGAACCGGGATCGGGATCGGACGCCGCGGCGCTGAAGTCGAAAGCCGTGCGCGCCGGCGATCATTACGTGCTGAACGGCGCCAAGGCGTTCATCTCCGGCGCCGGCGTCACCGATCTTTATGTCGTTATGGTGCGAACGGGCGGCGAGGGACCCAAAGGCATCTCGACGCTGATTGTCGAGAAGGGAACGAAAGGCCTTTCCTTCGGCGCCAATGAGCGAAAGATGGGCTGGAATTCGCAGCCGACTGCGATCGTCAATTTCGAGGATTGCCGCGTCCCCGTCGCCAATCGCGTCGGCGAGGAAGGCGAGGGATTCAAATTCGCGATGATGGGGCTCGACGGCGGGCGGCTCAACATCGCCGCATGCTCGCTCGGCACGGCGGCGGCGGCGACGAAAGCCGCGCTCGATTACGCCAATGAACGCCGCGCCTTCGGCAAGCGATTGAACGAACAGCAGGCGTTGCAGTTCAAGCTCGCCGACATGGCGACCGATCTCGAAGCGGCGCGCGTCTTCCTCTACCAGGCGGCGTGGAAGCTCGACCGGAAAACGCCGGACGCCACCAGATTCTGCGCGATGGCCAAGCGCCTCGTCACCGACAAGGGGTTCGAGATCGTCAACAGCGCGCTGCAGATCCATGGCGGCTATGGCTATCTGCGTGACTATCCTCTCGAACGGATGCTGCGCGACGTGCGTGTCAACCAGATCCTCGAAGGGACGAATGAAATCATGCGCGTCATCATCGCGCGCGATTTGCTGAAGGAATACCAGGCTTAAGGAGCGCGAGCGATGCCGAAAGGCTACTGGATCGGCCATGTCGATGTCGAAAACGCCGAGAGATATCCCGACTATATGAAGGCCGGACAACCGGCCTACGAAAAATTCGGCGCGAAGTTCATCGTGCGCGGCGGCAGGTTCGATCCGGTCGAGGGCAAGGCGCGGAGCCGGCACGTTGTCGTCGAATTCGACTCCTTTGAGACGGCGCTCGCCTGCTATCATTCCCCGGAATACCAGGAGGCGGCGAAAATTCGGCGCGCCAATTCGATGGGCGAGATCCTGATCGTCGAGGGCGCGGCGTGATGGCTGACGATATCATCTTTACAAAAATCGACGCCTGGGGGGTCATCACGCTCAACCGGCCGGACGCCTTGAACGCGCTCACCTGGGACATGGTGACGAAGATGCGCGCGCAGCTGATCGCGTGGGAGCGCGCGCCGGCGATCCGGGCGGTGATTATCAAGGGCGCCGGCGACAGGGCATTCTGCGCAGGCGGCGACATTCGCTGGCTCTATGATCATGCGCGGGAGGATGTCGATCACGCCTGCGGTTTTTTCCGCGAGGAATACCGGCTGAATGCGCTAATCCATCATTACGCCAAGCCCTATGTCGCGCTGATCGACGGCATCGTCATGGGCGGCGGAGTCGGCGTATCGGTGCATGGCGATTTTCGCGTCGCCGGCGACCGCACGCTCTTCGCCATGCCGGAAACCGGCATCGGCATGTTCCCTGATGTCGGCGGCGGGCATTTCCTGCCGCGCCTGCATGACGGGCTCGGGCTCTATTACGCGCTGACCGGCGCGCGCGCCAAGGCGGCGGACTGCATGGCGGCGGGCGTCGCGACGCACTATGTGGCGAGCGAGCAGGCGGCGGCGCTCGAAATGGAACTGACCGGGCTGTCGCTCGGGGCGCATCCGCATGCGGCGATCGAGGCGGTTCTCGACGGCTTTTCGGGCGATCCCGGCGCGGCGCATGTCAACATGATCCGGCCGGCGCTGAAGCGTCTCTTCGACGGGCATCAGGATTTCGGCTCTTTTTATTCGGCGCTGCAGGCTGACGGCCATGATGTCGCCGGCGACATGCTGCGCATTCTCGGCCGGATGTCGCCGACGGCGCTGAAGCTGACCTTCGAGCAACTGAAACGCGGCGCGCGTCTCGATTTCGACCAGGCGATGCAAATGGAATTCCGGATTGTCCGCCGGGTCATGGAAGGCCACGACTTCTACGAAGGCGTCAGGGCTCTCATTGTCGACAAGGACAAGGCGCCGCGCTGGTCTCCGGCGAGCATCGAGGGTGTCAATGACGCCGACATCGCCGGATATTTCGAATCGCTGACGGACGAATTGACGTTGCCATGACCATTCGCCTTTCACCATCGGGATATGCATGGCCTACTGGCTCCTGAAAACCGAACCGTATGTTTTCGGATGGGACGCGCAGGCAAAGCGCGGCGCAAAGGGCGAGCCGTGGTCAGGCGTCCGCAATGCGCAGGCGCGGATCAATCTGCGCGCGATGAGGAAGGGCGATCTCGCCTTTTTTTATCATACGGGCGACGAAAAATCCGTCGTCGGGATCGTCAAGGTGATCAGGGAGGCGTATCCCGACCTGACGTCGGGCGACGAGGGGTGGGTCATGGTCGATGTCGCCGCCGTTGAGCCGCTGAAGGCGCCGGTGACGCTCGCGGCGATCAGGAAAGAACCGAGACTCGCTGAAATGGCGCTCGTGAATAACACGCGCCTTTCCGTGCAGCCGGTGACGGCGGCGGAATGGACAATTGTCCGCAAAATGGGCGGGCTGAAATAGGGAGCCTATGACATGACAAAGATCGCTTTCATCGGGCTCGGGAATATGGGCGGGCCGATGGCCGCCAACCTCGCAAAGGCGTCGTACGAGACGCTTGCGTTTGATCTGTCCAAGGAGGCGACGGCCCGCGCGAAGGAGGCGGGGTGCGGCGTCGCGGCCAGCATCGCAACAGCCGTCAGCGGCGCCGATGTCGTCGTATCGATGCTGCCCGCCGGCAAGCATGTGCGCGCGGTCTTCACAAATCCCGACGGCGTCATCGCGAACGCCAAGCCGGACGCTCTGTTCATCGACTCCTCGACGATCGATGTTGAAAGCGCGCGCGCAGTCGCCAAGGCCGCCGCTGATAAGGGATTTGAGATGCTTGACGCGCCGGTCTCAGGCGGCGTCGGCGGCGCGACCGCAGGCACGCTGACTTTCATGGTCGGCGGCGACGCGGCGGCGTTCGCGCGCGCGCGTCCGGTGCTGGAAAAAATGGGCAAGAACATTTTTCACGCCGGCGGCTCCGGCAACGGGCAGGCGGCGAAAATCGCCAACAACATGCTTCTCGGGATCACCATGATCGCGACCTGCGAAGCGTTCAATCTCGCCGAGAAACTCGGCCTCGACGCGCAGACGTTTTTTAACATTTCATCGACCGCATCGGGGCAGTCCTGGTCGATGACAAGTTACTGCCCGGCGGCGGGTCCGGTGCCGAATGCGCCGTCGAATCGCAATTACCAGCCGGGATTTGCTGCGGCGATGATGCTGAAAGACATGCGTCTCGCGCAGGAAGCGGCGCATGCGGCGAAAGCGGCGACGCCGCTCGGCGCGCAGGCCGAAGCGCTCTATGCGCTGATGGAAGCGGCGGGCAAGGATGACCTCGATTTTTCCGGGGTGATGAAACTCATTCGCGGGGATTTGTGAGGCTGCGTCGACTTGCGGTTTCCTTGTGCGCTGTTGCGGCGATCTTCGGATCGGCGGGCGCGCAATCCGATTCGCCTCCCCGTCACTGGCCGCCGGAGCGGGTCGAGGCGCTCCTCGCTGTCGCGGCCGAAATTTCCGGCACCGGGCTGGAAAGCGGAGATTTTCCGTTCCGGGAACTTGGCGCGGCGCTCCATCGCGGCGAGGTCGCGAATATCGACGGACTGGCGAACGCCCTGGTTACGGAACTTGCGCGCGGTCTTGCCGATGGTGTTGTAGCGCCGGTCGATCGACTCAACTGGCGGATCAATGATGACGGCATTTCAGACGCGGCGATTGATATGGCGATTAGCGATATCATTTCCGGCCGGAATCCATCGGCGGTGTTGCGGGAATTCGAACCGCCGCATGCAGAATACCGCGCGCTCAAAACGGCTCTCAAGACGGTCAAGGCTGAGAACAAACGGCGTTTGATTGCAGTAAACTTGGAGCGATGGCGATGGATGCCGCGAGACCTTGGCGCTGACTATATAATCGTCAATACGCCGGCCTTTGAATTGACCCTCATTCGCAATCGGCTTCCTATATCCAAGCATCGCGTGATCGTCGGCGCCAGGAAGACTCCTACAAAACAGTTCTCCGTTGAGATTACCGGCGTCGCCCTCAATCCCACATGGTATGTGCCGCCCAGCATCGTTGCGGAAAGCGTCGGAGACCTGATGGCGAAACGGCCCGAGGCGGCTCAGCAATTGGGTTATTATGTCGGCGAAGATGGCGGCGTGCGGCAAAGGCCTGGACCCGCCAATGCGCTTGGTCAGCTGAAATTCGTGATGCCAAATCCTTATGGGGTTCTTCTGCATGATACGCCGAACAAGGCGGCCTTTCAGCGCAAGGACCGGGCGCTAAGCCACGGATGCGTCAGGGTCGATGATGCAATGGGTCTGGCTGGCGAAATCCTCGGGCGTGATTGGGGCCGCGAAATGATTCGAGCGCGCGTCGACACAAACGAAACATCAAGCATCGACCTTGCCGAACCGATCCCGGTATATATCACCTACTTCACGGCGACGACTGACGCCGCCGGCGAAATAGTCGCCTATCGCGACATCTATGGGCTCGACAAGTCGATTTTCGAGAACACCGCGACGATTGGAGGAGATGCGCGCAGCGAGATCAACTGCCTCGCCGGCTAGTCGGCGTTGCGCGAAAGCGGAGTGACCGGGCTTTCGAGATTTCGACGCGACCTTCGATCCTGGTTTAACTGCGCGCTTTACGTCCTGGCGTCGTCAAACCTGCTCGCATAAATGAGCCGATCGGGACCGAGACTGTTCAGGACTTCGGTCAACACGTTAGCATCAAGCGCGAAACAGCCTTCGCTGCGTCCGAGCTTGCCGTGTGCGTCGACCATCGCCTCGCTGACATACCAGGCGGAGTGGATGACGATCGCGCGTGCTTCGGCGTTGCTGTTTTCGGGATCAAGCCCTGTCAGTCGCATCGCCCTGCCATATTTGCCGTCATAGAGCGCGCCGGTTCGATAGGCGCCCTGCGACGTCGCTTTTGAACCGGGCGTGTTGGAAAACGTCTTGAGCCAGCCTGAATGGGCGGGATCCGAACCACGGCCATGCGCAGTCAGGAAGGACCTGACCCCGCCTGCAACCATATCGATCAGATGGAAGCGCGGTTGCGAGGAGGGGGCCCCGAAATCAACAACAGCGATGAGATCGGCATGGGCGATGCGCGACCTGTTTTTCGTACTGAGATTTCGCGCAACCTCGATGACGTCCAGCCGCCGTCCTGCGGATATCGCCGCCCGCGCCGGACCGGCGGCCGACGCCGCCGCGGCCAAGCCTCCATACAGGAAAGAACGACGGTTCAATCGACTTTCGTCCAATTTGACCCCTTGGCCGCCAAGATAGGGACTTTCCGGCGAATTCCAAGCTGGTCGCCGGCGGTCAATTCCGCCGCCGCCAGTTTCGGACGCCGCGGCGGCGATTTCCTCATTGAGCATTAAGCCCGTGTTGGATTCGGCTCTCCGAAGTCCACATTCTCCCTGGCTTGAAAGGAGAGGCCCGCGTACCGTTCCTTTTGCCAGCAGGTGCGCGCTCTCCTCAACTCGCCAGTCTGATCGATCCTGAGCTTCACCCATTGCGGGAGCTGGTCGGCGCTGTCGAGAACGATTCGGGCGCCGCGTGTGCTGACATCGAGGACAATGCAATTGATGATGGTGCGATCTGACAATTCGATTCGACCGAACCGGTACACCGTTTGTCTCGGCTCCGATCGGTTGTTTTCGACCGCGTGCGGCATATCGGTCTGCATCCGCTCGCGACTGGCGATTGCGGCGAGCCTTTGGTTTATACGCGTGTTATTCGTCGGCATTGCGGCCTCCCCGGCATCAACCCTTTATAGTTGTATATCTCATGTAATGCAATCTGTACGGGTATTTCGTTAACAAAACGGAACAACCGACATTACAACGAGCCGTTAACCTGAAACCGGACTTACAATGCGCGGCGAAGCCACCAATCCAACCGACCCATCGCCAAAGAGCTTCGGCGCAACGCTGGCGCGTATGTCGACGATCCTCTGGCGTCCGCAACTTGCGAAGTGGCGTTTACGGATGGGCGCTGCGGCGCTGGTCACCCTCGCGGCCAAGCTCTTCGCGGTCGGCGCCCCGGTGTTTCTCGGCGACGGCATTAATCGCGTGACGGAAGGCGAACGCGCTGCGTCGTCTTTTGTCGCCGCGTTCTTGATGTTCGGCGCAGCGCGGTTCCTGTCGAATGGCCTGCCGCAGCTTCGCGACGCATTTTTCACCCGCGTGACCCAAGACGCCAATCGCACCGTCGCGGTTGAAGCCTTCGCGCATGCGCAAGCGCAGTCGCTGCAATTCCACCTGACGCGGCGGGCCGGCGCAATCAATCGCATCATCGAACGCGGCGCCGGCGCCATGGAGTTCCTGCTGCGCTTTCTCGCTTTCAATATTGGACCGACCGCAATCGAACTCGCTCTGGCGGCGGCGGTGATGGCGGCGCTGTATTCGTGGTCGCTCGCGGCCGCGGCGGTGCTGACCGTCGTCGTCTACACGCTCTTCACCGTGATCGTCACAGAACAGCGCAACAAGCAGCGCCGCGCGATGAATGAAGCCGATACGGAAGTGCGCGCCATCACCATGGACACCTTGACAAATTTCGAGACCGTGAAGGCTTTCGCCTCCGAAGAGCGTGAGGCGGCACGCTTCGACCGGACCATGCAGGCTTACAATGATCGCTTCGTGACGCAGGCGCAGTCGCTCGCCCTGCTGAACGCAGGACAGGAACTCGTCATGACCGCAGGCCTTATGGCGGCGGCGCTGATCGCCTCTTTCGCGGTCCGCGACGGCGAGTTGAAGCCGGGCGACATCACCGCGGTCATCCTGATGCTGACCAATATCTATCGGCCGCTCAATATCCTCGGTTTCGCATGGCGCGAGATCAAACAGGGCGCTGTCGATATCGAAAAGCTGTTCGATCTTCTCGATCTCAAACCGGAGATCGAGGACAGGCCGAACGCAAGAACGCTGGCGGCGACGCGCGGCGAAATCACGTTCGAAAATGTCACCTTTACCCATGAGGGCCGCGACGCCGGCCTCGAAAAGGTCAGTTTCACTGTTCCCGCGGGTTCCTATGTCGGAATTGTCGGGCCTTCGGGGGCTGGCAAGTCGACCATCCTCAAGTTGCTGTTCCGCTTTTACGATCCGTCGGCAGGGCGCATTCTTGTCGACGGCGTCGACATTCGCGAGGTTACGCAGCGCAGCCTGCGCGCCGCGCTCGGCCTCGTGCCGCAGGACGTCGCCTTATTCAATGACACGCTTCGCTTCAATCTTTCATATGGCCGACCGGACGCCAGCGAGGATGAGATCATGACCGCGGTTCGTCGCGCCCAGCTTGACGCATTCGTCGCGCGGCTGCCGCTCGGTCTTGAAACGCGGGTCGGCGAGCGCGGACTCAAACTTTCCGGCGGTGAGAAGCAGCGCGTCGGCGTTGCGCGCGCGATCCTTCTCGATCCGTGCATTCTGGTTCTCGACGAAGCGACGTCATCGCTCGATTCCGAAACTGAAAAGGATGTCCAGGCGGCGCTCGCAGAAGCCTCGCGGAACCGCACGACGCTCGCCGTCGCGCACCGATTGTCGACGATTGCGAGGGCCGACAAGATTTTGGTGTTCAATGACGGACGGCTGATCGAGCAGGGCGTTCATGAGCAGTTGCTGGCAAAAGGCGGGCTCTACGCGACGCTCTGGCGGCGCCAGACGGAGAGCGCCGACGCGCCGGCCTGGCGTGAGGCGGCTGAGGCGCTCACGCGCTAACCGACCGCAGCGTTGACCCGCCCTGAGGTTCCGGCGCCGACCCATTTTTCGATCATCCGTTTCAGGGCGTCGGGCTTGACCGGCTTCGGCAGATAATCATCCATGCCGGCGTCGATGCAGCGCTGGCGGTCCTCTGTGAGCGCGTGCGCGGTGACGCCGATGATCGGAGTTGCGTCGCCGCCGCGCGTGCGCTGAATTTCCCGAATTCTTGAAGTCGCCTCAACGCCATCCATTTCCGGCATCGAAATGTCCATGAGGACGATAGCGAAAGACCTGCGTTCGTAAGCCTCAACTGCCTCGCGTCCGTTGGCGGCGATGATCGCCCGGCAGCCTAGCTTTTCAAGCATTGACGTGACGACCATCTGGTTGACGACATTATCCTCGGCGACAAGAGCATCGATCGTCGTCGCGGCGTTGCGCTTGTCGTCGCCCGCGTCAAATGCGCTCGTCAGTCGTCCGAGAGCCGCCGCCGCCTGGTCCGCCGCGCGGATGTTGAGGCAGGCGACGATCGCATCGAGCAGCATCGAGGCGCGCGCCGGCTTGACGAGATACGCGTCGAATAATGCGTTCGCGATCTCGTCCGGCTGACCCTTTATGCCGGCCGAGGTGAGGAGAATTAGCGGCGTTGTCGCCGTCGCCGGCTCTTCGCGCATCTGGCGGGCAAGGGCGAGGCCGTCAACGCCGGGCATCTGCTGGTCCAGAATGGCGAGGTCGTAGGACCTTCCCGCTTTCGCGGCGGCGAATGCACTTGTCGCATCCTCAAATGCGTCGGCCTTGATCCCCCACGACGAAAGTTGCTCAATGAGGATCATGCGGTTGACGGCGATATCGTCGACTACAAGCGCGCGGATGGAGGATAGATCGCCGAAATGCGCCGCCGCGACGATCGCGCTTTCATCGACCGGCATGGGCGCGCGGACGACGAATTTCGAACCCTTTCCGGGAACGCTCGTTGCGGTGATCGCGCCGCCCATGGCTTCCGTCAGCTTCCGCGTGATCGCGAGCCCTAGGCCTGCGCCGTCATGTCGACGCGCCGAAGAATTATCCGCCTGCTCGAAGGCGTGGAAAATGGTCTCGAGTTTCCGGCCGTCAATACCGCAGCCTGTATCCTCGACAAGGATTTCGACGTCCGCCGTTTCGCCGCGACGCCGGCCCGACACCGTGACAAGGATGTGGCCGCTGTCGGTGAATTTGATGGCGTTGCCGACGAGATTGGTGACGATCTGCCTGATGCGGCCGGCGTCGCCGATGAAATGCTGGCCGAGATCGGGCTGATAGCGCAGCATCAGTTCGAGACCCTTTTCCTGGGCGCTGAGATTGAGGAGCGTGATGACGTCTTCGATCGCCGCCCGCAGGTCGAAGGCTTCTCTCGCCATCGCCATCTTGCCGGCTTCCAGTTTCGAAAAATCGAGAATGTCATTGATGATGGTCAAGAGGTTCTCGCCGCTGCCGACAATCACTTCCGCCATTTCGCGCTGGCGCGACGACAGCGCCGTGTCAAGAAGCAACGAAGCCATGCCGATGACGCCGTTCATCGGCGTGCGGATTTCGTGGCTCATATTGGCGAGGAACGTCGATTTCGCCTGGCTCGCGCTTTCCGCCGCCTCCTTTGCTTCCATCAGTTCGACCGTCAGCGACTGCAGCGCATGTTCCCGCTGTTTGGCCTTCGTGATGTCGCTATAGGTGACGACATAGCCGCCGCCAGGTCGGCGTCGCAACGCTTCTGAAATGATCCGGCCGTCCTTCTGGGTTCGCGTTGTATTGAAAACGCCTGCGAGATCGAGCGCTTTCTTCATCGCTGAGAAATATTCGTCTCGTGAGCCGAATTCATAGAGTTCATGACGAATGCCGATATCGAGGACATCGGCGATGTTTCGTCCGGCCGCCCAATAGGACTCCGGCAGGCCGGCGAGGCTCGCCGCTTTCGCATTCACGGTCTCGATGACGAATTCGTCATTGAAAACGACAAGGCCGTCGGCCATCGATTCAATAACTTCGTCGAGAAGGCTGGTGCGTTCCCTGAGTTCGAGCGTGCGGCGCGCGACCTCTTCCTCAAGACGGCTGTTGGCCTTACGCAGCAGCTCGCGGCTTTCCTCGATGCTTTTTCGCTGCTCGACCCGCTCGGTTATGTCTGAGGTCCAGCCGCGCACGCCGAGATATGCGCCAGACGCATCATGGTGATGCCGCATCGACGTCGAAATCGTGCGGATTTCGCCGGAGACCGCGTTCACCTGATAGACGTACGCCCGGACATTGCTATGCGACTTGAGGGAAGCGCGAAGATATGCGCGTTCGCTTTCAGGCCCAGCGTAAAACGCGTCGGTGAATATCTCGCTGATGTGCTGTCCGAGGATCGTTTCGGGTCCCTTGCCGATCAGCTCGATGATCTTCGGCGACATGTAGATCAGCCGATGGTCAGCATCAGTCTCCCACGCCCAGTCGGACGCCATTTCCATGAACGCGCGGAGTGTATTGCGCGCCCGGTCGGCGGCGGCGAGAGTCTCCTGCTTTTCTCTGCACACTTCGCGGATCAGGAGATCGTGCCGCGAAAGCAGCCGAGCGCCGACGACGCCGGCAAGCAGCAAGAGCGCGCCAAGTTGGAAAAAGGCGGTGTCGTCTGCAAACGCCAGCCGGATGGCGAAAGGTATGATCGAGAAATAGATCACGAGCCTCGACGTTCGCCCATCCGCGGCGAGAGAAACCGCGCCGCCAAATGCGCAGAACGCGACCCAGGCAGTCAGGAGCACGCGTTGCCCTGCATCGGCCCCTCCGAAGAGACTGATCGCGACCAGCGCGCAAACGATCGCCTGGCCGGACGCCAGAAGCGCGGTTTTTGATAGCAGTTTCCGCTTCGCCGTCGGCGACATCGCGGCGTCGTCCAGCCTCGCCCATTCGACAACCTGCTCAAAGACAAAGACGACATAGAGCAGGTAACAGGCGATGAAGTATGGAAGAAGCGTCGTTTGAACCGACAGGAGCGTAAAACCCGACGCTACCGCGATCGAGACATGAACGGGGGGGATTTGCCGCTTGAATTCGCATACGCGGCGATCGGCGACGAAATCGCTGATCTTCTCCCCCAGAAAAAGGCTGCGCACGCCCCTTTGAATCAGGCTTGTCATTCTCTCCGCCCGCATAGTTTCGCGATCACATTATCGGACGTTGATTAATCCGCGGTTTACCATGGCGGGCGAGGGTGTCGGGTTGATGCAGGGTATCGCGGAGCAGGGCATGGCGCTGGACATTTCTTCAGAGCGAAACGAGTTCGCGGGATTTTCCGAGTTTTATAGGGCTGCGATTGTGCCCTATCTGGCCGGTAAGGAGGCGGAGCGCTCGGCCGCGGTTACCAATGTCCTAATTCTTGGCGCGGCGACCGCGACCTTGTCCCTTGCCTTTCTCCTTTTCGCGCCCATCGCCGGAATGCGAACGCATCTCGCATTATTCACAGCGATGGGCGGCGGCGCGGTCGCGACGTGGCTGATCAACCGGACGCGCGCCGACATCACGCACGGCTTGCTGGACTTGATCGCCGGCAAGCTCGGCTTCTCCTACACGGGCAAGCTTGAGCGACCGCCTTATTGTGATCATTTTCGTGGGCTGAAGTTGCTGCCGGACTTCAATATTGAAAGTTGGGAAGACGAGGTGCGCGGCGCGTATCGCGGCGCTGCGTTCACGTTCTGCGAAGCGCACCTGAAGCGCAAAACCTCAAACGGCAAGAGGACCAGCGTCAAGACCGTGTTTCATGGGCAGCTCTTCATCATCGATTATCCGAAGAGGTTTCCCGGAACGACGGTCGTCCTGCGCGATATGGGCGTCTTCAATTCGCTGACGAAGCCCGGCAAGGAATTCTCGCGCGTCGGCCTTGCGTCGCCGGCCTTCGAAAAGGCGTTTGAGGCCTGGTCGACCGATCAGGTCGAGGCGCGGGAGCTTCTCGATCCGCTGGTTCTCGAACGCTTCCAGGAACTCGAACGGCTTTATGGCGGAAAAAAGATCCGCGTCGCCTTCGACGAGGGCAAGATCATGATTGCGACCGAGACGGGTGACCGGCTGAATATCGGAACGATGTTCAAGCCGCTCCATGGCGCCGAGCGGGTTGAAACAATCATCAGGGAATTCGACGCGATCTTCGATCTGGTTGACGTCCTGTTGAAGAGGCTGGACGGCCGCATCGACGGCGCCTTTTCGGTCAATCACCTCAAGTCATCGGGAACCGGCTGAGCCGCGCCGGATTCATCGAGGCGATCCGCCGCCAGTCTGCATCAGGGCTTCAACAGCGCGTTCCACGCCGCGTTGTCCCCGCCCGCTTGATCCCAGGGGGTGCATTCGGCGAACGGGGCGGACGGCGTGCGCCGCGCCGCGCAGAAAACATAAGTCGCCATGATCGCGGACGGATCGAGACTGCGGATGTCCTCAGCGATCGCGGCGATCGCGCGGCCGTAATCATCGCTCTCGTGCCACTGTCGGTAGAGCGAGACTGCGCCGGCGTTCAACGCCAGTTCGGGATCGAGCGAATCAGTCGAGTCGCCCTCGAAATTGCCGATCCACCTTGCGCCGACTGCGTCAGCCGCCGCCTTGTTGGCGCGGGCGTTGGCGCGGTAATAGGCGACATTGGCGCGCATCGGCGTTGGGGAAAGCGCGTAATCGGTGATCCGTCTGTAGAAAGCGTCGCGATCGGCCGCGAGTTCGGCAAGCCAGCGCTGGCGCCACGTCGCCTGATCGAGCCGCGCGCCGAACAGCATGTTTTCGCCGTGCCATCTGAACCCGCCGAAAAAATAGCTGGTGGTGGCGACGCCAAAGCGGCGCATCGGTTCCGGTCCCGCATAGGCCATCACGCCGTCAAGCGCGTCGACGGTTCGTGTCGGGGTGACGGTTTGCGCGCCGAGAACCATTGTCCAGGGTTGCTGGGCTCTGCCGCCTTCGGCGAGCGCTTGCGCGAACGCCTCGGCATAACGCGCGGACTGATAGCCGTATCCCGTGCGCATCGTGCCCGCGAGACCGGCATGACGCGCCGCGACCGCGCGGCCGATGCCGGAATAGAAATCCGTCGACACGCGAAAATTCGTGTTCCAGACTTCGTTGTCGAGTTCGATAAACAAAGGACGCGTCGCCGGATAATTGCTGGCGTTCAGGATCGATACGATCTGGCGCGCCCAGCGCAGCGGCTCGGGGCTCGCCATGACTTCGTCGAACGCCGCCTCGGCCGCGGCGACGCGCTGAGAGCCTGATCCAAAAAGAGTTGTGTGATTTCAGCGGCTTATGATTCTCTGCGTTTGCTTAGGACACGGAGGATCAAGATGGCTTGGACTGAAATCACACGCCCGCGATATGATCGGGATTTCGCGCGGTACGCAAGC
>JBGSSK010000431.1:0-26334 GCA_041737095.1 Parvularculaceae bacterium | reverse complement strand
GGTGAGGTCGCGTAACTGCGCGATCAGGCCGTCGCCGGCGCTGGCGACGCTGGAGCGATCGGCCGCCACCTGGCGGATCGATTGCGCATAGGCGGCGGCGAGTCGCGCCTTGTCGCCCTGCAACGCCGAGATTTCGCTCGGCCGGCGCGCTTCGAGCAGTTCATTCTCGCGGGTGATGACCGCAGTCAGTTCTTCGGTCAGCGCAATCAGCGTTTTCACGCGCGTCGTCGCATCGAGCAGGGTCGCCGACATCATCTGGACTCCTTGAGAAGCGGGGAGGGCTGATCCGCGCCCTGCAATTCGATGAGAGCGGCCTTCACATGATCGGCGATCCCGAAGCCGCCGCGATCCGCCATCGCCTTTGCGTAGCTTTCGCGTAAGAGGCTGTTGAAGAATTCCTCACTCTTGCCTCCGCCGGCGATCGTCGGCGTTTCGATCGAGGCGAACATCGGCTCGAGCATCTGGGCGATAAAGACCGCTTCAAAGTCCCTCGCGGCTGAATCGATGCGCTGCCGCGGGGCGGCCGTCGCAGAAATCGGTGTTGAGGCGGCTGAAAGGATCGGGTCGCTCATCATAGCACCTGAATATCGGCTTGCAGGGCGCCGGCGGCCTTGATCGCCTGCAGGATCGCGATGAGGTCGCGCGGCGACACGCCGAGGGCGTTGAGCCCATCGACAAGATCGCGCAAGCGTACGCTTCCTTCGACGATCTTCAGATCGGCGGGTTCGTCGTCAGCGCCGACGCTGGTGCGCGGCACGACGACCGTCTCGCCCTTGCGGGCGAAGGGCGAGGGCTGGCTCACCTGCGGCGTTTCACCGACCGATATCGTCAGATTGCCTTGCGCGATCGCGACGGTTGAGACGCGGACGTCGTCGCCGATGACGACGACGCCAGCGGTCTCGTCAATCACGACCTTCGCTCTGACGTCGGCGTCGACCGACAGCCCTTCGACGCGCGCGATCAGCGCGACCATGTCGCCCTTGAAGTCCTGCAGCCGGTTGATCCTGACGGTCCCCGGGTCGGCGACGGATGCGGACCCCGCCCCCAAATTCGCATTGATCGCCGCACTGATGCGACCTGCAGTCGTGAAATCCGGATTGCGCAAGGCGAGGCGCACGCTGTTCTTGCCGGCGATGTCGTAAGCGAGTTCGCGTTCGATTACCGCGCCATTGGCGATCCGGCCATTTGTCGGCACGCCGCGCGAAAGCGAAGCCGCCTGCCCGCGTGCGGCAAAACCTCCGACCGCCAGCGATCCCTGGGCGACTGCGTAGACTTCGCCGTCAGCGCCATAGAGCGGCGTCACCAGCAATACGCCGCCGCGCAGGCTTTCCGCGTCGCCAAGCGCGCTCACCGACACGTCTATGCGCGCGCCTTGCGTCGCAAAGGGCGGCAAATTCGCCGTCACCATGACGGCGGCGATATTGTCCGTATCGAGTGTTTCCGAGCGGATGTTGACGCCCATGCGCTCCAGCATCGATACGAGGCTTTCGCGGGTGAAAGGCGTATTGCGAATGCGGTCGCCGGTGCCGTCAAGGCCGACAACGAGACCATAGCCGATCAGCATGTTTTCGCGCACGCCCTCGATATCGGCAAGGTCCTTGATGCGGGCGGCTGAATGCGCCGGTCCGATAGATGTCGACAGAGTCATCGCTGCGACGAAAGCGAATAGGAAAATCTTGACCGGAGAACGCACCGTTTATCCATCAATTGTCAGCCCGCTGCTCGGGCGCCATCGACAGAGCGAGACCTGTGCCAACAAGAAAAATTCTGGAAATGTGCGGTATTCCAATTGGTTGGGATCGAAGATCGCCGGCGCATCGAGGCAGATCGCAGGGCGGCTTGGCACTTCCTGCCGGGAAGATTCTGCCCATTAACGAAAGCTTTAAGGCCGTGGGCGCATTGTCTTCGTCATGAAGATGCTTGAGCGGAAATCATCGGTGCAAGGATCATGAAAGTCGCGGGAAGCGGCGGCGCCAAGCCTCCGTCTGTCGCACGCGCCGGCGCACCGTCGCGCGTCTCGAGCGGTTTCAGGGTTGAAGACGCAGCGCGGACATCGGCTGGGGATCATAGCGCGGCGATCGCCGAATCAGCGGCGCTCGGCGCGCTCATCGCGCTGCAAAGCGACGGTCGCGGAAAATCAAAAAATCGCGCCGCGGCCGAGAGGCTGCTGGTGCTGCTCGAGCGGCTGCGCGATGGGCTCGCCGCCGGCCGGATTACGCTCAGCGACCTTGATGCGATCGCTTATGCTGCGGATGCGAAGTTGACGGATCCTGATCCGGAAATCGCCGCCCTTTATGGCGAAATCGCACTTCGCGCCCGCATTGAACTCGCCAAACTCGGACGCGCCTGAGGGTCGACAAATCCTCGCAGGGGCGCGATCGAAACGGAATTGTTAGTATTTTGAACTTAGGCACTTGGCCCGTCAGCCGCGAGCGCGAAAATTGCGTCTTGAGGCGCATCCCCGGCGCGATTATACAGGCCGCGCCCGGCGGGTGGGGCGAAATGAATTTGGGAGTGGAAAGGGCGAGTTGAGCACGTGAGCGCAAAAAAGAAAAACGCCGGCGTCGATGTCGAGGACTACCGGCCGAGCGATTCAGAACCCTTCATGAATGATCGCCAGAAAGAATATTTCCGGCGGAAACTGATCGAATGGAAGAGCGATATCCTGAAAGAAAGCAAATACACGCTCGAACAGTTGCAGGAGGAGAGCCTGCATCTTCCAGACATTGCAGATCGCGCTTCGAGCGAGACCGACAAAGCGATCGAACTTCGGACCCGCGACCGGCAGCGCAAACTGATTTCAAAAATCGATGCGGCGCTGCGCCGGATCGAAACCGGGGAATACGGTTATTGCGAAGAGACCGGCGAACCGATCGGCATCCGCCGTCTCGAAGCGCGTCCAATCGCGACCTTGTCGCTGGAAGCGCAGGAGCGGCATGAGCGCGCCGAAAAGGTTCATCGCGACGACTAAGGCGACTAAAAGGCGAACTCAAGAACCGCGTGCGCGACAAGTTCGCCTGAGCCCCGAAAAACGACGTTGCAGTCGACATAGGCGCTCGCCTTGCCGAAGCGCTTTACGGTCGCCTCGACAATAAGGTCGTCATTGATCGCCGGCCGCAGAAAATGCGTATGCTGATAGGCTGTGCCTTTGGGTATCCGATCCTGCGTTGAAACGGCCATGGACGCCGCCGTGTCGATTGCCGCCATCATCGCCTGGCCGCAGATCGCGCCGCGATTAAATTCCAGCCGTTCGTCGCGCGGCAGCCTGAGCGCGCAGAATCCCTCGCGAATGACGAAATCCGTCAATCCCATGTCCTTGATCCATGGCGCGAAAATCTTGTCGAATGCGTCGTCGGCGGTCGCCTGGGTGATCGGCAAGAGGGGCATGTTCGTCGGCGTCATCGGTCGGGGCCTTTCTGAGGGACGATCGACTGATGTGATATTGGCCGCGATGCGTCGGGAAAAGCCTCATCGACGCGACTTGAATAACACATAAAGATATCCTTATATGCCTTCCAGAAACAAGGATCCCAACGTGGCGACCCATGACCCTTATCCCGGCCGAACGGCGCGGATCGCCGCTCTCAAAGCCGCTCTGGGCGAGAAAATTCTCGTCCTCGACGGCGCCGCCGGGACGTTCATCCAGTCCTACGGTCTCGACGAGGCCGGCTATCGCGGCGAGAAATTCGCCGACTGGAAGTCGGACGTTCGCGGCAACAATGATCTCCTGATCCTGTCTCGTCCCGAAATCATCGCGGAAATGCATCGGGCCTATCTCGCCGCCGGCGCCGACATGATTGAGACGAACACGTTTTCCTCGACGACGATCGCGCAAGCTGATTACGGCATGGAGTGCCTCGCCTTCGAGATGAATGTCGAGGGCGCGAGGTTGGCGCGTCATGCGGCGGATGATGCGGGGTCGCCGAACCGGCCGCGCTATGTCGCCGGCGCGATCGGCCCGACCAACCGCACCTGCTCGATTTCGCCCGACGTAAACGATCCAGGCGCGCGCAATGTCGACTTCGATGCGCTCGTCCAGTCCTACGGCGAAGCGGCGAGGGGGCTTGTCGAGGGCGGCGTCGATACGATCCTGATCGAGACGATCTTTGATACTTTGAACGCCAAGGCGGCGATTTACGCGGTCCGGCGATTGTTTGACGAACTGGGCTTTGAAATCCCGATCATGCTTTCTGTGACGATCACCGATCAGTCCGGGCGGACTTTGTCAGGGCAGACCGCGGAGGCGTTCTGGCATTCGGTGCGGCATGCGCGGCCGCTTTCGGTCGGAATCAATTGCGCCCTCGGGCCGGACCTGATGCGCCCTTTCGTCGCCGAATTGTCGCGCGTCGCCGATTGCGCGCTTTCAGCCTATCCGAACGCCGGCCTGCCGAACGCTTTCGGCGGCTATGACGAAACGCCGTCATCGATGACGAAACACCTGCATGAATGGGCGAAGTCGGGCTTGCTGAATATTGTCGGCGGCTGCTGCGGCACCACGCCGGATCACATCGCCGCCTTCGTCCGCGCCATGAAAGGGCTGACGCCGCGCGATATTCCTTCATCCCCTGCCGGCCTGCGGCTTTCCGGTCTTGAGCCGTTTTTCCTGGCGCGGGAAAGCGTCGTCGGATAACGGCGCCGGAAATCCGACTCGTCTGGGTGCAACGGTTGCTGGCGGCGCCGTTCCTCGTCCTTGGCGCATGGTGTCTGATCTTGCCGCAGCAAGTCGAGTCGCTGAACTTCAGACCGGAATACCAGCATCTGAGCATTGCAAGCGAAATCATGATCGGGTGTTTCGGCGCGCAGGCGGTCCTTTGAGGCTTGTTTATCTTGTTGAGCAGGCTGACGCGGCGCGCCTATCTCGCCTATGGTCTCTCCCTCTTTTTATTCTTCGGTTCAACTACTATTTTGTTTTCGTCGCGCCGGTCTTCACCCGATGGATGGCGCTCGATTTCTTCGCCAATATTTTCATGCTCGCGCTATGCGTTTGCGGATATCGACTGACGAAGGAAGCGTCGCCGCAATTGTGATGCGCGGCCTTCTCTGTGCAGGAAAAGAACGCTAGAGGAGGGGATGACCGGAATTTCCAATCAGATCGACTGGCTCGCCCGTCTCGTTGCGCATGACACGACATCGTCGAAATCGAACCTGAATTTGCTGGACGATATCGAGCCTTACCTGAAGGATCATGGCGCAGAGACCCATCGCGTCTGGAACGCGGAACGCTCGAAGGCGAACCTCTATGCCATCGTCGGACCGAATGTCGAAGGCGGCGTCATCCTTTCCGGTCACACGGACGTGGTGCCGGTCGAGGGCCAGGCATGGTCGAGCGATCCCTGGATATTGACGGAACGGAACGGGAGGCTCTTTGGCCGCGGCACCAGCGACATGAAATCGTTTGCCGCGATTGCGCTGTCGCTGGTCCCCGACATGGCGCGGGCGAAACTGAAGCGACCGATCATTTTCGCGCTGTCCTATGATGAGGAAATCGGCCTCCTCGGCGCGCCGCACATGATTGCCGAGATCAAGGATCGCTTGCCGGCGCCTTCGGCGGTCATTGTCGGCGAGCCGACAATGATGAAAGTGATCGACGGGCACAAGGGAATTGCGTCTTTCCGGACGACGGTCACCGGCTTTACGACGCATTCAAGCCAGACGGATCGCGGCGTCTCGGCGGTCGAGGCGGCGGCGAAACTGATCGCGAGGATTTCCGCGATGCGTGAGGCGCGTGCGGCGGCGGCCGATCCGTCGAGCCCGTTCCGGCCGCCATATTCGACAATGACGGTCAATGTCGTGCGCGGCGGCACGCAGCTGAACATTATGGCCGGGGAATGCGTCTTTGAATGGGACTGCCGTGTCATCCCGGGCGACAGCGCGTTCGGCGTCGTGGATGAGCTGTCGACCTATGCGCGGGAGGTTGAGGCCGACATGCGCAGGAACGCGCCAGGCTGCAACATCGAAATCCGTCAAATATCGAATGCGCCGCCGCTTGCGCCGGCAGCGGACAATCCGGCAGCGGATCTTGCAAAATCGATCACCGGGCTGAACTCGACCGATGTCGTCTCCTATTGCGCCGAAGCGGGCCAGTTCCAGGAGGCCGGATTTTCGACCGTCATCTGCGGACCGGGATCAATTGACCAGGCGCACCAACCGGACGAATATGTATCTATCGATCAGCTGGCGGAGGGAACGTTGTTCATTCGCAAGCTTATCTCGCGGCTCGCCGCATAAATCCGACGGAGCAGTCGATGACGCCAATTCAAGCGGCCGCCCTCTGGGTCGGTCTCAATACGATTTTCCTGATCTTCGTCAGCGTGCGCGTCGGTCTTGTCCGTACCAGGACGAAGACGAATCTCGGCGATGGCGGCAGTGAGGAAATGGTGAAGGCGATCAGGACGCAGGGAAATTACATTGAATATGCGCCGGCCGCCCTGCTCGGATTGTTCCTTCTTGCGCAGCTCGGCGCGGGAACCTTGGTGATCCATGTTCTGGGCGGCGTTTTTCTGTTTGCGCGGGTCTCGCATCTTCTCGGGCTTGGAATGGAGGTCTGGCCGCAAGGCCGCTTCGTCGGAACGCTTGGAACCATGCTGACGCTTCTGGCGACGGCGCTCCTTCTTTTGTGGAAAGCGTTGGCCTGAACTTGCAATTCCGTTAAGGATGATTTCGAATTTATTGCGTCCGAGGACACCTCTCCTTTACGACGAATTTACCCTGACCTGAGAGCTTCTCTTTCTGTTTCGACGATCGAGGGGCGTATCTTGTGAAGCGTATTTCTCAATGCCGTGCGTGCGGGTCAGCAGCGTTGTCGCCGGCGTTCACTCTCGAGGGGATCGCCGTTGACAATTCCCGCAAGGGAATTCTCGCTCGTGCGAAACCTTCGTCGGCCGAGTTCGTTCTTTGCGATCCGTCGCGGGATGTTCATGCCTGCGGCCTTCTGCAAAATGCTCATGTCACGGAAACGCCGCGCCGCGCCCTGGCGCCGTCCGGCGCTTTCAGGACCACCCGCTCGAGCCTCAGATCGCTCGCGACCGAGGGCCTTGAACTCATTTCCGGGCGCGATTGCGCGGCGCTCGATATCGGCTGTTCCGACGGCACGCTGTTGTCGTTTTATCCACGCTGGGTCGACCGCTATGGCGTCGATCCTTCGGACGACGTTGACCAGATCGGCGAGTGGGCGTGGTCGGCAAAGGCTGAGTTCCCGTCCGCTGATCTTGACCGCGCGATTGCAGGGAAGCGCTTCGACCTGATAACCGCGTCGTCGGTTCTTGAGGAAATCGATGAGCCGCGCGCATTCTTTGCGCGGATCAAAACGCTGTTGATGGATGACGGCGTTCTGGCGGTCGAGACCGCCTATGCGTCGATGTCCTTGACGCGGACCGCCGCCGACATTTTCGCCGGCGGCATTTCGGCGGTCTATTCTATCAGCGTCCTTGAACGCATCCTCCGCGATTGCGACCTCAAGATATTCCGCGGCGCGCTGACCGAAAAGGATGGCGGTTCGATCCGGCTGTTCATCACGCACGCGTCCGCCGCCGATTATGATTTCGACCCGTGGTATGAACGGCTCGCGCAATTGTGGGACGAAGAAAACGCGTTGTCGCTGCGGACGCGCGCGCCCTATCAGGCGTTCGAGCGGCGCGCCGCCGAGACCCGCGCGGTCTTTGAGAAACTGTTTGTGGACATCGCACAGCGCGGGGAAAAGGCGCATCTCTTCGGCGCTGACGCCAGCGTCCGCATGCTCTACGCATGGGCCGGCAAGGGGGCTCGCGCCATCGAAGCGGCGATCGGCGTCGGCGATATTGAAGACGGCGCGAGGCTGATGACGGGCGGTCCGTCCCTGATATCGGAAGGCGAATCCAGGGCTGTCGAGCCGGATTATCTCGTCGCGCCGGTGTCGCTGAAACGCGAAATCCTCGAGCGCTGGCGCGATGCGATCCTGCGCGGCCAGAAAGTCATATTCGCCATGCCGCATCCGCATGTCGTACATGCCGGCAATTACGCAGCCGAATTCGGCAAGTCGCTGTCGGGCGGCGACGGCGCCGGCGGCGTTGAGAACCTGCAGGCGATCCTGAAAGCGGCGGGCGGCCTTCGGCTTGTCGCCGACAGCACGCGCAAGAGCGCTTAATGCGGCGAATCAGCCTTTGCCGGTCGAAATGAAACGCCGGGTCGTTCCCTCGAGAACCGCCGCTGTCAACGTGTCCGACCAGACGGCCCCTGTGTCGGTATTGATCCGCCAGCCGGCGTCGTGCGGCTTCTTGACCGGATGGTGTCCGTGGACGACGAATTTTTCGGGTCGCGCGGACGGTTCGGCGTTGTGGAATTCGCTTCGGATCCAAAGGCAGTCTTCTTCCTTCTGATCCTCGAGCGAGACGCCGGGTTTGAAGCCGGCATGGACGAATGCGTAATCGCCGACAACGCGCCACAGCTCCAGCGATTCAAGGAACAGTCGGTGCGCCGCTGGCAGCCTTGTCGCCAGTTCCGCAGACAGATCCACCGGATGCTTTCGCCAGATCTCCTCGACGCCATAGCTTTCAAGGGTCTTGTCGCCGCCCCAGTGCAGCCATTCTTCGTTGTGGTCCGGATGCGTCAGGAAACCGAGCATTGCCTGCTCATGGTTTCCTTTGAGAAAAATCGCATTCGGAACGCCCGCCCGGATATCAACCAGCCGGTCGATGACGCCCTTCGAATCCGGGCCGCGATCGACGTAATCGCCGAGGAAGATGAGCTGCTGCATCGCGTCGCCTTTTTCCTCGCGGATCAGAGCCATCAAATCGTCAAGAAGGCGGGCGCAGCCGTGAATGTCGCCGATCGCATAAAGGCGTTCGCCCTCGGGCGCCCTTGCGCCGCCTTTGTCGGTCCCAAAAAGTTTACCAAGCATCGGTTCAATCCAGCCTACGATTCAGCCTATAATAGGACCAAGTCATAATGATCCGCCAATGCCGCCGCGATATTCCTTGAAGCGCGCCTCGCCCTCGTCCTGGAAAAGGGGGCGCCGATGACGATCCTTGTGACCGGCGGCGCGGGCTATATCGGCGCCCACATGCTGCTTGCGCTGCAGGAAGCCGGGGAGCCGGCGGCGGCGCTCGACGACCTTTCGAACGGCGTTCGCTGGCTTGCGCCGGATCCGGGGCGCCTTATCGTCGCCGATATCGGCGATCGGGAAACGGTCCTGCGTCTGATGCGCGACTTCAAGGTTAACGAAGTCATTCACTTCGCCGGGTCGATCCTGGTCCCGGAATCCTTGCAGAAGCCCTTGCATTACTATTGGAACAATACCGCCAAGACGATTGCGTTGCTGGAGGCTTGCGTCGCCTGCGATGTCGAGCGGTTCATTTTTTCGTCTACCGCAGCCGTATACGGAACGCCCGATCATTCGCCCGTCAATGAAGGATCGACGATCCACTCGATCTCGCCCTATGGGGCATCAATGGCGATGAGTGAGCGGGTCCTTGAGGACGCTGCGAAGGCGCACGGAATTTCCTACACGACCTTGCGTTACTTCAATGTCGCCGGCGCCGACCCGAAAGGACGCGCCGGCCAGATCGGCAAGCCGACCCATCTCATCCGCGTGGCGGCGCAAATTGCGACAGGCGCGCGAAAGGAAAAACTGCAGATTTACGGCGCCGACTACCCGACGCCGGACGGCACCGCAATTCGGGATTATGTGCATGTGTCCGACCTTGCTGACGCACACCTTGCGGCGCTGGCTCGGCTGCGTCACGGCGCATCGTCCGAAACGCTCAATGTCGGCTATGGCCGCGGCTATTCCGTTTCCGAAGTCATCGATGCGTTTGAGAGGGTGACCGGTCGTCCGTTACCGCATGAAATCGGCCCGCGCCGACCTGGCGACCCGGCGCAGCTCATCGCCGACACCGCGGCCATCCAGACGGAGCTCGACTGGCGTCCGCGCTATGACGACATCGATTTCATCGTGCGCACGGCGATCGATTGGGAGAAACGGCTCGCCGCCATCCCGCGCGAGCCCGCGGCATGAAATCACGCTATTTCTGGCGGTTCGTCTTCGTTGTGATGCTGCTCGTCGTGACGCGGATGACGCTGACGACCAATCCGGACGATACGAAGGCAGGATTCAAATTTGTCCAGCTAATCGCGCAAGCGCTCTTCAATGATCCGGCGATGTCCGACAAGGTCGCGCATTTCATTTCCTATTTTGCGCTCGGCGTTTCGGCGTTGTTTGCGGAAGTACGCCTTTGGGGCCGCCAGGTTCCGGTGATCGCGCTGATCGCCCTTTATGGCGGCGTTCTCGAATTGTTGCAGGGCGCGGGCGGCGTTCGCACGCCCGATCTTGCCGATGCGCTCGCCAACGCAAGCGGCGCGCTCAGCGCCTATGTTGGCGGCCTGCTGACGCAGCGCCTGACGCAGCGCAGGCGGCTTGCGTGAAGGTTGCAATCATCATTCCTGCGCGCCTTGCCTCGACGAGACTGCCGCGCAAGCTGCTCCGTGATCTCGCCGGCAAGAGCGTTCTGCAGCGCACTTATGAGCAGGCGATCAAGGCGGCGCGCGCGGGCCGCGTCATTATCGCCGCCGATGCGGCTGAACTCGCGGACGCTGCGCGCGCCTTCGGCGCCGAAGTCGTCATGACCAGCGTTCACCATCAATCGGGAAGCGAGCGCATCGCCGAGGCATCGAAGGCAATCGACGCCGACATGATCGTCAACATTCAGGGCGATGAACCTGAAATCGACCCTGCCCATATTGATGCGCTAATCGAAACACATGCCGCGTCGTCGATGTTCGCATCAACGATCGCATGTCCGTTTCCGGACGGCCTTGATCCGGAAAACCCCGCGGCGGTGAAGGCGGTGCTTGGGCAGAAGATTTCGGCGGCGCCTGACACCCATTCGGCGCTTTATTTCACTCGCGCTCTGGCTCCCTATCCGCGCGACGGCGCGCGGGATTTTCATCTCCATATCGGGGCCTATGCTTTCAGCCGGGACAGTCTTGCGCGCTTTGCTTCCGCACCTCCCTCGCGCCTTGAGCGCATCGAGCGGCTCGAGCAATTGCGCATCCTGGAAATGGGGGAGGCGATTGCGGTGCGAATCGTCGAAGGAGCCGCGCGCGGCATTGATACGCTCGAGGACCTCGAATCGGCGCGCGCGAAGCTTGGCGTCTGACCGGGCCATCAAAAAGAAACGGCGCCGGCGGGATCAATCCCTCGGCGCCGTTCGTTCTGGTGATCGCGGACCGCAAACCCGCTTCTTCGTCACCTGCACAAACTCAGGCGAAGGCGACAAAAGTGTATGCGATCGGGAAGACCGCGGCGATGATCAGCGCCGCCGCTGCGGTGATTGAAAGCATCTTGGCCATTTTTTCTCTCCAGTTTCTTGTTATCGCCGTCGCCGGCATAAGCGAGAAATAGGGAAGCCATTCAAAAAGAAAATGGGCCTCGGCGCCGTTTCGCCGCAATTGCAAAACGTTTCATCGAATGACGAATGGGGGACGACGGCCCGGCCCGTGGCGCCGTCGCCTCACCGGTCACGCCGTCGTGAGGGCCTTGTCAGAGGCCGATAAAGGGCTGCACCACGCGACCGACGAGGCTGCGAAACCTTAACGGCGCACTGGTCGCAATAAGACAGATGCATGGCTCCTCGCCGGTCGCCAGCGGCGAATGGAGAATATCGCCGTCAAGATCCGCAAGGTCGCCACGGTAGAACTCGCCGACCTCGTCCGTATAGGACCCTCGAAGGATCAGCGTCAGCTCTTCGTCGCCATGCGTGTGCTTGGGAATGCGGACGCCCGGAGAAATTTTCAAAAGCCGAAGAACCCCCGGCCGATAGCCTTCGGCCGGGATCACATGCTGCGAAAGCCCCGGCGCGGCCGAACGCCATTCGATCGCATCGACGCCGTCCTTCAGATAGGACGCGAGCGGATGCGCAGCGTCGAGCGCAAAATCATTCGCCGCCTGGATCGACGCGGGCGCTCTTAATCGTTCCTGCCGTCCGGCACGCGACCAGAAGCTGTCGAGAGCGCTGTCCGTCATTGCAATCGGCTCAATCGCCTCGATGCAGCCGCCACCCACCGCTTCATAATCCCGGACCGCTAACCGGCACTTGGCGCACAGGGCAAGATGTGTCGCGATCACGACGCCGCGGGCTTCATCAAGATTACCCGCCGCGTAAGCGGCAAGCGTCAGGTCTTTGGGGTGATGACGAATATTACTCATCAATTTCACCAAGATCCTTTCTGATCTTTTCGAAGGCAAGGCGAAGCCTCGACTTCACCGTGCCGAGCGGCAGGTTCAAATGCTCAGCGATTTCGGAATGGGCGAGATCCTCGACGAAATGCAGGCGAACGACTTCATATTGCGCCGGCGGCAGAGTGCTGAACGCCGCCCGTATACGTTCGTCGCGCGCCGCTCTATCAATCTGGACATCGGCGAGCGGCTCGTTCTCCGGCGTGAACGCGGGATCGTCCGGGTCGAGCGCAGGCCTCGCCGCACGCCGCGCCGCGTCGATCCGCAAATTGCGGGCGATCGTGAAAATCCACGTCGAGGCCGACGCTTTTGACGCGTCGAACAAGGTCGCCTTGCGCCATACTTTCAGCATCGCCTCCTGTGCGAGGTCGTCGGCGAGGTCGGCTGCAGCGCCCAGTTTCATCAGGTAGCTCTTGATCCGCGGTGCGAAATACTCAAACAGACGGTTGAAGGCGTCGCGGTCGCTTGACCGGGCCACCTGAAGGAGGAGGTCGTTCATCTGGTCCGCGCTGGCGACGGCCGTCGCGTGAGGGGGTCGCTGGGCCGCCATTTTCCTCGCCAAACCGCCAAACATCGTGCCGCCTTCAGCCATTCCAGTACTTGTACGGCGCCTAGGCGGCTTGGATCACTGCAAAGGATATAGCGCAGGCGGCCAAGATTAATCCACTGTCAGGCCGCCAGCGTAGGAGAAACAAAAGCCGACCTCGCCGGCCCGTTCAAGAGAGATTGCATGCCATTTGACGAAACGGGCCGAGCGGCCGCCACTCCAGGGGCCGGCAAGAGGTTGCGCATCGCCGTTGTCGGCAGCGGCGTCTCGGGACTGTCGGCAGCATGGCTGCTTTCGACGCGCCATGAGGTTGTGGTCTTTGAGCAGGATCGCCGCCTCGGCGGGCACGCCAATACGGTCGATGCGCCGGTCGGCGGCGGCACGGTCCCCGTCGATGCGGGCTTCATCGTCTTCAACAAGCCGAACTACCCCAATCTTACCGCCCTGTTCGATCGGCTCGGCGTCGCCGTTGAGGCGACCGACATGTCATTCGGCGTGTCGATGGAAGGAGGCCGCGTAGAATTCTGCAGCCGCGGCGCCGCCGGGCTGTTCGCGAACCCGGCAAGCTTCGCCTCGCTCTCTCACCTCGCTATGCTGGCGGACATCGTGCGGTTCAACCGGGAGGCGACGATCGCGCTGGCTGGGGATTTCGGCGACGACATCACCTTGCGGGCGTTTGTCGAGGATCGAAAATTTTCAAAGGCCTTCGTTCGGCGATTCCTCAAACCGATGGCGGCCGCCATTTGGTCGACACCGTCAATCAGGATCCTCGACTATCCCGCGGCGTCGCTCTTCCGGTTCTACGCTAATCACGGGCTGCTGCAGACATCGAACATGCCGCGATGGAGCACAGTCGTCGGCGGATCGCGCACCTATGTCGACAAGATCAGCGAAGGGTTTAGGGAGCATGCGCGCCTCGGCGTCGGAGTCGCCAGGATCGAGCGAATGCCGGCCGGAATCGTCGTTACGGATCAATCGGGTCACCCTGACGTTTTCGACGCGGTCGTCCTCGCGACCCACGCCGATCGCGCGCTTGCGTTGCTGGCGCAGCCGACCAGCCGCGAAGAGGCGCTGCTCGGCGCCTTCAAGTATCAATCCAATCGCGCAGTCGTTCACACGGACGCCGGCCAGATGCCCTTGCGTCGTCGCGCCTGGGCGAGCTGGAATTATCTTGGCGGGGAGGGTGCTCCGTCCGTCACCTACTGGATGAACCTGCTGCAGAATCTCAACTGTGACCGCGACATCTTCGTGACGCTCAACCCTGCGACGCCGATTCGCGATGATGCGGTCGTCGCCGAATTCGACTATGATCATCCGATGTTCAATGTTGAAGCCGGCGCTGCGCAAAAGGAACTCTGGTCGCTGCAGGGCCAGAGCGGCGTCTGGTTCTGCGGCGCGCATTTCGGCAGCGGCTTTCACGAAGATGGGTTGCAGGCCGGGCTTGCAGTCGCTGAAGATCTCGGTGGCGTCCGTCGCCCCTGGCAGGTCGCCGACGAATCGGGCCGGATCTTCCGGCGTCCGTCGGAATTCGCCATGGCGGCCGAATGACCAGCGCGCCTGCATTTCTCTACCACGGTCGCGTCACCCATCGCCGGCTTCGGCCGGTCGGACACCGCTTCGCTTACAAGGTGTTCTCGATGCTGATCGATCTTGATCGCATCGATGAGACAATGGGGCGTTATCGGTTTTTCTCGAGAAACCGCTTCAATCTCTTCTCATTCTTCGACCGCGACCATGGCGATGAGCAAGAGGGACCGCTCGCGGCGCGGATAAGGGCGTTGCTGTGGGGCGCCGGATTTCGCGGCGATGGCCGCATCGAACTTCTTTGCTATCCGCGCGTCCTCGGTTACGTTTTCAATCCGCTCTCGATCTATTATTGCCGGGATGCGACGGACCGGCTGGAAGCGGTTCTTTATGAAGTGCGCAACACCTTTGGCGGCGTTCACTCCTATTTGATCCCGGTCGAGTCCGAGACGGCGGTGATCCGGCAAGCGGCGGACAAGGTTTTCAGGGTGTCACCGTTCATGGACATGGATCATCGCTATGCGTTCGACCTCGCCGTGCCGGGCGAAACGATTTCGGTGTCGATCCGGCAAACCGACAAGAACGGCCCGATTTTCAGCGCGGCGTTCACCGGCGAGCGCGAGGCCATGAGCGATGCTGCGTTGCTGGCGGCTTTCATCCGCTACCCCCTGATGACTGTCAAAGTCATTCTGGCGATCCATTTCGAGGCGGCGCGCCTTTTTGCAAAAGGCTTGCGGTTGAAAAAACCGGGGGCCGGTCCTGAAAAGCCTGTCTCGATCATCGCCGCGGCGCGGCCGCGCCGCGAGGCCGCCTGATCTCGTTTGCAGCGACATGGACGACGCGCGACGTTTCCGCTAACCAAAAGGCCCCCGCCAAGGAGGCTTTATGGAGAAAACCCGCAAGGACGCGCGCGCGGCGCTAGACGGATTGTTGTTTGACGGCATGACGATCATGGCCGGCGGGTTCGGCCTGTGCGGCATCCCCGAGAACCTGATTCTCGCGATCCGCGATTCCGGAGTCAAAAACCTGACCGTCATTTCCAACAACGCCGGCGTCGACGGCTTTGGACTGGGGATGCTGCTCAATTCGCGGCAGGTGAAGAAGATGATTTCATCCTATGTCGGCGAGAACAAGGAATTCGAACGCCAATATCTCGCCGGCGAACTGGAGCTCGAATTCAATCCGCAGGGAACGCTCGCCGAACGCTGCCGGGCAGGCGGCGCGGGAATACCAGCCTTCTATACAAAGACAGGCGTCGGCACGCTGATCGCCAAAGGCAAGGAGCACAAGGTGTTCAATGGCGAGACCTACATCATGGAAACCGGGCTCGTCGCTGATCTGGCGATCGTCAAGGCATGGAAGGGAGACGCCCAAGGCAATCTCATCTACCGGAAGACTGCACGCAATTTCAATCCGATGATGGCGACCGCCGGCAACGTGACGGTCGCAGAAGTTGAGGAAATCGTCCCGACAGGGTCGCTCGATCCGGACAACATCCACACGCCAGGCATATTCGTGCAGCGGATCATGCAAGGCGTTCACGAAAAGCGCATCGAACAGCGCACCATTCGCCAGAAGGAGACTGCATGATGGCGTGGGATCGCAATCAGATGGCGGCGCGCGCCGCACGGGAGCTTAAGGACGGTTTCTATGTCAATCTCGGCATCGGCATTCCGACGCTTGTCGCGAATTACATCCCGGACGGCGTCGACGTCACATTGCAATCGGAAAACGGCATGCTCGGCATGGGGCCGTTTCCGCATGATGACGAAGTCGATCCCGACCTCATCAACGCCGGCAAGCAGACGATCACGGAACTCGACCGGACATCCTATTTTTCAAGCGCGGACAGCTTCGGCATGATCCGCGGCGGGCATATCGACCTGTCGATTCTCGGCGCGATGGAAGTCTCCGAAAAGGGCGATCTCGCCAACTGGATGATCCCCGGAAAAATGGTCAAGGGCATGGGCGGCGCGATGGACCTTGTCGCCGGCGTCAAGCGCGTCGTCGTAGTCATGGATCACGCCTCGAAGGCGGGTGAACCAAAACTGCTTCATCAATGTTCCCTGCCGCTGACCGGCAAGGAAGTCGTTGACATGGTGATCACCAATCTCGGCGTCTTCACGGTCGACCGCGGCAAGGGCATGGCGCTCGTCGAGCTCGCCGACGGAGCAGCGCTCGACGAAATTAAGGCGCAGACCGAAGCGACGTTCGATGTCGCACTGAAGCGCTGATACCGCTGCCTTTTGCTGACTTCAGGCGCCCGATGACACGCCTGCCTTCATTCTACGACCGGCTAGCAAGACTGATCGTTAACCGGTTGCTGCTATCCGGGAAGCGGTCTAAGCGCGATCTTCGACGATAGACCTCTAAAGCGACATCATTCGAAGGTGCGACTTCATGCAAACGGACGAGGCTGACGACGTCCATGCCGCGATTGAAACGATCTGGATCGCCGCCATTCTTCTGGGTCTCATTGAGGGGCTGACGGAGTTCATTCCGGTCTCATCGACAGGGCATCTCGTCCTCGCCGTGGATTTCTTCAATGCGCCGACGCCGCCCGGCCGTGTCTTCGAAATCGTTATCCAACTGGGCGCCATCCTCGCGGTCTGCGTCATTTACTGGCGGCGGTTGTGGTCGAAGGCGCTGTCGTTCTTCACCGACCGTAAGGCGCGTCTATTCGTCTATTCCGTTCTCGCTGCCTTCGGCCCCGCGGTCATTCTCGGTCTCGCCATTGGCGATTACATCGAGGACCTGTTCTTCAAGCCGAGCGTAATCGCGCTCGCCCTCATCCTCGGCGGCGTCGTCATCATGCTGGTCGAGAACCGTCATGTGCCGGTCAAATATGACGAGGCGGAGGCGATTGATCCTGTCACCGCGCTGAAGATCGGCGCCATTCAGTGCCTCGCCTTTATTCCCGGCGTCTCGAGGTCAGGCGCCTCGATCATCGGCGCGCGCCTCATGGGCGTCGATCGCAAGGCCGCTGCCGAGTTTTCGTTCTTCGTCGCGATCCCGACGATGATCGGCGCCACCTGTTATGATCTCTACAAGTCGCGGGATACGCTCAGCAGCGACGGCGCATCAATGATCGCGATCGGCTTCGTCGTCTCGTTTGTCTCCGCGCTGGTCATCATCAAGCCGTTTCTGGGCTTCGTCGCTCAGCGCGGCCTCATACCCTTCGCCTGGTATCGGATCGTTTTCGGACTCTTCATCTTCGCGCTGCTCGCCATGGGGCTTGGTCCGCAAGACGCATAGGATAGAGACGGTTATTGGTGCCTAACATGCCGGCCGAGCGTTTCCGGCAAGAGGAAGATCCCGATCGCCAGCGTCATTGCAGCGATAATCACCGGATACCAGAGGCCCGCGAATATATCGCCGGTCGCAGCAATGACAGCAAAAGCGGTTGTCGGCATCAGGCCGCCGAACCAGCCATTGCCGATGTGATAGGGAACCGACATCGAGGTGTATCGTATGCGCGCCGGAAACAATTCGACGAGCAGCGCGGCCATCGGCCCGTAGCACATCGTCGTGATTGTCAGCAGCAGGACGACAAGCAGGACAACCAACGGCCGATTGATCCTTTCGGGGTCGGCATTCGCAAGATAACCGACGGCGTCAAGGGCTTTGCTGACTTCGGCCTGAAACGATGCAATCGCTTCGACGCGCTCGGCGGGAGCCATGGCGCCGACAGTCGGCGCAGCGATCGTCGTTTCGCCAATGACGATCCGCGTCACGGTGTTTTCCTTGAGCGGAAGGCTTTTGTAGCTGACAGAGGCGCGGGCAAGGGTCGACTTTGCAACATCACAGGCCTTGCGATCGAATTTACTGCGGCCGACCGGATCGAATTGAAATGAGCAATCATCAGGATTTGCGTAGACCGCTACCGGGCCTGACGCCTGCGCCGCCGCAAGGGCCGGGTTTGCTGCTGCGGTCAGCGCCTTGAATAGCGGGAAATAGAAGAGCGTCGCAAGCGCGAGGCCCGCCATGATGATCCGTTTGCGTCCGATCCGGTCGGATAGCCATCCGAACAGGATATAAAGCGGTGCGCCAAGCAACAGCGCCGCCGCCATCAGGATATTGGTCGTCAGGCCGTCGACCTTCAATATCCGTTCGAGGTAGTACAGCGCGTAAAAGGTGCCCGTGTAGAAAGTGACTGCCTGACCGGCGACGCATCCAAAGAGGGCGATAAGGACGATTTTCAGATTAGGCCATCTCGCAAAGGATTCTGCGAAGGGCGCTTTCGACGTCTCTCCTTCTTCCTTCATCTTCTGGAAGACCGGGCTCTCATTGAGGCGCATGCGGATCCACAAAGACAGCCCGAGAAGGAAAATCGAAATGAGGAACGGTACGCGCCAGCCCCAGTCGTTGAAGGCTTCGGCCGGAACCGCGGCGCGCACGCCCATGATTACAAGCAGCGACAGCAGCAATCCGAAGGCCGCCGTCGTCTGTATCCAGCTCGTATGCAGGCCGCGCCTGTTATCCGGCGCGTGCTCGGCCACATAGATCGCCGCGCCTCCATATTCGCCGCCGATCGCAAGACCCTGCAGGAGGCGCAACAGGATCAGCATGAACGGCGCCGCCATGCCGATCGCATCGTAACCCGGCAACAGCCCGACGATGAAGGTCGACAGGCCCATGACGCCCATGGTCACGAGAAACGTGTTCTTGCGCCCGACGACATCGCCGATCCGCCCGAAGACGAGCGCGCCGAGCGGACGGACGATGAACCCCGCAGCAAAGGCGGCGAGCGCGAAAATGAAACCGGTCGTCTCGTTGACGCCTGAAAAGAAATGGCGCGCGATATTGGTCGCAAGTGCGCCATAGAGAAAGAAATCATACCATTCGAACATGGTTCCGAGCGACGATGCGCCGATCACCAATCGGTGCTGCGCCCGCTTCTCGGCAGGCGAAAGAGCGGCGGCATCAGTCATTGCGGATTTCCTGAATGGGGAGGGAGCGTTAAGATCGTTATCGCAGCGCCGCGGCGTGTGCGCGCGCTTCTTCAATGTAATGATGAGCGCCGGCAAGCGCCATTTTCTCCTCGCCGGGGCGCAAGTCGCGGAACTTCTTTGCGGGCATGCCCGCCCAGAGCTCTCCCGCCGGCACGATTTTCCTTGGCGAAAGGAAAGCGCCCGCCGCCAGCATGGCGCCGGTCTTTACGACCGATCCGTCGAGCATGGTTGCGCCCATTCCGACGAAGCCTTCATCTTCGACCGTCGCGCCGTGCAGCATGCATTTGTGACCGATGAGGGCGTAGGCGCCAATGATTGTCGGCACGCCGCCAAGCGTTGGTTCATCCGCATGGACGATCGTTCCATCCTGGATATTCGAACCCTTGCCGACAATGATACGGTTTGAATCGCCGCGAAGGACGCAGCCGTACCAGACCGATGCGTCTTCGTGTATCTCGACGTTCCCGCAAACGACGGCGCCCGGCGCAATGAAAGCGGAGGCGTGAATTTTCGGCTTTTTATCGCCGATCGCGAATATCAGGGGGTTCGGGGTCATGGGGCGACAGCGTCCGGCTGGTTTTCTGGGAGGGAGCGGATGAATGGTTCAAGCTCATTGCAGCGATTGTAGATTTCGAGGATGCGCGGCCGGCTCGAAAAATCAACGCCGAACCGCAGTGCGCCGAAAACCTGCGGGACGATGAAGGCGTCGGCCATGCCCGGACGATCGCCGACGCAAAAGGCGCCGCTGCCGCCGACGATCAGCGCCTCGACTGACGCCATCGCGGCGCCGACCCAATGTTCCAGCCAATCCTTTACTTCGCCAGCGTCGAAATCGCATTCCTCTTTCAGATAGGTCTGCATGCGCAGATTCATGAAGGGCTGCGCTTCGCAGGCGATGATCGCGGCTATCGCGCGCGATTTCGCGCGCGCAGCCGCATCCGCCGGCAGGAGCGGTGTCTCGGGGTAGCGCTCTTCAAGATACTCGATAATCGCCATCGACTGCGTCAGGATCGCGCCTTCGTCGGTTTCAAGCGCCGGCACCAGTCCTTGCGGATTGCGTCGCAGGAAAGATTGCGACCGTTGTTCGCCTTTCAGAAGGTTGACGGGCTCATAATCAAATTCGAGACCCTTCAGCCGCAGCGCAATGCGAACCCGATAGGTCGCGCTCGATCTCCAATAGCCGAACAGTCTCATGGCCCTCGCCTTAATTCAATTTTCATCAAATTTATCGCTCATTATTGGCGGAATTCCAAATCAATGCGCGGATGCTCTGCGCGTTCGAGAAGAGGTTGTCCATGCGCGCCGAGCCAGCGTCGGTCATTGATATTGAGCAGAGCGATGAGGAATGGGCGCGGCAAAACCTGCGCTATCAGGATGGTCGCCTGCTTCTTGATCTCGCCAACTGCCTCAGAGTGATCGAACGCCACCCCGAGTACAAGGGCCGCTACAAATTCAACGAAGTGCTGGTCAAAGTCCTCGATCGGGGAACCGTGATGATCGAATGGCGGATGTCCGAATTCGTCGCCGGCCTGCAGGAGCGCTTCCTGCCGGAAGTGCCTTTCGAGGTTGCGTCCCGCGCCCTCGTCGTCGCCGCCAATCGCGCATCCCAGAAATAGTCGTCTTGTCTGGCTTGGACTCATTTAGTAACATGTGTTACTAAATGCGCGCCCCCAATTGGAGAGCGCGATGGCAGACCTTTTCGAGAACCCGCTCGGGACCGACGGCTTTGAATTCGTTGAATATACCGGACCCGATCCTGACGTCCTCGCCAGCTATTTCGAGCAGATGGGTTTCACGGCCGTCGGTCGGCACCGCTCAAAAGATGTCGTCCACTATGTGCAGGGCGACATCAATTTCCTTCTGAACCGGGAAAAAGCCGGCCAGCCGCATGCTTTCCGCAACCAGCATGGCGCCGGGGCCAATGCGATGGCGTTTCGCGTTAAGGACGCAGCCTACGCCTACCGCGAAGCGATACGCCGCGGCGCAAGACCGATCGACGCGAAAACCGGCCCGATGGAGTTGAATATTCCGGGCATCGAAGGGATCGGCGGCCTCAACGTTTATCTCGTCGACCGCTATGGCGCGCGCTCGATCTATGACGTCGATTTCGAGCTGATCAATGGGGCGGATCCTTCGAGGAACGCCGCCGGCCTCACCTATATCGATCATCTGACGCACAATCTGCGCCGCGGAAATATGAGTCTGTGGGCGGACTATTACGAGCGAATTTTCAATTTCCGGGAAATCCGCTATTTCGATATCGAGGGAAAGCTGACGGGCCTCGTCTCGAAGGCGATGACGAGTCCATGTGGGAAGATCCGAATTCCGCTGAATGAAAGCCAGGACGAGAAATCCCAGATCGAGGAGTTCATCGCGCGCTATAATGGCGAGGGTATCCAGCATATCGCGCTTGGCGCTGCGGATATCTACGCAACGGTCGAGGAATTGCGGCGCCGGGAAATCCCTTTCCAGTCAACGCTCGACGCCTATTACGACGGCGTCGCCGCCCGCATCGGCGAACATGACGAAGATATGGAGCGCCTTCGCAAGAACCACATTCTGATTGACGGCGCGCCGACTGAAGGGCAGGGGCTCTTGCTCCAGATATTCACCCAGGATGCAATCGGGCCGATCTTTTTCGAAATCATTCAGCGCAAGGGCAACGAAGGCTTTGGAGAAGGTAACTTCCGGGCGCTTTTTGAATCGATTGAACAGGACCAGATAAGGCGCGGCGTCCTCAAGGATGACGGATGAGTGCGGGCGAAAAGACGGCCGCGCGTCTCGATCTCGCGGTATTTACGCCCTATCGGATGGTTGTTCTTGCGCGGATGATGAGCGAACGCCTTGGGGCGCTGTATCAGGACCAGGACATCACTATTCCGGAATGGCGGGTCCTTGCCGTGATTAGCCAGGCGGCGAGCGTCGCCGCGCGTGACGTCGTCGCGCGGACGCCGATGGACAAAATGGCCGTCAGCCGCGCCGTCGCGTCGCTTCAGTCCAAAGGACTGATCGCGCGTTCGCCGGCCGTTGACCGCCGCGTTTCGTCATTGCGCCTGTCGCCAAAAGGACGCGCCCTGTTTGACCGCGTTTCCGCGATCGCGCTTGCTTACGAAGAATCCGTGCTTCGCGCGTTGTCGGCCGAGCAGCGACGGGCGTTCCTCGACGCGCTCACAATTCTCGAATCTGCGAAAGAATGTGCGCAGCCGGATGGCGCGCCAAGGCGGTCCGCAGAGTGATCAGAACCGGCGCATTGCTTTTCACAGCGGCGCTCGCCCTTGGCGGTTGCGCCTCCTTTCCCGAGGCGCCGTCGCCGACTGCGACCTCATCGATTGAATCGGGCGCAGTCGTAAGTGTCGATGGCGTTCGCTTGGGTCTTTCAACCTGGAAGGCGGACGAGCCGATGGCGGTCTTGATCGCCGTCCACGGCATGAATGACTACGCCGGCGCCTTTCGTCTCGCCGGACCGTTCTGGGCAGCGCGCGGCGTCAGCGTTTACGCCTATGACCAGCGCGGCTTCGGACGCTCGCCAAACAGGGGAAGGTGGCCCGGCGGCGACGCGCTGAAGCAGGATTTGCGCGCGGTCATTGCGGCCGTGCGGGCGGAGCATCCGGAGCTTCCGGTTTTCGTGATCGGCCATTCGATGGGCGCCGGCGTTATTCTCGCGGCGATGAAGGACGCGCCGCTTGAGGTCGAGGGCGTCGTGCTTGCGGCGCCTGGCATCTGGGGCGGCGCCAGCATGCCGCTTTTCTATCGTGCGGCTCTCAATACGGCTGCCGTTTTCGCTCCGGGTGAAACGCTGACTGGCGAGCGCGCTGAACGTCAGGCCTCGGACAATATCGAGTTCCTGCGGACGATGTTCGAAGACCCCCTGATCATCAAGGAGACGCGGGTCGACACGATTCTCGGAGCGGTGCGCATCATGGGCGAGGGCTGGGATGCAACTGACGAAACCGGCGGCCGGATCCTTTTCCTTTATGGCGAAAAGGATGAAATCATTCCGGTCAAGAAGATGAAAAAGGCGGCGGAGCGGCTTTGCGGCGCGGTCGAAATCGTAGCATTCCCTGACAGCTGGCATTTGATTTTTGCGGATCTTGAACGGCGCGGGCCGCTCGAGGCGACGCTCGCTTGGATAACCGATGCGGCGGCAACATGGAGACCGCAGGGTCGGATGGGGAATCCTGACGCTGCGGTCTCCAGCTGTGCTGGCAAGGGCGGACATTGGGCGTCCGCCAAGTAAGCCGGCGATGGCGTTGCGACGAGGCGACCCGGTGCTGGCTTAGTGAGGGGGAAGCAGGACCCGGGCTGGCTGAAACATGATTGCATCGTCGCAACAAAACAACTTATACGGGCAATGTCTTAAAGAAGCCTTTCGATGCGGATTTTAACCGGGGTTCCGTATCCAGTCCAAAAAAACTCGGGACGACGCCGCCTCGTCGACGTCGATCGCCGCGACGGCAGGGGTCTCGTAGGGATGTCGCTCGGAAATAATGGCCGCGACTTTTGCGGCGCGGTCTCGCGTTGTCTTGATGATCAGCACGATTTCAGAAGCAGTTTCGATCTCGCCTCTCCATCGGTAGAACGATGTCATGCCCGGGATGATATTGACGCAGGCGGCGGCCGCGGCGTCGACCAGCGCGGACGCGATTTCTTCCGCGACCACGCGATCAGGCGCCGTAGAATAAACGAAAATAACGGGATTGGGGCTGCTCACATTGAAACTCGCAGGTCGCGGCGGTATCGGCAAGCCTCATTCATGCGTTAAGAGTTGAGTGATGCGCAATACCGATCAGCGGTCCGCTCTGGTGCTGTTTTCTGGCGGCCAGGATTCGTCGATCGCGCTCGCCTGGGCGCTCGATCGCTATTTGCGCGTAGAGACGATCGGGTTCGAATACGGACAGCGCCACGCCGCAGAACTCGGGGCCCGCATCGCCGTACGGCGGGAGCTTGCACAGCGTTTTCCGATCTTTGCGCCGCGTCTTGGCGAAGATCACCTCGTCGACCTCTCAGGCCTTGGCGCACTGAGTGAAACGGCGCTCACGCGGGAAACCGAAATTCGCATCGGCGAGCATGGCCTGCCGACGACTTTTGTGCCAGGGCGCAATCTCGTGTTCCTGACGATGGCTGCGGCGCTGGCGTATCGACGCAATACCGGCGTTCTCGTGGCGGGTATGTGCGAGACCGACTTTTCCGGGTATCCGGACTGCCGCCGCAGCGCCCTCGATGCGCAGATGAATGCGATCAATCTCGGTATGGAAACATCCTTTCAGCTTGAGACCCCGTTGATGAACCTTTCGAAAGCGCAAAGCTGGACGCTTGCGGAAGATCTTGGCGGCGCGCGCCTTGTAGATAGTATCGTCGAACTCAGCCACACCTGTTACCGCGGCGTTCGATCGGATCGCCATGACTGGGGCTATGGCTGCGGCGAATGCCCTGCGTGCGTGCTGCGCGCGAAGGGCTGGGACGATTTCGCGGCGCTCGCTCGACGGGACTCCCGGCAGTGACGACGTACGCGGTCAAGGAATGCTATTTCACGCTGCAGGGCGAAGGCGCGCAGACGGGACGCGCCGCCGTTTTTTTGCGGTTCGCCGGCTGCAACCTCTGGAGCGGACTTGAAAGGGACCGGGCGACCGCCGTCTGCAATTTCTGCGACACGGACTTCATCGGCGTCGGCGGGCCTGGCGGCGGCAAATTCGCATCGCCGAACGGTCTTGCTG
The DNA here is from genome assembly GCA_041737095.1 of Parvularculaceae bacterium. Classification (GTDB taxonomy): domain Bacteria; phylum Pseudomonadota; class Alphaproteobacteria; order Caulobacterales; family Parvularculaceae; genus Amphiplicatus. The sequence continues at coordinate 1,386 of JBGSSK010000431.1, read as the reverse complement.
CTCACACAGCAGATTTCTGGCCGAAAGACGCCGGCGGCCGGCCGCTTGTCGTTTGCACCGGCGGCGAGCCGCTGCTGCAACTTGATGAGAGGCTGATCGACGCGCTCCACGATAGCGGTTTTGAGATCGCGATCGAGACTAACGGAACATTGGCGGCGCCGGCGGGGGTCGACTGGATTTGCGTCAGTCCGAAGTCCGCGGCGCCGCTGGCGCAGATGAGCGGGAATGAATTAAAGCTCGTCTTTCCACAAGCGGACGCGCCGCCCGAGAAATTCGAATCACTCGACTTCGCGAATTTCTTTGTGCAACCGATGGATGGCCCTGACAGAGCGCGCAATACGCGACTTGCGATCGACTATTGCCGCGCACATCCGAAGTGGCGTCTCAGCCTTCAGACGCACAAATTGATCGGTATTCCGTAAGCGTCCAAGCAAGCGCCCTTGCTCAGGCGGCGTCCTGGTCGTGCAATTTCGCGATCAGGAATTGCGCATCCCGGCAATAGGCGCTGGCGGCGCGGTCGGCTTTCTTGAGAGCCGCGTCAAGCTGGTCGAGCGTCTGATTGATCTCTTCAAATGTCGAGAAGGCGTCGCCGGGCGGGCTGATATTGAGGCCCTTTGCGGTGACATCAAGGCGGGACGGCGATACGGAGTAATGCGCCTTGCCGCCAAGCTTTACGTCGATCTGGCGCTGCGATTTTCCGATCAGCGTCGCGGCGCGATCATCGACTGCGTCCACTGCCGTGTTGATCGAGACGCGAAGCTCATCGAAACTCTCCGCCAGCAGCGCGCGTGCTCCTGCTTCTTCCGCCTCATGAGCGGACAACGCGACTTCATACGCCTGCTCGATGATGTCCCGAACATTATCGATCGTATAGAGCGCTGATTCGATCGCACTCAGCGCTTCGCGGATATTGTTGGCGGAATGATTATCCGGCGCCGTAGTCGCAACGGCGCTCGTCGTCCGGCGAAGCGCGCGATCGAGTCCTCCCGCAACGTCCATCGCAGGCAGTTCAGGCTCCTCGACGGGTGAACCGGCAAAGCCGAACAGTCCCGCGAGCGGGCTGCGTTTCGGCTTTTTTTGCGCTTCTTCCGAAGCGTCTTCTCTTGACGCATACGCCACAACAGCACTCCTAACCGCGCGGCCATCGCCTGGCCGACCGCCGGAGGTTAAGATGGGTTAATTGAAAGCCGGTTAAGTCGGCCGCGCAATCCGTCACCGACGCGTTAAGACCTTTGGCGGGTTCGTCGCCAGCCGCCCTCGATGAGCCAGGCGCCGATCAGCGAGAGGGTGAACCCAGCGAGCCAAATCCATGGCGATGCGAGTGGCTTGTCCCTGACGGCGTCGACGCGCTCGGCGGCCTGTCGAACGACGCCCGCCCAGCCGGCC
>JBGSSK010000371.1:0-2132 GCA_041737095.1 Parvularculaceae bacterium | reverse complement strand
GACGGCCGATGTCGCCGAGCTTGCGCGCAATGTTTCCTTCGGCGATGCGCCGGTGAAGGCGCAAAGCCTTTTCGGCTGGCCGGTGCAGGGCAGGGTCATCGGGTCCTACGGCCTGTCGGCGAGCGGCAAGCGCAATGACGGCGTCAATATCGCCGCGCCGGTCGGCACGCCCGTGCGCGCCGCCGCCGATGGCGAAGTCGTCTATCGCGGCTCGGAGCTTGAAGGCTACGGCAATCTTCTCCTGGTCAAGCACGAGGACGGGTTCGTCACGGCCTACGCCCACAATGATGCGATGCTGGTCAAGAAGGGCGATCGCGTGCGCCAGGGCCAGGTCATCGCCAAGGTCGGGCAGACCGGCTCGGCGACCGAACCGCAGCTGCATTTTGAAATTCGCCAGAACCTGAAAGCAGTCGATCCTGTTGCGCTGCTTGGATCCCTGTGACGTCTGAGGGGACGTCGCGCTGAAATAATTGTTGCGTCGACTTCCGACTGCAAGGGGCTCCCGCCTGCGGGGGCCCTTTTTTCACGCGGTCATCACGAGCCAGCCGATATAGGCGGCGTAGCCGGCGGCGAGCGCGCCGCCCTCAAGCCTCGAGACTTTGTTCTTGCTGACCGCGAAGAAAATCAGCAGCAAGGTTGCGCCGAGCATGACCCAGTTGTCGAACGCGACGATCTCAGCCGGCGCCGCGACCGGCTTGATGAGCGCGGTCACGCCGAGGATGCCGAAAAGATTATAGATGTTCGATCCGACGACATTGCCGAGCGCCAGCGCCGACTTCCCGCGCAGCGCCGCCATGACCGACGTCACGAGTTCGGGCAGTGACGTGCCGATCGCGACGATCGTCAAGCCGATGATGGTTTCCGATACGCCGATACTGGCCGCGATATTGATCGCGCCCGAAACGAGAAATTTTGCGCCGACGATCAGCAGCGCAAGGCCGATGATTGCAAGGACGATGTCGAGCAGCGGCGATTTCGGGCCGCCGGGAAGGGCGGCGGCTTCCGCCGCGTGAAGCATCGCCTCTGGCGACGCCGGCGCCCGACGCTCGGTCAGATAGGCGTAGCCGATATAGAGCGCGATCGTTGCGAGAAAGAGGCCGCCGGCGATGCGGCCGAATTCTCCGGTCATCGAAACGCCGATCGCCATCAGGGTTGCAGCGAGCAGCACAAAGCCATCGCGCTGAAAGGCTTTCGGTTCGACGGCGATCGGCGCAATCACCGCCGACAGGCCGAGAATCAGCAGGATGTTCGCAATGTTCGAGCCGACGACATTGCCGACCGCGACGCCGGGCGATCCCATCAGCGCCGCCTGCACGCTCGAGACCAGCTCGGGCGTCGACGTGCCGAAGCCGACAAGCGTCAATCCGATCAGGAGGTCCGAAACGCCGAAGCGCCGGGCGAGCGCGGTCGATCCGCGAATAAGGAATTCTGCGCCAATCGTCAGGACGACGAGGCCGCCGATAATTTCAAACCAGTCCATTGTCGGGATTGCTCCAGCCGCAGCGAGCGGCAATGTCTGCAGTGTCAGCGATCAATGCTAGGGGGGCGAGACGGATTTTTTTCGGCCGCGGTCGTCTGGGCCGTCAGCCGTCACGCAGCCGCTCGTCCTGATACTGAATTCCCCAGCCGATGATCTGCCGCCACAGCGCTTCGGCCATTTCGGGCGGCAGCCCTTGCTCCGATGCGCGCTGGCGCACTTTCTCAATGACCGCGCGGTTTCGCCAGGGGACGTTCGCTTCCGCCGACTGCGAGCGCTTCAACTCCCACATGCGGTCGACATAGCCCCAGCGCTCCGCCAGAAAATCGACCAGCGCGAGATCGACCCGGTCGATTTCGGTCCTGACGTCATCCATCGAACGGCATTCGGCGGGTTTTTTCATGGATCGGCTCCTTGTTCTCCATCCTGCCCCATTCGCCGCGATTTCGCGAGCGCCAGTTCAGTTGGCGGCCGCCTTCGCCTGTTCATAGGTTTCGAGAGCCGCGAGCCAGTTTTCTTCCGCCGACCTGATCGCCGACAGGAGCGCTGCGCGCTCCTTTTGCAGCTTCGTCGCGCGCGCCGGATCGCGCCGGTAAAGGCCGGGCTCGGCGAGCGCCGCATCGATGCGCGGCAGGATCGCGTTGAGCTCGGCGAG
>JBGSSK010000368.1:0-7529 GCA_041737095.1 Parvularculaceae bacterium | reverse complement strand
TGTCCCTCGCCTTTTGCGTCGAGCGCCGCCTTGATCGTCATCATGCCGCAGAGTTCGCCGTGCGCGCCCGCCTTCGGCGACATCGCGACCGCCGGCATTCCGGTCAGCGTCATCAGCCAATGCGCCAGCGTATCGATCAGTTCGAGGGCGCCCTGAACCGTCGATTGCGGCTGCAGCGGGTGAATGTCGCCGATGCCCGGCAGTCGCGCCATTTTCTCGTTGAGGCGCGGGTTGTGTTTCATCGTGCAAGAGCCAAGCGGAAAAGGCCCCATGTCGATCGCATAATTTTTCTGCGACAGGCGCACGAAATGGCGCATTGTTTCCGGCTCCGACAGACCGGGAAGACGAATGTCGCTGGTGCGCTTCAGCGCGCCGAGGCGGTCCGATGCGCGCGTCGGCGCTGGAAAATCAACGCCCGTCCCCGCGAAGGCGTCTTTTTCGAAGATCAGCGATTCTTCGATCTGCAGCGCGCGATTGCCGGTGAAGGTTGTCACATTGGAGGCGACGGCGTCGCTCCTGGTCGGGCGACCCTGGCTGTTCATCGTCATGCGAGCGCCTTTGACAGTGATTTTGAAAAGGCGGCGATGTCGGCGTCAGTGACGCATTCGGTCGCCGCAACGATAAGCAGATTTTGCGCTTCCTTGTCATGCGGCCAGAGCCTGCCGCCTGGGACGCCGCCGAGAACGCCGGCGGCGGCGAGCGCCTCGACAACGCCCGCGGCCGGCTTCGGCAGGCGCAGCGTGAACTCATTGAAATAGGATCTCGTCAGCACTTCGACGCCGCCGATCGCGGCGAGCGCGTCCGCAGTCTTGCACGCCGCTTCATGATTGAGCATGGCGACCCGGCGCAGGCCCGCTTCGCCGAGCAGCGTCATGTGGACCGTGAACGCCAGCGCGCAGAGACCGGAATTCGTGCAGATATTCGACGTCGCCTTGTCGCGCCTGATATGCTGCTCGCGCGTCGACAGGGTAAGAACGAAACCGCGCTTGCCGTCGGCGTCCTTTGTCATTCCGCAAAGCCGGCCCGGCATCTGGCGCATGTATTTTTCGCGGGTCGCGAAGAGCCCGACATAAGGGCCGCCGAAATTGAGGCTGTTGCCGATCGACTGACCCTCGCCGACGACGATGTCGGCGCCCATCTCGCCCGGGCTCTTCACCGCGCCGAGCGACATCGCCTCGGTGACGACCGCGATCAGCAGGACGCCTTTGTCAAGACAGGCTTTCGAGAGCGCCGTCAGATCCCGCAAATTTCCGAAAACATCTGGCGTCTGCACGATGATTGCAGAAGTCTCGGCATCGATCGCGCCGGCGAGATCTTCTTTCGCCTCGACGTCGATCGGCAGTTGCACGACCGTATCGCCGAGGAGTTCGCTGTTGGTGCGGGTGACCGCCGCATAATGCGGATGCAACGCGCCGGACATCACGACTTTCCGGCGCTTCGTCACGCGCCGCGCCATCAGCGCCGCTTCCGCACACCCGGTCGAGCCGTCATACATCGAGGCGTTGGCGACTTCCATGCCGAGAAGAGCGGCGACTTGCGTCTGAAACTCGAAGAGATATTGCAGCGTTCCCTGTGCGATTTCCGGCTGATAGGGCGTATAGGACGTCAGGAATTCCGAGCGCTGAATGACGTGATCCACGGTCGCCGGCACATGATGCTTGTAGGCGCCGCAGCCGACAAAAAATGGGCCGGCGCCGGCGGCGCGGTTCTTCGCAGCTATGGCGCCGATGATCCGTTCAACCCCCAGTTCGCTTTCATGCGCCGGCAGATTGATCCCGGCGTTGAGCGCCGACTTTGGCACGTCCTGATAAAGATCGTCGATCGACTTTGCGCCGATGACGCCGAGCATCTGTCGGCGATCGTCGTCGGAGAGCGGAAGATAACGCATCGATCAGAGGGTCCCGACAAAGGCGCTATAGGCCGATTCATCCATTAGCGCGCCGATTTCCGACGCGTCCGACGGCTTCAGCTTGACGAACCACCCTGCGCCGGCGGGATCGGCGTTCACCTTTGACGGATCATCGACGATCGCCTGATTGACCTCGACGACTTCGCCGGAGATCGGCGCATAGACGTCCGACGCCGCCTTGACGGATTCGACGACCGCCATGTCGTCGCCCTTGCTGAATTTCCTGCCGACCTCCGGCAATTCGACAAAGACGACGTCGCCGAGTTGTCCCGCGGCGTGTTCGCTGATGCCGATGACCGCGCTCTCTCCCTCGAGGCGCACCCATTCATGGTCCTTCGTAAATCTGACGCTCATGGCGATCTCCTAACCGCGGTAATAAGAATGTGGGACGAACGGCATGTCGACAACGACCGCCGGCAAGGGTTTGCCGCGCACCATCAGTTGAACGCCGGTTCCGGTTTGCGCGTGCGCGAAGTCGACATAACCCATGGCGAGCGGGCCGCCGAGCGTTGGGCCGAACCCGCCGGAAGTGACGACGCCGATCTTTCGTCCGGTCATGTCGACGATATCGGTCCCCTCGCGCGCCGGCGCGCGGCCTTCCGGTTTCAACCCGACGCGGAGCCGCGCCGGACCTTCCGCGAGTTCGCGCCGGATGCGCGCAGCGCCGGGGAAACCGCCTTCCTCGCGGCGCCGCTTGCCAAGCGCGAAAGCGATGTTCCCTTCAACCGGGGACGTCGTCGCATCGATATCATGACCGTAAAGACACAGGCCGGCTTCGAGCCGCAGGCTGTCCCTCGCGCCAAGGCCGATCGGCGCGACGTCAGGGTGCTCCAGGAGCGCTTTCGCCAGACTCTCGGCCGCGTCGCTCGGAACCGACACTTCGAAACCGTCTTCGCCCGTGTAACCGCAGCGCGAGACGATAAGCTGGACGCCGTTCCAGTCATAAGGCGCCATCGTCATGAAGGTCTGCTGCGTACATCCCGGAATGATCGCGCAGAGGACGCGCGCCGCCGCCGGTCCCTGCAGGGCGAGGAGACTGCGGTCGGCGGCGATGCGCAGAACCGCTCGCCCGGTCAGCGACGCGCCGATATGCGCAAAATCAGCTTCCTTGCAGGCGGCGTTGACGACCAGGAACAGTGAGCCTTGTTTGTCTTCGGCCGACGGACGGGTCACCATCAGATCATCGAGGACGCCGCCATCTTCGTTGAGCAGCACCGAATAGCGCATGCCGCCTTTCTTCAATTTGCGGATTTCGCCGGGCAACAGCGTTTCAATCGCATCGGCGATATCGAGATGCGCGGCGTCGGTCCCCGCTTTTGCGCGCGTCGTTTCAAGAAACGCCTGCCCCATATGCGACACGTCGAAGAGCCCGGCTTTGGCGCGGGTGTGCAGATGTTCCTTGAGGACTCCGTCAGCATATTGCACCGGCATCTCATAGCCGGCGAATTCGACCATCTTCGCGCCGAGCGACAGATGCAGGCCGTGCAGCGCGGTCTTCTTCAGCGGACTTGTCACGGGCGTCATTTCGGTTCCATGCGCAATCGCCGCCATCGACGGCGGCGACCCCGGCTGTCACGGAACCTGAGAGATTCACCGGCGCGAAGCGCGCCCGCTTACTCCGTCGGTGGATCGGGCGACGATCGCCTTCACTCTTTCCAGCCTTCAACCCGCGCGCGGTCCATTTTGCCTGAGAGTTTCCGGGGCGGTTGCTCCTTCGGCGTCGACAGTCGATTCTGCTGTCGATCTCTCCCGCTTGCGCGTGACGGCAAGCCGCAGCCCGCCGCCGAGCGCGACAATAGATGGCGGCCTTTCCCAGTCAATGATTCGGCAGCTCTATTTTTAGTCAGGCGGCGGCGGGCTGGCAATTGCTGCACAATCCGCGCGCCTCGAGCCGGGCGGTTTTCATTTTGAACGAGGCGCGCCGCAACAGCGGCCGCAAATCGGACTCGATGCTTTCGAGTTCGACCTCCTTGGCCGAGGCGCAGCTTTCGCAAACGAGAAAGACCTGCACCTCGTGCGGGCCTTCGTGCAAACACGGCAAAAAGGCGTTGATGCCTTCAAGCTTGTGGATAAAGCCCTTTTGTTCAAGGCCCTCGAGCGCGCGATAGACCGTCATCGGCGCACGGACGCCCTTGTCTTTCAATCGGTCGAGAATTTCATACGCCTTCAACGGGCCGCCGGCGCCCAGCAAGGCGTCCCATACGAAATTCTCGTTTCGCGTCAGCCCGGCAGGCTCGCGTCCTTCGCCATGATCGTGGCCTGCATGGGCGTGATGCCCGCCACCGTCATGCCCGCCATCGCCAAGCCCGTCATCGCCAAGCCCGTCATCGCCGCCGCCATTGCGCCTCGCGCCATGGGACCCGGCGCCATTTCCGTTTTTCTTGTTGGCCATTGCCGTCTCCACCCAGTCGGGCGGACGTTATATCAAATGTTATATCGACACAAATCCTAAAATTCGAATTTTTTCATTCAAAGCAACTTGAGCGCGAGTTCACATGCGTCTCCTGACGTCTTGCGAACGGGGATATCGTCAATTCGCCTGCCGCGTCACCGCCGCAGAACCTACCGCCAGCCCGCCTTGTCGAAGATCCGGACGGCTTCGGCCTGCCGCCCGCCGAACACCGCCGCGTCGAGCACATCAGGCCGGAACGAGCCGAATTCGGCGATAGGTCCGACAGCAGCGACGCCCTCGACCACTGGATATTCGTTATTGCCGGCGGCGAACAATTGCTGGATTTCGTCGCTCAACAGGAACGCGAGCAGCGCTTCGGCGTTTTGCGGATGCGGCGTGAACCGCGCGACACCCGCGCCCGAAATATTCACATGCGTTCCGGTGGTCTCCTGATCGGGAAAGATCACACCGATTTTTTCGCCGATCGCGCGCATCTTGTGATCGTCGGAACCGGTGTAGCGCGCGAGATAATAACTGTTGATGATTGAAATACGGCAATCGCCGGCGGCGACCGCTTCGATCTGGCTGGTGTCATTGCCTTCGGGCTTGCGCGCGAAATTCGCGACGACGCCGCTCGCCCATTCGCTCGCTCTTTCTTCGCCGACATGCTCAATGAGGCCGGCGAGAAGCGACTGGTTATAGATGTTCGTCGATGACCGTACGCAGATCTCGCCGTGAAACGCCGGATCAGCGAGATCCAGGTAGGATGCAAGTCCCTCCGGTGCGCCTTTCGCCTTGTCGTAGATGATGATCCGCGCGCGCTTCGATAACCCGACCCACTCCTTCTCCGGGTCGCGGAATTGCGCCGGCGTAAGGGCGAGGATCTCCGCGCTTTCGATCGGGCGCAGGACGCCGCGCTGTTTGGCGCGCCACAACATGCCGGCGTCGGCCGTGATGAACAGGTCGGCAGGCGAGCTGTCGCCTTCGCGCACCAGCCGTTCGATCAGCGCATCGCCGCCAGCTTCGATGATGTTGACCTTGACCCCCGTCTTGCGGGTGAAGGCGTCGTAAATCGCGATATCAGAATCGTAGTGCCTGCCGGTATAGACATTGACCTCGCCGGTGATCGTCGCCGCCAGCTTCTCCGCCGCCGGCGCCGGACGATCGCAGCCCGCAAGGAGCGCTATGGCGAACAACAGGACGAGTGGGCGAAATCCGGATTTCACGGCGAACACCAATCAATAGCGGCTGCCCATGTTACTGCAAATGATTATCAACCGCAACTACTGTCGTCGTGGCCGCATCAGGCTAACGGCCGGGCCTTTGCAGGGTCGATCCTGATCGCGACGGGAGCGCTGATCGGGAGCGCGGTCTGGCAGACTGCGCGGATCGCCTGGTCCGGCCGGTTCTCGGCGGCGATCGTGACGACGAAGTGTGGTCCGCCGAAGCGGCAATCGACAACCCGATAGGCGCCGGACGGCGACGCAACCGCTTCGACCGCGCCGTCATGAAGTACGACGCGGCTTGCGTCCTTCGGCCGGTCCAGCGGCGCGATCGCCCCGAACGCCGTCGCGACGCCCGCTTCGACCGGCTCGCATGCAAGGACCTGACTGCCGGCGAAGAGCCGCGCCCCTTCAACCGTTTTCGGCGAGTGGAACAGTTTTTCAGGCGCGGCCGTCTCGATGATGCGCCCGGCGCTCATGATGGCGACGCGATCGCCGAGTTCGACCGCTTCATCAGGATCGTGGGTCACGAGAATCGTCGGGGTGGAACGCGCCTTCAGCAACAACCGCATCTCGCTTCTGAGGCGTTGGCGCAAGACGGCGTCTATGCTGGCAAAAGGCTCGTCGAGCAGCATGGCGCGCGGCTCTGTTGCAAAAGCGCGCGCCAGTGCGGCGCGCTGTTGCTGTCCGCCCGATAATTGATGCGGCCGGCGGTCGCCGAACTCGGCGAGGCCGACAGCCGCAAGTTCCGCATCGATGCGCGCGCGGCGATCTTGCGCGGGCGAGGCGGCGCGGCCATAGCCGACATTCTCCGCGATCGTCATATGCGGAAACAGCACGAAATCCTGAAAGACGAAACCGATCCTGCGGCGTTCCGGGGGCGTATCGAGATGCGGCGTCGCAAGGGTCGCGCCGTCCAGTTCAATGGCGCCGTGCTGCAATCGCTCCAGACCGGCGGCGATCCGCAACAGCGTTGTCTTACCGCATCCGGACGGCCCGAACAGGCAAACGATTTCGCCAGGCGCTACTTCGATCGATGCGCCGTCAACGACGATCGTCGATCCGAAACTGTGGCGAATGTCCCGCAGAATGAGGCTCATAGGCGCATTGATCTCGCATCATCCGGCGGCGAATGATAGGGCTTCCGAAATGGACCGAGCCGCTCGCCGCCGACCGAACGACGCCGCAATGACAGGTCGGCTTTTCGCTGCGCCGGCGCTCGTCGCAGCCGCGGTGATTGTCGCGGCGCCGGTGCTGGCGGTGCTGGCGAGCCTTGCCGCGCCGTTCGGCGAGGCCATTCGGCATGTCGTCGGCACGGTCGGCATGTCCTATTTCAGCGGAACGCTCGTCCTGTGCGTTGCAGTCGGCGCCCTTGCTGGATCCATCGGCGTCGCCGCCGCCTTGCTGACGACAAGCTGCGAGTTTCGCGGCCGGCGAGTGCTGTCGATTGCGTTGATCCTGCCGCTCGCCGCGCCCGGCTATATCGCCGCCTACGCCTATGCGGATCTCCTTGGACCCTTTGGAGCATTAGCCCCGCTCGCCCGCGGCCTCGCCGCCATCGGCGCGCCATCGATCAAGAGCCTTGCGGGAGCCGCGTTCGTCCTGTCGATGACGCTTTATCCTTATGCGTATCTTACGGCGCGCGCAGCCTTCGCGTCACGATCGGTGTCGGTGATCGAGGCGGCGCGAACGCTCGGCTCGTCGCCAGTCGGCGCCTGCTTTCGCCTGCTTCTGCCGATGAGCCGCGCGGCGATCGTCGGCGGCGTCGCCCTTGTCATGATGGAAACCGCCGCCGAGTTCGGCGTCGCAGATTATTTCGGCGTTCAAACCCTGAGCGTCGGCATCTTCAGGACCTGGTATGGTTTCGGCGATCTTGCGGCGGCGTCGCAAATCGCCTCGGCGCTGTTTCTCTTCGCCGCGGTCCTGGTCTTCATCGAAGCCTACGGCCGCCCGCAGCGCCTTGATGACAGCGCGCGCAGCAGCCGTCAGGGCCGGCGCATCCCGC
>JBGSSK010000334.1:0-5662 GCA_041737095.1 Parvularculaceae bacterium | reverse complement strand
CGCTCGCGTTCCTCCGCACTCAGCCGAACCACATACTTCTTGACCGCAATCGCTTTCCCCGACACCTGTCATCTCCGTCGCCGCTGCGCGGGGCAGTGATTCATGAGTTGCCGTCATAATCAATGACGTGGGCCACTAGATCACATTGTCGGGCGCGCCCACAGGCGCGCGGAAAGGATTGTCCGATGGCCAAGCCGTTCGCTTCGTCCGGAGATCTGACCGACAAGCGGGAAACGCTGGAGGTTCTGGCGGACGGCGTATACGCGCTGACCGCCGAGGGCGACCCGAATGTCGGCGCGATCGAGGGGGAAGATTTCCTTGTCGCCTTCGAAGCGCGCGCAACGCCGGTCGCGGCGCGCGCCTGGCTCGATGAACTGCGGAAACATACGGACAAGCCGGTTCGCTATCTGGTGTTGTCGCATTATCATGCGGTGCGGGTGCTTGGCGCGGCCGCTTTCGAGGCCGATGAAATCATCGCCCATGAAATGACCCGCAGGCTGATCAACGAGCGCGGCAACGAAGACTGGGCGTCCGAACTCGGGCGGATGCCGCGGCTCTTTCGCGAGCCCCAGTCGATTCCGGGCCTGACGCATCCTTCCGTTGTTTTTTCCGACCGTCTGACGATCGAACTCGGCGGCGAACGCGGCGACCTTGAACTGCATTATTGCGGACGCGGCCACACCGCCGGCGATATCGTCGCTTTCCTGCCGAAGGAGAAAATACTGTTCGCCGGCGATCTCGTTGAAGCCAGGGCTGCGCTTTATACGGGCGACGCCTTTCACATCGACTGGGCGGCCGAAACGCTTGATCGCGTCAAGAAATTCGAAGCCGAAGCGCTTGTCGGCGGACGGGGCGCCGTTGCGAATGGCCGCAAAGAGGTCGACGCGGCGATCGAGCAGACGCGCGACTTCCTGCTGGCGATGCAGCGCGAAGTCGGCGGCGTCCACGCAAAAGGCGGAACGGTGAAACAGGCGTTCGAGGCCGCCCACGCGGCGCTGGCGCCGAAATTCGGCCAGTGGCCGATCTTCGAGCATTGCATGCCGTTCAACGTGCAACGCCTTTTCGATGAATATTCGGGGATCGACTGGCCCGTCATCTGGACGGCGGAACGCGATCGCGACGTGTGGGCGAAATTGCAGGAATAGTCCGTGCACGCATGATGAAGACCGCGGGCATCCCCGTCTGGAAGGCGTTCGGCAGCACGCCGCGCGGGGCGCGGTCTGCGACGGAAACGCATGAGACGCTGATCGTCGGCGGCGGCCCGATCGGGCTGTCGCTGGCGCTCGATCTCGCCCGCAAGGGCCGCAAGGTCGTCCTCGTCAACGCGCTCTCCTTCATCCCGCGCGGCTCGAAGGCGATCTGTTTTTCGAAGCGGTCGCTCGAGATTTTCGACAGGCTCGGCGTCGGCGAGCGCCTGAAGCGCAAGGGCGTCGTCTGGGAACGCGGCAAGGTATTCTGGAAAGACGATCCTGCGCCGATCTACGCGTTCGATCTCCTGCCGATCAAGGACCAGAAGAACCCCGCTTTCATCAACATCCAGCAATATTACGTCGAGGAATATCTCCTCGATGAGATCGCAAAGCACGAAAATATCGACGTCAGATGGGGACACGAAGTCACCGGGGTCGCGGCGCGCGGCGACGGCGTTCTCGTCGCTATCGAAACGCCGGACGAACTCTATGCGATCGAGACATCCTATCTCCTCGCCTGCGACGGCAACAAATCGCCGGTCAGGACAATGATGGGCCTTGATTTCGCCGGGCGCGTTTTCGAGGACAATTTCCTGATCGCCGATGTGAGATTCACGGAAGAAAGGCCGGCCGAGCGGTGGTTCCACTTCGACCCGCCCTGGCCGGGCGCGTCGAGCCTCATTCACAAACAGCCGGACGGCGTCTGGCGGCTCGATTTCCAACTGGGCTGGAACATCGACAAGAAGGAAGCGGTGAAGCCGGAAAATGTCACGCCCTTCGTGCGCGGCATGCTCGGCCCCGATGTTCAATTCGAGTTTGAATGGCTGTCCGTCTACACTTTCCAGTGCCGGCGGATGGAGCGCTTCGTTCATGACCGCGTGATCTTCGCCGGCGACGCGGCGCATCTCGTCTCGCCTTTCGGCGCGCGCGGCTGCAATGGCGGATTGCAGGATATCGACAATCTCGCCTGGAAACTCGATCGCGTCCTCAGCGGCGCGGCGTCGGCGTCGTTGCTTGAAACTTATGACAGCGAGGCGACCCACGTCGCTGACGTCAACATCCTCAATTCTTCGCGCGCGACGGATTTCATGACGCCGAAATCGAAAACCGCAAGGGAGTTCCGCAACGCCGTCCTCGAACTTTCGCGTCATTACGCATTCGCGCGACCCTTCGTGAATTCGGGTCGCTTGTCGACGGCGGTTTCCTATGACGGCTCGCCGCTCTCAACCGCAGACGTCGACGCCTTCAAGAGCGGCCCGGCGCCGGGCGCGCCGGCGATCGACGCGCCGATGGACGGCAACTGGCTGCTCTCCGCGCTTGGCGATCGATTCAAAATCGTCACCTTCGACAAGGCCGCGATCGACCCGGTACGGCGGCGGTTTGGCGACGCAGTCGACATCGTCATGGCGGGCGACAGCGCGCTCGCCCGCGAACGCTATGACGCAGCCGACGGCGCCATCTATCTCGTACGGCCGGACCAGCATATCGCCGCACGCTGGAAAATACCCGCCCCAGAGGCGATCACCGAGGCGATCACCGAGGCGATCGCCGACGCGCTCGCCAGGGCCGGCGGCGGAAGGAGTTCTGGATGAGCCTCAATGTCAATCCCAACACCACGGCGCCGGACGATATCTACGCCGCGATAATAGCCCTGCATGAGGGGCTTTCGGACGAGGAGAGCGCCGCGGCCAACGCCCGCCTCATTCTCATCCTCGCAAACCATATCGGCGATCCCGCCGTCATCGCCGAAGCGGCGGCGATCGCGCGCGGCCGATGACGCGCCCTTGATCCGTCCCGCGGTTGACGATCCGCCTGCGGAACACCCGCCGGTCGGGGCGCCAGGCGACGGTCGGGACCCGGCGTTCGCCAGGAAAAATCGTTAACCATCGAACCCGTTGATTTCACACGGCGAAAAAAACCTGTCCGACCACTTGTCCCGCCGCTTGTCCCGCCGGTTGTCCCCCACCTTATCCCCCAATCCGTCCTACACCCAAGCTGACCGGGGTAGTCTTGCTGTCGAATGCGGCGGCGACCGGGAAAACCGCGCCGCATCGCTATCGACGGTGAAAGGCGAATGATGAAATTCGAAGAGACAACCAACGCGGTGCTGCAGCGAATGCGCGAGACTTGCGCCGCGCTCTGCGCGTTCGGTCCGTCGCGGCTTTGGCTCGCGTCGCCGAAACTGCTATCCTGCTCCCGCCGCGCTGCGTGTCGTATAGGCCGCCAAATATGGAGGCTGTCCGCATGATTCGCCTGATCCTCACGCTCCTGGTGTCGCTGTCGGCGACCGCGGCCGCAGCCGCCGAGCCGGGCCTCTTTGACTTGACCTGGAAAGAAGTCGCGAGGGACGTCTTTGTCGGCGGACGCGAGGATCCGCTGCGCTATCCGGTCGTCGCCAATACGACGATCGTAATCGGCAAGCGCGGCGTCCTCGTCTTCGACGGCGGCGGCTTCGCGTCGCAGGGCGACGAGGTGCTGGCGAAAATCCGCGCCGAGACGAAAAAGCCGGTCGCATTTCTCGTCATCAGCCACTGGCATGGCGACCATCATCGCGGCGCGCATCCGATCATCGAGGCGTTTCCGGCGGCGGAAATCATCGCCCACCGTTTCACCTGCGCGGCAATGGCGGACGGCCCGGAGCGGCGCGTCGAAGCGGGCGAAGCCGATCTCGGCGAGACCTACAAAGCGGTCGCCGGCGCGGTCGAAAGCGGAAAATGGTTCGACGGATCGACGCTGAGCGAAGAAGAAATGCGCTATTTCTCGACCATGCTCGCGGATTATCCCGCTTATTCGGCCGAACTTGCGAAAATGCGGGTGATGGTCCCGACGCGCGCCGTCGACGAAACGACGACAATCGATCTCGGCGGACGAAATGCGGTCCTTTTACATGCAGGGCTTGGCAATACCGCCGGCGATCTCGCGCTCTACTTGCCGAAAGAAAAAATGCTGGCGACCGGCGATATTGTCGTCGCGCCGGTTCCCTATGGGTTCGGCTCCTATCCGGGAAGCTGGGTGCGCGTCATTCGACAACTCGCCGCGCTGCCCGTGACAACGATCGTGCCGGGGCATGGGGCGATCATGACGGATCGTTCGTATCTCGATCTGATGGCGGCGCTGCTCGACCATGTCGCCGACGCAGCAGCAGCAGCCGCCGAAAAAGACAGGTCTGCGGAAATCGATTTCTCTGCGCACGAGCCCGCCTTCACCGGAAACGACCCGGTCAAGGCGCGGCTTTTCGACATGTTTTTCAAGCAGCCGATTGTCAGCGCGGCGGCGAATGAAGCCGCGGGCGCGCCGGAAAAGAACGAGCCGCTCGACGCGGACGTCGCCTCCTTGTGCAAGGCCGCTAATGCAGACGGATGACCGACGGCGCAGTTTGGTCGGCCTGCGCTGCGGCGCGCCAGAAACGCTGCATCTTGCGGCCGAACAGCAGCGCCGCGCCGACGCCCGGCGCCAAAAACAGCAGTCGCGCCGGCGCCTCATAGGACGGCAGGAGGCCGGCGATGGCGAGAATGACAAGGCTGACCGAGAAGGCCGCCGCGACATACGGCCAGAGCTTGCGGATTTTCGCCTTTTCGAGAGTGCGGTAAAGCGGAATGCCGATCGCCAGCGACGCCGCGAATCCGGCGAGGAAAAAGAGGAAAGTGAAACTGATTGCGTCAAAGAGCGCGGCGCCGGCGCCGCCAAGCGAGACCTGACCGCTCGCAGCGCGCGCGCCAATGCCGATCAGGAAATAAAGAACGCCGGACGCCGCCGCCGCGGTCAGGACCGACCCGACCATCGTCTCAAAGACGATATTGGCGCGGATCTCGGCGATGACGCGGTCCTGGCTTTTCGGCGCAAGGCCGGTCAATGCCCGCTACTCCGCAGCGAGTTTGCGCGCGCCCGACAGCGTCGCGGAACATTCCGCCATTGTCGCCGACGCCCGCGCGATCGGATTGGTCAGGTGGAAATCGCGGATCGGCGAGCGGAAAGGCTCGGAAGAAAGGGCGCCCTTTTCGCCAACCGCCGACAGATCGAACGCCGCATCGCCGGTCGGGCCCTGGTCGATCCGGCCGAGCGACGGCGCGTCGGCGATCATCGCCTGGCGGAGCGCAAAAAGATCGTCATAGGCAAGCGTCTTGCCGACGCGGTCGGACAAGGCGCGCAGGATCGCCCAATCCTCGCGCGCGTCGCCGAACGGGAAATGCGCGCGGTTGGCGATCTGCGCGCGGCCTTCGGTGTTGGCGTAGACGCCGCTCTGCTCGACATAGGCGGCGCCCGGAAAGATCACATCGGCGACCCGCGCGCCGGCGTCGCCATGATGCCCCTGATAGATGACGTAAGCGCCGGCGAGCCTCGACGTGTCGAATTCATCGCAGCCGAGATTGTAGACGACGTCGACCGCCTTGTCGGCGACGCCCCGGAGGATGCCGGCGAAATCGCGCCCGTCCGGCCGCGGCAGGAAACCGAGATCGAGCGCCGCAACGCGC
>JBGSSK010000333.1:0-3029 GCA_041737095.1 Parvularculaceae bacterium | reverse complement strand
GCGCGCGGCCGCGACACGATCACGCGCGGGCTCGCCGCCCTGACCAAGCGCGGAAAGCTCAGCGAAGCTGACGCCCGCGCCGTCACAGCGCGTATCGACTGGACGCTTGACGCTGCGTCGCTCGCGCCATGCGGTCTCGTGATCGAGGCGATCGTCGAAAACGCCGAGATCAAGCGTGCGCTGTTCGAACGCCTCGAAGGCGTGCTCGCCGACACCGCCGCCATCGCGACCAACACTTCGTCGCTGCCGGTGACCAGTCTCGCCGCCGGGCGGCGCAATCCGGCGCGCTATATGGGCCTGCATTTCTTCAATCCGGCGCCGGTGATGAAGCTCGTTGAAGTGATTCCCGGCGCTGAAACGGATGGCGCGATCGCAGCGTCGGCGCTCGATCTCATGAAATCCTGGGGCAAGACCGCGGTGATGGCGCGCGATGTTCCGGGCTTCATCGTCAACCGCGCGGCGCGGCCGTTTTACGGTGAGGGCTGGCGCGCGCTCGAGGAAGGCGCGGCGGATGCGGCGACGCTCGATTTTCTCTATCGCGATCTCGCCGGCTTCCGAATGGGTCCCTTCGAACTCGGCGACCTGATCGGACATGACGTCAATCATGCCGCTGCGACATCGGTCTTTTGCGCTTATTCCGGGCGGACGCGCTTTACGCCGTCGCTGATGCAGGGCCAGCTCGTCGCCGCTGGCCGCCTTGGTCGCAAGTCGGGACGCGGCGTTTACGCTTACGGGCCGGACGAATCGCCGTCGCCGCAGGTACTGGCCGTCGAGAAATCGGCGGGCGACGCGGCGTTGCTGGAAGCGGCCATCGCCGGCGGCTGCCTTGAAATCGACGGCGTACGGATCATGCTGACGGATGGCCGCCCCGCTGCGGCGGTTTCAAATGAATTGAAAATGCCAGTCGCTGCGATCGATTATCTGCGCGATCCGGCGGCGGTGAGCGTCATCGCGTTTGCCTGTTCGGACAGGGAAGCGAAAGCGGCGGCGTTGCGACTTGCGGCGATGAGCGGAAAGAACGCCGTGCTGCTTTCCGACCGGCCGGGCCTCGTCGTTCTCAGAACGCTTCTGCAACTGGCGAATTGCGCAGCGGACGCCGTTCGCGATCAGGTCGCGTCGTCGGATGCGATTGATCTCGCAATGATGAACGGCGTCAATTACCCGTTCGGTCCGCTGGCCTTTGCCCAGGGCTTCGGGATGACGCGCGCGGTGGCGACGCTCGACGCCATTGCGGCGGAGACCGGCGACGCGATTTACCGGCCGAGCGAATGGCTGCGCGCCGCTGCGCGAATCGGTGTTGCGACGTAGTGCGAGCCTAATGCGCGGCGGGCCGCGGCGATCCGGGGGAGGTGAGGGCGATCGGCCGCTTGCCGCGATTGTCGACGCGGTTTTCAGACAGGACCGGCGCCAGTCCCGTATCATTGCGCAAAAAGACGCCGCCATCGAAATGATTGACGATCTCATTGCCGGTGACGACGAGGCGTGTCGCAGCGCCGCCGCGCGACAGGTCATAATTGACGATTGAATAATTATCGGCGTTCGCCGCCTGAATGAAGGTGTTGTTCTCGACGACGACATCGCCGCCCCTGGAGACGTCGATCGCGTAGCTTGAGCGTCCATAGGCGTCGTCCATCAGCGTATTGCGGACAATCGTCGCGTCGGCGAGGCTTTTGATGTGGTGACCGATCCTTGTGCCGATGAATTTCGAGGCGGCGACCTCAAGCCGCGCGCCGCTCGATACATAGATGGCGTGCGATTGCCCGTCGCCGAAACCGCTGTCGATGAACGCCGAATTCGAGATGGTGATCAAGCCCGCCGGATCGCCGGTTGCAAGAACGCCGTCTTCATTGCCGATGAATTTGCAATTGACGACGTCGAGATTGCGCCCTTCGTGACGGATGCCGGCGCCGTTGCGGTCCCACGACCTGGCGCCGGCGAAGGTGATGTTTTCAACGCGCAGATCAACGCCCGGCCCCGGGACGAGGATGCCTTTGTCGGTCGTCTCGGCGGAACGAAGAGTTGCAACGCCCGCCTGCGGGCCGCGCAGAATGACGCTGCGGGTGAATTTCAAATCTTTCAGGTCATAATCGCCCGCCGGAATGTCGATCGTCGCGCCGGACTTCGCAGACGCGATAGCGCGCGCCAGCCATTGGCTGTCGTTCGTCGCCGCTGAGGCGTCGCAGGAAACGGCGAACAACAGCGACAGAATAATCGAGGCGAAGGGCGTTGTGAATTTCATGCGGGGCTTCCTGCTGACATCCTGGCTGCCTGTCTCAAGGCGGCTTCAAGCTGTGCAGGGGGCATGCCGCCGGAAAATCCAGTGCGTTCATTAACGATGAAGGTCGGGACGCCCGCGACGCCGGCGGTGCGGAATGATTCGGCTTCCGCTTCGACCATGGCGGCGTCCTCCCGCGCGCCGAGCGCCGCGGCGGCGAGGCCTTCGTCGATGCCGCAGGAAGCGGCGATCGCGATCAGCGTCGCATCTTCGCCGATATCCTTAAGCTCATCCCAGAAGGCGCGGTAGATGGCGAGCGTCGCCTTTTCCTGCACGCCGGCGAAGTGCGCGAGGCGGATGATCTGGTGCGCCTTGACCGTGCTCGGCAGGTGCGGCGGCGCCGACGGATCGAAGTCGAAACCGCTCTGGCGCGCATTCTCGCGGATCGCTTCACGGGCGGCGGCGAGTTGCGAGGCGTCAGGGAATTTCTGCGCGTAATAGGCGTGACGATCGACGCCGCCCGGCGGCAGGCCGGGATTGAGTTCATATGGCCGGTAACGCGCCTCGACGTCGAAATCCCCGGCGAGCGATTTTCGGCTCTCGATGAAAGACCTGATCCCGACATAGCACCACGGGCAGACGATATCGGCGACGATGTCGACGAGAAGCGGCGCCCTAGTGGCCCACGTCATTGATTATGACGGCAACTCATGAATCACTGCCCCGCGCAGCGGCGACGGAGATGACAGGTGTCGGGGAAAGCGATTGCGGTCAAGAAGTATGTGGTTCGGCTGAGTGCGGAGGAACGCGAGCG
>JBGSSK010000291.1:0-8703 GCA_041737095.1 Parvularculaceae bacterium | reverse complement strand
GGACGGGCGCGTCATCGCCAAGCGTCAGCCATTGGGCGCCGCCGCCGGCGCCTCTTGCGGGCGTTCGCTCGGGCCCCGCAGGCGGAAGTCGACGGTCGACTTGCGCTCGACATCGCGAAGATATTGTTGCGCGATCCGCTCGAGCTGCCGACCGTACAGCCTATCCTCAATCGCCTCTCGCGACGGAATGCCGAGACCTTCGTCCACTTCGCACGCATAAAGAATGTGGAGAGCATCGTCCGCTTCGATGATTTCGCTGAGCTCGCTGCGGCTGAGGTTCTCGACCGCCGGACGAAACCGCTCATCGACATTGGCGAGCGTTGCGCCCTCGACCATCGCGACCGAGACATCGGGCCCCAGATCCTGCCGCAACGACCGGCCGCCGGAACAGGCTTCCGCTGTCTTCAGTTTTTCGAGCGCGGTCCTCGCCGCCGCTCTCCCCGTCGACACGGGCGTCGACGCATAAGCGAGCGTCCAGGTTTTCTCGCCTTGCTTGACCGCTTCGCGCTTGTCGCGGACAGCGAGGATCATGAATGCGCCTTCGGACGGTATCGGATTGGTGACCGCGCCGACCGGAAGATTGCGGATTGCTTCGTCGAGTTCCTGCGGCAGTTCTCCGGCGCGGATCCAGCCCATGTCGCCGCCGGCCGCGGCGGTGGTGCAGGCGGAGAATTGCTGCGCGATCACGGCGAACGGAACGCCTTTGCGCATCTGTTCGAGCAATTGCAGGCCGCCTTCGTAATAGGCCTGCGCCTGATCGGGCGCCGGCACCGGGATGCAGATCTCGGAGATCAGCGTTTGTTCCTGCGTCGCGTCAGCGCGCATGCGCTCAAGGGTTGCGTTGACTTCGTCGTCGTCGACGCGGACGCGCTTGCCATAGCGCCCCTGAACGAGGCGCGGCCAGACGATGTTCGATTCGATCTGCGCCTTCAGCGAGTCCAACGAGATGCCTGCTTCGCCGAGCATCCCTTCAAGCTGTTCGACGGTGACGCCGGACTGAGTCGCCATCGCCCTCACTTCGGCGCCAATTTCGGCTTCTTCGGCGGCGAGGTCGAATTCCTTCGCCTCCTGCAGCTTCAACTGCTCTTCGACGAGATCTTTAAGCGCCTGCCGCTGCAACTGCGGGAGCATCTGGGGGGTGATCCGCCCGCCCGCGGAAACCAGCATCAGGTTGATCCGCTGGTTCACGTCATAGGTCGTGATCACCTTGTCATTGACGATCGCCGCGACAGCGCTCGCCGGCCCGCTATAGGTTTCGGGGATGCCTTTGCGGTCTTCGACCGCCGCCTGCGCCGCCGCTGCGCCCGAAAGGCCGAGGACTGCAATGCCGACCATCGCTGGACCGGACAGGAATTTCGCCGCCTTCTTGATCACGCGCATCTGCTCCACTGGGCCAACCGCCACCCCTACACGACTCGGCGGTCCGGCTCGACCCCAAAGGATCATCGCCATGGCTCGCTGCCCGACCGATAGGTCTTTCTGGCGCGGAAAATAGACGAAATTGGGGTCGGCGCAACCGAACGGCGAAAGCCGGCGACGGCGGCGGCGTTTGGCGGGCGATTCGCCCGGGCGCCGGCCCCGCGGTCAGTCGACAAGCGACCGCAAGGTAAACCGGATCAGAAGCGCATTGTCCGGCTCTAGACCCTGGTCCTGCGTGCGGTCGCGGCCATAGGTCAGCTCGAACAGCGAACACTCATCCTGGTAGCCGAAAATGAAATCCTGGCGGATCGTGCCGTCGCGCGGAATCGAGGTCCCGAAGGTCGGCGAATTCGGATCGGAATCGATGATCGTGCCGGCGTTGAGGTTTTCGCGCCAGCCGGCGCCGATATACCAGCGTCGGGTGATATTGAAATTGATCCGGGCGTTCACTTCTTCGCGCAGGGTCTGCGATCCGAATGTCGATTCGTCATCGAGGCGGACATAGCTCGCATTGCCGCGGAACCGCCAGTAATTCACATACGCCATCGATTCAGCGCGCTTCAGCGAGCCGTCATCATCCGAGATCCGGAATCGGTTCTCGACACCGATCACATTCTTGTACCGGATGTTCAGCGACCCTACGTAATCCGAACTCGTCTCGCCAAGTCCGGTCGCCAGATCGAAGGCGTTCGATTGCTGCGCCCGGAATTGCTGGCCGATTTCCCCTTCGATATTGAAGCCGTTGTCGAATTCAGCGGACGCCGCAAGGCCGATATTCACCCGCTGGCCGTCTTCGAAGGCGTCGAAGCCGGTTGACTTGTTGTAGTCGTAAAGACCCGCATAATCGAATTCGATGCTTTGCGAATCCTCATTGATGATCGAGGCGTCGTTGCGGTTTGAAGGGCTCGCGACGAGCTGAACCCTCGGTTCGACAAAAAGCCGCGCGCCGGCCGCCCGCCGCGTCAGCGGATAAGACCATTCAGCGCCAATCGTCGGCGCGAAACGTCCGTCGATGCGGTTGTCGTCGGCGACGCCCTGCCGGGTTTCGGTTCCCTCGTTGAGATCTTCATAGCGAAAGATGTCGCCGCGCAGCTCGGCGAAAGCCTTCAGCCGGTGGCCGCCCGGCGTGAAGTGTTCGCGCTCCCAATGGGCGCTCGCCGTCAGCCGGCGCGTGTCGACCCCGCCGGTCCGCTGCAAGGACGCGAAATTCACATTGATACGCGCGTCGCCGCCGATCTCCGGCGGCGCGAATTCATGGCGGAAATTGATGACCGGCAAGGCGTAGGGGGTCAGCTTGGCGATTTCGGGGCCGAGTCGCACCGTCGGATCAAGGCCGACAAGCGAGCCGCAACCGGAGGCGTTGATGCTGAAGCGCTCGCCGGTCGACAGGTCGCACGTCGAAATCGTCCGCAATTCCTGGAACGTGTAGCTGTTGACGCGCAGCTCGGTGTTTTCATCGCCCCAGCGCAAGGAGGCGCCCGACCGCAGGCGGTTCGTCAGCGATGTGTCGAGCTCCTTGCGAAGGTCGCCGCGCCGTTGCACGTCATAGCGCCGCAAATAGGTGTCGTCCGACACGCGTTCGACGTCGTAGCCGATCCGCAAGCGTTCGCCGAAATCGCGATGGCCCTTGGCGAAGACGTGCCAGCGCTTGCCGGGAACGTCGACATCGGTCGGCTCCGGCTCGAAGTCGATAAAGCCGCCCTGCAGCACCTGATAGCCGTTGTCGTCACGCCGGCGATATTCGCCCTGCCACAAGACCCCGTCATTCGAGGTGTATTTCGGATAGAAGGTCGCGTCCTGATGATCGGATATTGCGAGGTAATAGGGAACTTCGATATTGAAACCGAGGCGCGATGAAGCGCCGATCAGCGGCGTCAGGAATCCCGACTGGCGTTCGACCGACGGATCCGGCGCCTGCAGGAAAGGCGCATAAAGAATGGGCACGCCCTTGATCTCGAAAAAGGCGTGATGGAAGCGCACGACCTTGCGCTCTTCGTCGCGCGTCACACGCAGCGCCTTCAGCCGCCAGGTCGGCGTCTTGGCGTCGCCCTTCTTCGTGCAAACGCCGCACGAGGTGTAGACGGCGTTGCGCAGCCGCGTCCGCGCCCCTTGCTCGCGCACCGCTGATTCCGAAGCGAGGCGCGCATTCTCCGCCAGCAAGGCGCTGAAATTCTCGGCGATGCCGTCGCGGAGATCGCCGGTCAGCTCGACGCGGCCGGCGAACACCGTCTCCAGCGACGCGTCGGTGATCGAGACATTGCCCTCAGCGATGACGACATCGGTCGCCGGATCGTAGGACAGGCGATCGGCGCGCAGATAGCGGTCGCCGAAATAGGCCCGCACATTTCCTTCTGCGACGATTGGCGTGTCATTGGATTCGCGGCTGACATCGTCGGCTTCAAAGAGAATGCGTTCCTTGGCCTCGCCGTCAGTTGCTTCTGGCCGGTCGCCGACAGTCGGCGTCTCGCCGGCGGCGTTCGCGCCGGTCGTCAGGGCCAACAAAGCGCCGGCGAGCGCCGTGGACGCCAGGAGGCGCGCGGTGAAGCCGAAGCGGAACAAAGAACCTCCAGAGGACGCCGGAAAAGACGTAGCGCGGCGCATGGTTAGCTGAGCCGCCCCATGAGGTCTACCGCCGTTTTCTGCGGCGCGGCGAGGGGCGCCGACCGGCCGTCCTGCGCTAGCTTTCTTCGTGCCGCATCAAAAGGCTGATCGCGACGATCGTCGCGATGAGGGCGGGCGTCCAGGCGGCAAGCGGCGCCGGCGCGATCCCTGATTCCCCCATCGCCGCCGTGATCTCGGAAATCACATAGAGAAGGAAGCCGCAACCGATCGCGGCGACAACGAGGCGCACGGTCCCTCCCGAGCGCATCGGCCCGATCGAAAACAGCGCGGCGATCAACACCATCGCGGTCAGCTTGAGCGGCGTCGAACAGAGATCATGAAAGCGGATATTGTACCGGATCGTCGGCAGGCCGGCCGCCTCAGCGAGCAGGATGAATCTCGGCAGGTCCCAGATCGACATCGATTCAGGCGTCGGCACATTCTCGCGCAGGTCGGCGAGCGTCAGACTGGTCGGGACGGAATAGAGCGGCGTTCGTTGCGCTAGTTTTTCGCCGACCGTTTTCATGCGTGCGTCGCGCAGTTCGATCGTCCGCCCGGACAGCGCCGCCTGGGGCGCGTCGATCCGCTCGACGAAAGTCGCGGACGGCGACAGGCGCCAGACCGTGACGTTCCTGAGCGCGCCCGCAAGTCCGTCGAAACTTTCCGCGTTGATAATGAGCTGTTCGTCGGCGTCGCGCTGGCGCAGCCAGATGCCGTCGCCGAATACCCGCACAAGGCTTGCCGTTTGTCCTCGGCTCTCGATTTTCATCTTGTCGCCATAGGCCATCATCTTCGCCGCCATCGGATCAATCGCAACGATAAGAACGAATCCGCCGACCGCGGCGAGAAACGCCGCCGGTCCGATCAGGCGCCAGATTGAAAGCCCGGCCGACCGCATAACCGCGAGTTCGCTGCGCCGGTTCAACTGGGAAAACATCCAGAGCGATCCGAACAGGACGATGAACGGCGCCATCGCCTGCGTCATCGCCGGGGTGCGCAGCAAGGTGACGCGCAGCGCAAAGGCGAAATCGCCGCCGACCTTCCCGGCGAACCGGAGATTTTCGAGAAGGTCGACCAGCATGACGACGCTCGCCAGCGCCACGAACAGGATGGCGATCGAGATCGCGCTTTTTTCAACGATGTATTTGAAGAGGGTGCCCGGAGGCATGTCACGCGCCCTCCGTCTTGTCGGCCGCAGCGTCGGCGCGGCGGCGGAGGGGCGAGAGATCGGCGAGAAGCAGCGTCGCGCCGAGGATCGCAGCGCCCGGCACGGCGTAAATGATCCAGTACTGGCCGATCTCCGAGACTTCGCCCTGCAGGATATAGCCGACGATCCTGAGTGCGCCGACCGCAGCGCAGGCGGCGACGATCCGGATCGCATAGCCTCGGCGGTCATAGGGGCCGCCGATCAGCGCGAATATGCCGATGAGAACATACGCGACCGCATAAAGCGGCGAGGCGAGGCGCCCGTGCCCCTCGCCGATCAGCGCCCGCGCGTTTTCGCGGTCATACTGGCGGGTGAGGTCAGGATTGAACAACTCGCCGACGAATCGCTCGGTCATTTCAAGCTGCGGATCGCCGGGATCACGGTTGAATTCGCCGATATTGATCGCAGTTCGGTCGAAATAGACGATATCGACCTCGCCGGTCTTGGCGTTGATCCGCTGGACGTTGCCGTTCGACAGGTAAAGGACGGGGCCGATCCCGGTCTCCCGCAGCAGCGCGCGTTGCGCCATGTAGGTCTCGGCGTTTTCGCCATTGCGATAATCATGGATCAGCAGCCCTTTGAACTGGCCGCCGGGCTGTGCGTCGTCGACATAGACGGTGAAGCCGTCCGCAACGGTCATGAATTCGCCGCTGCGAATGACAGAGGAGGCGAAATCCGCGCGGATGTTTTCGATCTCGCGCTTCAATTCGCGATAGGTGCGGGGCATCAGATCGACATTGATCCACAAGGTCGCCAGCGCGCCGAGCAAGGTGACAAGAAGAATCGGGCGGGCGACATCGCCCCTGCTGACCCCTGCTGCGAACATCACAGCGATTTCGCTGTCGGAATGGAGACGCTGCAGGACGTAAACCGTCGCGGCGAACAGCATGAACGGAATGATCACGGCGAGAAGGCTCGGCACGATAAGGATGGTCAGCCATCCGAACATCGAAAGGCTTTGCCCATGCTCGATCAAGAGGTCGATGCGCTGCAGGCTCTGCGTCAGCCAGACGATCAAGGTCACGACGATCGTCGCAAACAGGAACGGCGTCCACATCTGCCGCAGGATGTAACTATCGAGGCTCTTCAAGCCGGATTCCCGATGATCTGGCGGCGGACTTGCGCCCTTGCGCGCATCTTCTAGAGGCATTCCGCGCCAAGGTCGATGCCGGCGGTTGCCACCTTCCGGCGGAGCGAATAGGTATTGCCGCCTTTCCCCCGGGGCGGGCCGGAAGCGATCGGTCGACGCCGATGATCGCTGGACGCTGCTCATTGAATGAGGATCACGATGAAGATTGCTTTTTCCAAGGCCGCCTTGCCGACCGGCGCCGCGCTGATCATCCCTGCGTTCGAGGACGGCGAGCCGACAGCGGCGCACCTGGCGCTCGATGAAGCGACGTCAGGCGCGCTCGGCAAGGCCGTCAAGGCGGCGAATTTCGGCGGCAAGAAAGGGCAGACGCTCGAACTTGTCGGCCTGAGCGGGCACGAGGCGACGCGCCTCGTCCTCGTCGGCGCCGGCAAGCGCGGCGAGTTGGCGATGCTGGATATCGAAAAAATCGGCGGCAACGGCGTCGCGCCCTTGCTGAAGACGCAAGAGAAGGCGGCGGCGTTCGCGCTTGATGGCTTTTCCACCGACAAGATCGCGGCAGGCGAGGCGGCGGCGCGCGTCGCCTTCGGCGCGCTCCTTCGCTCTTACCGCTTCGACAAATACCGGACGAAACTCGAGAAGGACCAGAAACCCGCGCTCGAAAAACTGACCATCAACACGCCGGCGGCGGACGCCAAGGCGAAGTTCGCTGATCTTGAAAAAGTCGCCGACGGCGTCGTGCTGACCCGCGATCTTGTTTCGGAGCCGCCGAATATTCTTTACCCGGAGAGCTTTGCGGCGCGCTGCAAGGAGCTTGAATCGCTCGGCGTCAAGGTGACCATTCTCGGCGCGAGGGAAATGCAGAAACTCTGCATGGGGATGCTGCTCGGCGTCGGCCAGGGCTCGGTCCGTGAATCAAGGCTCGTCGCCATGGAGTGGATGGGCGGCAGAAAAGGCGCAGCGCCAGTCGCCTTTGTCGGCAAGGGCGTCT
This sequence comes from Parvularculaceae bacterium, assembly GCA_041737095.1. Classification (GTDB taxonomy): domain Bacteria; phylum Pseudomonadota; class Alphaproteobacteria; order Caulobacterales; family Parvularculaceae; genus Amphiplicatus. The sequence continues at coordinate 1,398 of JBGSSK010000291.1, read as the reverse complement.
GTTTCGACACCGGCGGCATTTCCCTGAAACCTGGGCCCGGCATGGAGGACATGAAATGGGACATGGGGGGCGCCGGCGCCGTCACCGGCGCGATGGCGGCGCTCGCCGGCCGCAAGGCGAAAGCGAATATCGTCGGCGTCATCGGGCTTGTCGAGAACATGCCGGACGGGGGCGCCCAGCGTCCGTCCGACATTGTCACCTCGATGTCGGGACAGACGGTTGAAATCCTCAACACCGACGCCGAAGGCCGCCTTGTTCTCGGCGACGCGATCTGGTGGACGCAGGAGAAATACAAACCGAAGGCGGTCATCGATCTTGCGACGCTGACCGGCGCCATCCTGATCGCGCTGGCGCATGAATACGCCGGCCTCTTTTCGCAGGACGATGCGCTGGCGCAACAGCTCCTCGCCGCCGGCAAGGCGTCGGGCGATGAGGTGTGGCGCATGCCGCTCGGCGCAGCGCATTTCGACATGATCAAGTCAGACGTCGCCGACATGAAGAATATCGGCCCGCGCGAAGGCGGCTCGTCGACCGCCGCGGCGTTCATCGGCAAGTTCGTGAAGGACGGCCAGTCCTGGGCGCATCTCGATATCGCCGGCATGGCGTGGAATGCGAAAGAAAAACCGACCTGCCCCAAAGGCGGATCGGGCTTCGGCGTCCGCCTGCTCGATGAATTCATCCGCGCCAATTACGAATAGCAAGTGCGCCGGCGCCGGGTCGCCGCGAGGAACGGATCTCCAGATTGACCGAAGTGCTTTTCTATCATCTTGAGCGCGCTCCGCTGGAAAGCGTTTTGCCGGGGCTCCTCGAAAGGACGCTCGAACGCGGCTGGAAGGCGGTCGTGCGCTGCGGCGCGCGCACCAGCGTCGACCGCCTCGACGAAATTCTCTGGACCTACAATGACGAAAGTTTCCTCCCGCACGCCGCCGACCGGGAACGCGCCGCGGACCAGCCGATCTGGCTGACTGATGATCGCGAAATCCCGAATGGCGCGGACCTGCTGTTTCTTGTCGACAATGCGGCGGCGGACGCCGGCGAAATCGCGTCGCTGACGCGCTGCGTGACCATTTTCGACGGCGGCGATCAGGCGGCGGTCGCGGCGGCGCGCGCTTTCTGGGCGGACGTCAAGGCGGCCGGCCATGACGCGACCTACTGGAAACAATCGCCGCAAGGGCGCTGGGAAAAACAGGCGTGAAAAAAAGGCCGCCGGTCTCCCGGCGGCCTCACTTAATTCCAATTCAACCTATTTCGTCCCTTTTGGCGCGAGGCGGACATGGAAAATCCAGTAGCCGCCATTGCCGTCCGATTTCACCCATTCTTCTTCGTAATTGTTGGCGTGGACGCGAAGCGCGCCGGCGGGAACGCCGACAGGGAGCGATGACCCGTCGGCCGCGCCGG
>JBGSSK010000269.1:0-4771 GCA_041737095.1 Parvularculaceae bacterium | reverse complement strand
GACGGCGAACGTATCGTCGGGCGTGAAGATGCTCTGCCCCGCCGCAACGCCGAACCGCACCTTGTCGTCCTCGTCGGCGCCGAGCAGGAAGCGCCCGATCCGCGCGCCGCGCCCCTCCGCCGATACATGATAGAGCTTCAGCCCGTTGGTGTAGCCGTCATCCGAGCCGCCGAAATAATCATTCTCGACGATGAAGCCGACGACCCCGTCCGCCGCGGCGGCGGGCATAGCGGCGGCGAGGCCGGCGAGAACGAAGGACAGGGTCAGGGAGCCGCGCATCACGCAGGCTTATCGGCCGCAATTGTTACGAGTTGATGATCGCGCCGCCGGAAGCGCGCGGCCCGGTTGCTCCGGCGCGGCGGCGCGGCTAAAGACGCACGCGTCCCGCCGCCGAAAGTGAAAACCCCGATCATGGCCATTCTCGTCGACAAAACGACCCGCGTCATCTGCCAGGGCCTGACCGGCAGCCAGGGAACATTCCACACCGAGCAGGCGATCGCCTATGGCACGCGGATGACCGCCGGCGTGACGCCAGGCAAGGGCGGGTCGACATGGACCGGCGGCGCCGCCGCCGCCAGCAAGACGCTCCCGGTTTGCGACACCGTCGCCGAAGCAAAGAACAAGCACGGCGCCGACGCCAGCGTCATTTATGTGCCGCCGCCTTTCGCCGCCGATTCGATTCTCGAGGCGATTGACGCCGAAATCCCGCTCATCGTCTGCATCACCGAAGGCATTCCCGTCCTCGACATGGTGAAGGTGAAGCGCGCGCTCGACGGCTCGAAATCGCGGCTGGTCGGACCGAACTGCCCGGGCGTCATCACGCCGGATGAGTGCAAGATCGGCATCATGCCCGGCCACATTCACCGCGACGGCCATGTCGGCATCGTCTCGCGATCGGGAACGCTCACCTATGAGGCGGTCCACCAGACGACGGTGGCGGGTCTCGGCCAGTCGACCTGCGTCGGCATCGGCGGCGACCCGGTCAAAGGCACGGATTTCATCGACGTCCTCGAAATGTTCCTCGCCGACCCCGACACGCAGTCGATCATCATGATCGGCGAGATCGGCGGCTCGGCGGAAGCCGACGCCGCTGAGTTCCTTGCGAGGAACAAGGTGAAAAAGCCGACGGTCGGCTTTATCGCCGGCGTCACTGCGCCGCCTGGCCGCCGCATGGGCCACGCCGGGGCGCTGGTCTCCGGGGCGAACGACACGGCGGCCGCGAAAATCGAGGCGATGAACCGGGCCGGGATCGCGGTTTCGCCGACGCCGGCCGCGATGGGCCGGACCCTCCTTGAGGTCCTGAAGAAATAGGCCGCCCCTCGGAGAAGTGAGCCGCTCCGCCATTGAAACGTAACCAGTCTCGCGTATTTAAGCCCGCAGGGCGCGCCCCTCGGAGCGCCGACGCTTCAGACCCGGACCTTTAGTGATGGCCAAAGACGGCGACCCGCCCCAACCCGCCAATTCGGGCGGTTCCTCTTCCCCGGAACCAGACCTCTCCTTTGCGTCCGGCTGGAACGCCGCCTATCTCGCGGCGCTGCAGGCGCGCTATCTTGAGAATCCGGGGTCCGCGCCGGCCGATCTCGGCCGGTTTTTCGCGACGCTCGGCGATGCTGCGGCGCCGACGGGCCCAAGCTGGGCGCGACGCGACTGGCCGCCTTCCGACAGAAGCGAGACGACGGCGCTGCTCGACGGCGACTGGCCGCAGGTCGAAAAAGCCGTCTCGGCGAAAATCGAGGCGAGAAAACCGGGCGACATTGCGAGCGTCCGCCGCGAGACGCGCGATTCGATCAGCGCGCTGATGCTGATCCGCGCCTACCGCATACGTGGGCACCTGATCGCCAATCTCGATCCCTTGCGACAGACGAAAAAGCCGTGGCACCTCGAACTCGATCACAAGACTTACGGGTTTGCTGACGACGATCTCGACCGGCCGATCTTCATCGACAATGTGCTCGGTCTCGAAACGGCGACCTTGCGCGAAATTCTCGAGATCCTGAAACGGACCTATTGCGGAACCTTCGCCGTCGAATTCATGCACATCTCCGATCCCGAGCAGAAATCGTGGATCCAGCAGCGCATCGAAGGCAAGGATAAGGAAATCACCTTCACCAAGCAAGGCAAGTCCGCGATCCTCAACAAGCTGATCGAGGCCGAAGGCTTCGAGAATTTCATGCAGACGAAATACACCGGCACAAAACGCTTCGGCCTCGACGGCGCCGAGGCGATGGTGCCGGCGCTCGAACAGATCATCAAGCGCGGCGGCGCGCTCGGCGTAAAGGAAATCGTCATCGGCATGCCGCATCGCGGGCGGCTCAATGTGCTCGCCGCGGTGATGGGCAAACCCTATCACCACATCTTCCACGAATTCAGCGGCGGCTCGGTGACGCCGGAGGATGTCGGCGGGTCGGGCGACGTCAAATATCACCTTGGCTCGTCGTCGGATCGCGAATTCGACGGCAACCGCGTGCACCTGTCGCTGACCGCCAATCCGTCGCATCTCGAAGCCGTCGATCCGGTCGTGCTCGGCAAGGCGCGCTCGAAGCAGGACCGCATCGATCCGGGCGCTGTCGAAACGCCGCGGACGCATGTGCTGCCGCTTCTTCTCCACGGCGACGCGGCGTTCGCTGGGCAGGGGATCGTCGCCGAATGTTTCGGATTTTCGGGACTGCGCGGCTATCGCACCGGCGGCACTATCCATTTCATTGTCAACAACCAGATCGGGTTCACGACCGCGCCGAAATTCTCGCGCTCCTCGCCCTATCCCTCCGACGTTGCGAAGATGGTCCAGGCGCCGATCTTCCACTGCAACGGCGATGATCCGGAGGCGGTCGTCTACGCCGCCAAGGTCGCGACCGAGTTCCGCCAGAAATTCGGCAGCGACGTCGTCATCGACATGTTCTGCTATCGCCGCTTCGGTCACAATGAGGGCGACGAGCCGAGCTTCACGCAGCCTCTGATGTACAAGAAGATCCGCGCGCATGAGACGACGCGCGCGATCTACGCCGGACGCCTCGCCGACGAGGGCGTCATCTCCGCGACTTACGCCGAGGATGAACGCGCCCGCTTCAAGGATTTCCTCGAAAGCGAGTTCGCATCGGCGAACGCTTTCAAGCCGAACAAGGCCGACTGGCTTGACGGGCAATGGTCGGGCTTCGTGCCGCCGATGGACGACGACCGACGCGGCGACACGGCGGTCGATCTCGCCACCCTCAAAAAGATCGGCGAACGGATCACCTCGTTCCCGGAAGGGTTCAGAATTCACAAGACGCTGGCGCGCGTCCTTGACGATCGCCGCGCCAATGTCGTTGAAAAAGGCGCCGATATCGACTGGGCGACCGCCGAGGCGCTGGCATTGGGATCGCTGGTGCTTGACGGCTTCGGCGTCCGTCTTTCGGGCCAGGACAGCCGACGCGGCACGTTCTCGCAGCGCCACGCGGTTTTTGTCGATCAGGAAACCGAAAAGACCTTCACGCCGCTGAACCACCTCAAGGGCGCCAAGTCGACCTTTGAGGTGCATGATTCAAGTCTCTCGGAATTTGCGGTTCTCGGGTTCGAATACGGCTACTCGCTCGCCAATCCGAAATTTCTTGTCCTGTGGGAAGCGCAGTTCGGCGACTTCGCCAATGGCGCGCAGGTCATCTTCGACCAGTTCCTGTCGTCGGGCGAACGCAAATGGCTGCGCATGTCGGGCCTCGTCTGCCTGTTGCCGCATGGCTATGAGGGCCAGGGGCCGGAGCACTCCTCGGCGCGCCTCGAGCGCTTCCTGCAACTCTGCGCGCAGGACAACATGCAGGTCGCCAATTGTTCGACGCCGGCGAATTACTTTCACATCCTGCGCCGCCAGATGCGCCGCAATTTCAGGAAGCCCTTAATCCTGATGACGCCGAAATCGCTGCTGCGCCTCAAGAAGGCGACATCGACGATCAAGGAAATGGGGCCGGGCTCGTCCTTCCACCGCGTTCTCTGGGATGACGCCGAGTTCAAGCCCGGCTCGACTGTCCAGCTCGCGTCGGATGACAAGATCAGGCGCGTCATCCTCTGCTCCGGCAAGGTCTATTACGATCTCCTTGAAGAGCGCGAGAAGCGCGGGCTCGACAACATCTACCTCCTGCGCGTCGAACAGTTCTATCCGTATCCGGCGCAATCGATGAATGCCGAGCTGCAGCGCTTCAAGAAGGCCGATATCGTATGGTGCCAGGAAGAGCCGAAAAACATGGGCGCCTGGTTTTTCATGGAGCCGAATATCGAATGGACGCTCGGCCAGATCGGCGCGAAGTCGAAACGCGCGCGCTATGTCGGTCGAGCCGCCGCCGCCTCGCCGGCGACCGGCCTGATGAGCCGACACAAACAGGAACTCGACGACTTCTTGAACGAAGCCCTTACTGTCTGACCACAAGACCGATCAGGAGATGACTCTCAATGGCGACTGAAATCCGCGTGCCGACGCTCGGCGAATCCGTCACCGAAGCGACGGTCGGCAAATGGCTGAAGAAAGTCGGCGACGCGGTCAAAGCCGACGAACCGCTGGTCGAGCTTGAAACCGACAAGGTCTCGGTCGAGGTGCCGGCGCCGTCGGCGGGCGTCGTCTCCGAGATCGCGGCGAAGGAAGGCGACACGGTCGAGGTCGGCGGTCTTCTCGGCGCGATCGACGCGGCAGGCAAGGCCACATCGAAAGACGCAAAGCCCGCCGCAAAAGAAGAAAAGCCCGCCGCGCCGAAGCCTGCGGCGCCCGCCTCGGGTGATGCGTTGTCGCCGGCGCCGCGCCGCGTCG
>JBGSSK010000264.1:0-6770 GCA_041737095.1 Parvularculaceae bacterium | reverse complement strand
AAGCCGGCCTGTCGCTGGAGGCGCTTGCCGCTTACGCGCGCGACCATGCCGACGCCGTCGCCGCCGCGATCGACCGGAACGAAGCGGCGCAAATGGCGCATCACTGGGGCGTACCGCTGATGGTGCTTGATGAGGAACCGTTCTTCGGACAGGACAGGATCGACAGCCTGGTGTGGCGCCTCGATCAGAAGGCTGCAGCGGCTTCATGAGCGATGCGATCGACATTGCCGGCTTTGTCGGCCGCGGTCTTGAGCCGGTCCGGGAAGCCTTCGCCGCTAACTTTGCGGCAGGCGAGGAACTTGGCGCGCGGTTTTCCGCCTATTGCGACGGCGAACTTCTCGTCGATATCTGGGCTGGGTTCGCCGACCGGGAAAAGACCGCTCCGTGGAGGGATGAAACGCTCGCCTGCATTTATTCCTGCGGCAAGGCAGCGACCGCGTTGCTCGTTGCGCGCGCCGTCAGCGAAGGGCGGCTCGATTACGAGCGCCCTGTTGCGGATTACTGGCCGGAATTCGCCGCCAATGGCAAGGCGTCTATCAGCGTCGGCATGGCGATGTCGCATCAGGCCGGCCTTTGCGGCTTTCCCGAAGCGATCCCGCCGGAAGAGTGGATCGATCATGACAAGGTCGTCGCGCGGCTCGCCGCGATGGCGCCGTTATGGCCGCCGGGCTCGGCGTCCGGCTATCACACGCAGACATTCGGCTTCATCGCAGGGGAGTTACTGCGCCGCACAGGCGACCGGTCGATCGGCGCCATTCTGCGTGAGGACTTTTTCGAGAGCCGCGGGATCGATCTTCATTGCGGCGTTGCGCCGGCGGATTTCCCGCGCATCGCCTTCATGCCGAAACCGCCGCGAGCCCCGACCCACCGGCCGGACAGCGAATTCACAAAAATTGCTTTCCTGAAACCCTGGTCGGCGGCCGGCAAGGTCGCGCGCGAGGACTGGCTTGCGGCGGAGATCCCTGCGTCGAACATGCATGGCGCGGCGCGCGGCCTTGCAGAAATCCTGCATCCCTTGGCCGCCGCCGGGATCGAAATCGACGGCGCGCGCAGCATTGACGCCGCTGTCGTCGAGGAATCGATCCGCCGCCGGATCAGCGGCGAAGATCTCGTTCTCCCCTTTAATCTCTGCTGGTCTGCGGGGCTGATGCTCAATACCAACGGCCATTTCGGACCCAGCCCAACGGCGCTCGGCCATTCAGGCTTCGGCGGCTCCGCGGTGATGATCGATCCGGCGCGCAAGCTCAGCGCTGCCTATGTGATGAACAAGATGTCACCGTTCCTTTCGGGCGACCCGCGCGCTGTCCGCCTTTTCACCGCGCTTGCAGAGCAAACGCGGAGCAGTCAATCCAGATAGGCGGGCGTTCGTGGCAGATTGTCGAAATCCGCTTTTTCATGCTGGATGATGACGCGCGCGCCGCTGTCGCGGGCGAGTGTTTCGAATCGATCCATCGACGCCAGCGTTTCGTCCGCATCAGTATTGAAGCTCGGCACCGTCCTGTTCGTGCGCGCCGCCGTCAGGTGATAGAGATCGCCTGACAGCAGGATCGGTCCTGAATGATCGAGCGTGACGAGCATGACGGAGTGGCCAGGCGTGTGCCCCGGCAACGAAATCAGCACGACCTTGCCGTCGCCGAAGACATCGATGCTGTCCTTGAAGGTCAGCTTCCTGGCCGCTTCGAGATCGGCGTAATTTGCGAACGCCTCGGCGTCCTTGCGCGCGTCGGCGCTGAACATGAAATCGCGCTCGGCTTCATTGATGACGAATGTCGCATCCTTGAACAGATTGGCGTTGCCGACATGATCGAAATGCGAATGCGAAATCGAAAAATACTCGATCGCCTCCGGCGGGACGCCGATGCGCTCAAGCTGGCCCTTCAGCGTTTTTTCGACCTTCATCGTGAAAGGCCCGCTGCTGACGCCCTCCGGCGCGCCGTGAATGGCGTCAGAGAGGCCGGCGTCCCAGAGCAGGTCGCCCGCCGGGTGACGCACGAGGAAACAGGTGTCGACGACGTCCCGAGCCTGCCCGTCATACGCGCCGCCGCGGTCGAAGACGCCGAAGTCGGAGACGCTGATGCGCCCGCAATCAAGAACGTACAGGCGGATTTCCTCGACCTTCGGCTCGATCGGCTTGGCCTTCGCAGCCGCAGGCGGGGCCTCAGGCGATTTCGAGCAGGCGCCGAGCGCGACGAGGATGGCGATCAGGAGGCGGCGCATTTGAGGGTCCTTTCGAAGCGGATCAAGCGCCCGCACCATAGCCCCGAGGGCGGCTGAAACAAACGGGCGGTCTGAAAGGCCGAAAAGCCGCGCCGCGTCCGGGGCTTGCGCCCGGCCCTGTCCGCCGCTATATCGCCGCTTCCTTCCGGTCCTTAAGGCGTTCAAAGACGGCTTTTCGCCCGGTCGGCTCTTGTTGGCGCGGGGTGGAGCAGCCCGGTAGCTCGTCAGGCTCATAACCTGAAGGTCGTTGGTTCAAATCCAGCCCCCGCACCCAACATCGCCGCTCCTTTTCGACGGCTCGGCTGACTTGGTCGGCTCTCCTGGAAGCTAATCGGAATCGCTGCGGGCGAATTGAACCGCCGGCGTCATGCCATCCATTCAGAGAGATCGCGGCCGATCATCGGGCCGAGCCTTGCGACGTCATCCGCGAGGACGGCTTTGAGGCGCGCACGCGCCGCGGGCGGACACGTGTCGCGCTCGACATTCCAGTTCGAAATGGCGTCGCGGATGCGGCGCCGCATTTCGAAGGGCAGGGCCGCGGCGAAGAATTTCGACGCAAAGCTCGGCTTCATGACGAGGTCCTGAAGCGCGGCGTTTCTCGGTACGCCGCCGGCGTTCGGCCGATAATCGACGTCCGGCGCGAATGACGCATCGACGCCGACGAACGCGAATATTTCCTGAAGGACCCGGATCGGGGCGGCGTCGAAATCCTCATAGAGAAAAATCCGCATTTGCTCCTTCGGGAAGGCGGCGAAATAGGGCGCCAATTGTTCCGCGTATCGCGGGAAGCGCGCATAGTGAAACATCGGCTGCCAGCCGGCGTCAACGCGCGTCTGTTCTTCGTCAAGCGCCGCGCAAAAATCGTCGAGCGGCTCCAGCATCTGACGACGCGCATAAAGATAGTGCGAATAGGCCTGCTCGATCGGGTCGCGCAGGATTGCAATCAGCTTGACATCCGGCAAACGGCGGCGAATGCGCGCCGCCGTTCCTTCGACGTACAGATAGAGCGGCGAGGCTTCGCCGCGCGCCTTCGCGTCGCCGGCTTTGTCGAACAATGCGGCATAGTCCTCAAGGCGCGTCACCGAATTGTTGACATAGTCGGCGCCCGGTCCCTTGCAATCCATTTCCCGTCCCTCGAAGGCGAAAAAATTCGTTTCCTTGAGCGGGCTCATGAAGATTTCCGGATGCTGGCGAAGGTAGGCGTAAAGGCCGGTCGTGCCTGACCTTGAGGCGCCGAAAATGATGAACGTCGGCAAATGTGTCATTGGCGGCGCGCAGGCTTTCAATCGGCGGCGGGCGGCGTGCGGCGTTTTTCGGCGATGACATCGGCAATGATGCGGTCGAGCGATAGTCGCGGCCGGAAGCCGGTGAATTTCTCAAGCTTGGCAAGCGACGGCCTTCTGCGCTGCATGTCCTCAAAGCCTTCCGGATAAACATCCATATAGGGAATTTTAATAATCTCGGATTTGCTGGCCGTCATCGTCCGGATTTTTTCGGCGAGCCCGAGAATTGTCACTTCCTCGTCGTTGCCGACATTGAAGACCTCGCCCTTGGCGGTCTGAGCGTCGACGAGGCGGACGATCGACTCGACGACGTCGGCGACATGGCCGAAGGAGCGCGATTGCTCGCCCGTGCCATGCACCATGATCGGCGTCCCCTTGAGAGCGCTGTCGACGAAGCTCGGCAGCACCATGCCGTAGCGGCCGGTCTGGCGCGGGCCGGTCGTGTTGAAAAAACGAAGGATGACGCCGTCAAGTCCCGACTCGCGGACATAGGCGAGCGTCAGATGCTCATCGAGCATTTTCGCGCAGGCGTAAGACCAGCGATGGTTCGCCGTTGCGCCCATGACGAGATCGTCTTCTTCGGAGAAAGGCAGCTTCGACGCCTTGCCGTAGACTTCCGACGTCGACGCGACGAGAACGCGCTTGCCGTGCCGGTCGGCCGATTCAAGGATGTGTTCGGTGCCCGCGACATTTGTCAGCAACGACCGTTTCGGCTGCTCCATGATCAGTCGGACGCCGACCGCCGCAGCGAGGTGAACGACGCGGTCGCAATTCGCGACCATCCGGTCGACGAGCGGCGCATCGAGAATATCGCCGACGGTGACGCTCAGTTTAGGATTGGTTGCGATCGCGCGCAGGTTGTCCTTGCTTCCGGTCGACATGTCATCGAGGACCGCGACCGCGGCGCCGTCGGCGATCAACCGCTCGGCGAGGTGCGATCCGATGAAGCCGGCGCCGCCAGTGATGAGATAACGCATGTCAGCGCCCTTCCATTTTGCTCAGCAGTCTAGAATCGCCTCTTTCGCCGGCGACGGCTCGAAGCGCCGCGAAATATTGGCTGACGACGACGTCCTCGCTCCAGTTCTCTTCAAAGCCGCGGCGCGCATTCGCCGACATTTTGCTGCGTCGCGCCGGGTTTGCGACCATTTCGTTGAGCGCCGTCTCGAGGTCGGCGTCGGAGTCGAAGAGGAGGCCGCCGCCGCAGGCGTCGATGATTTCCGGGAAAGGCCCGAGGCGCCGGGCGATCACCGGGGTTCCCTGCCTGAACGCCTCGATGATGATGATGCCGAATGTCTCGAAGCAGATCGACGGAACGATAAGCGCTTCCGCATGCGCATAATAGCGCGCGATTTCATCGGGCGCGAGACGGCCGGTGAATTTGATTCGCGGGTTGTCGCGCGCCAGCGCTTTAAGCTCGTCCTCATATTCGCCGGCGCCGACGACAATGAGGTCGGCGTCCTTCATGCGACCGAACGCCGGCAGGACATCCTGCAGGCCCTTGATTTTTTCGAGCCTGCCGACGAACAGGAAATACGGGCGTTCCTGCGGGCGCGGCGGTTTTGTCTGACTGACCGGCTGGTCGGGCAGGAAATACGGGATCACCGTCATCGGGTGCGCGAAGCCGAACTCGCCATGCTTGTCGCGGCTGAACGCACTTTTGGCGATGAACAGATCGATTTCCCGAAGGCCGGCTTCAAAAGCGCCGGTCATCCGCCAGAGCTGCGGCGGGCGACGGTAGGAAAGCATGCAGGAGAAGCATTTCTTCTTGTCGCAACGCTCCCGCTGATAGCGCCAGAGGACGTGCGTCGGGCAAACGAGCCAGTGCTCATGCGCTTCATAGACCTTGAGCGCATCGCCCTTCTTGAAGAGCTCTGGCGCGCCGACCAGCGAGACGTTGTTGTGCCAGATCACATCAAAATCGGTTTCGGCTAGCGCCTCGTTGATCGCGCGCCCATGCGCCGCGGGACGCCCGAGCTGATGCGTTGCAAGGCTTGCGAAGAAAGGCGCCCGGCTTTCGAGCCTAACGATCCGGATATTGTCATCGTCCGGCGCATTCGATTTCGGCGCCGCGCCGTTCAGCGCCCGATAGGCGTCGACGCTATGGATGACCGTGATTTCGCAATTCCGCCGCGCCAGCGCTTTGACCAGCCGTTCGATGCCGATCGCATCGCCGCCGAAATGATATGGCGGATAAAAAGTAGTGAAAAACGCAAGTCTTAAGGGGTCCATCCGCGATCCGTGAGCGCCAAGCGGCGGCGTTCCTCATACCTGCCTGATCGGTCCTGTATAGAGCGCAGTTCTCAGTCGGCGGACAGAGCCGCCGCGCCCCCACCTTCGCGTTATGGACGAAAAAGGTTAAGCGACTGCCGATGCAGGCGGACATGGGGCGGCGCGGTCTTTGCTGGGTGCGGATGTCTCGCTATTTGGGGCGACTGGCCGCGGAGGACTTCAAAAACCATGGAAAGCCGGATCGCCGCCGGCGCCGCCTGGACCGCCGCCTCGAACTGGGTCGAGCAGGCGGTAGCCTTCGCGGTCTATGTCGCCATCGCCCGATTTATCGGGGCTGACGCCTTCGGCGTCGCGGCGATGGCGCTGGCGTTCGTCGCGCTCGGAGAGGTTTTATTGCGCGATACGCTCGCGGAAGGGTTGATCAGCGCCGCCGGCGCGGATCGCAGGCACGAAGAGTCGGCCTTCTGGGCGCTTGTCCTCTCCGCGGCGGCGATCATCGCGGCGCTCGTCGTCGCGGCGCCCTTTGTCGCGGAGATATTCGGCGACAAACGCGTCGCGCCGATCATGCAGGCGATGGCGCCGACTTGCCTTTTCGTCGCGATTTCCAGCGTTCCGACCGCCAAGCTCCGCCGCGACATGGCGTTCCGGACGCTCGCTTTGCGGGCGATTGCGGGCGTTGTCGGCGGCGGCGTCGTAATGGCCATGAACGGCTTCGGCGCCTGGAGCCTTGTCGGACAGCGCCTGACCCTCGTCTGCATCAACGCCGTCCTGGCGCTGAGCGGAGCCCGCTGGCTTCCGGCATCGTCGCCCGCAGCCGCTGATTTTTCACTGCTGCGGGGGCTCGGGGTGAAAGTCGTCGCCCTCCGCTCATTGACGATCATCATCATGCAGACGCCGGTCGTCGTTCTCGGGATTTTCGCCGGTCCCAGCATTGTCGCGATGTACGCCTTCGCGGCGCGGCTCGTCGAGATCGCGATCTTCCTGATCGTCGCGCCGGTCAAACGCGTGCTGCAGCCGGCCGCCGCGGCGATGCGGCGGCTC